>JAEWIJ010000072.1 GCA_023387235.1 Pseudomonadota bacterium
CGAGCCCGCTTGCCCACTCATGCCAACAGGCGCCGCGCCCAGGGGGGGCGGCGGCGCCCGAGCTGTTGATGAAGGACACGTACGGATATGTTCAACACCCACAAGGTCGAGATTGACTGGGGCGGACGCAAGCTGACGCTCGAAACCGGCCGCATGGCGCGTCAGGCCGACGCCGCGGTCTACGCGCAGTACGGCGAGACCAGCGTGCTCGCGACGGTCGTCGCCGCAAAGAGCGTGAAGCCGGGCATCGATTTCTTCCCGCTCACCGTGAACTACCAGGAAAAATTTTATGCCGCCGGCAAGATCCCAGGCGGCTTTTTCAAACGCGAAGGTCGCCCGACCGAGAAGGAGACGCTGACCTCGCGCCTCATCGACCGTCCGATCCGGCCGCTGTTCGTCGAGGGCTTCAAGCACGAGACGCAAATCGTCATCACGACGCTGAGCCATGATCTCGAGAACGATCCCGACATCCTCGGCATGGTCGCGGCCTCCGCCGCGCTCACGCTCTCGGGCCTGCCGTTCCTCGGCCCGATCGGCGCCGCGCGCGTCGGCGTCGTCAACGGCGAGTTCGTGCTCAATCCGATGGTCGACGAGATGGCGTCGAGCGATCTCGATCTCGTCATCGCCGGCACCACCGATGCCGTGATGATGGTCGAGTCGGAAGCCAAGGAGCTCTCCGAGAAGCAGATGCTCGATGCCGTCATCTTCGGGCAGCGCGGCTTCCAGCCGGTGATCGATGCGATCATCAAGCTCGCCGAGAAGGCGGCCAAGGAACCGTGGGACTTCCAGCCCACCGACCTCAGCGCCGAGAAGGCGCAGATGAAGTCGCTCATCGAGGAGGACCTCCGCACAGCCTTCGCGACGCCCGAGAAGCAGAAGCGTTATGCACTCATCGACGCGGCCAAGGACAAGGCCATGTCTGCCATGCTGCCGGCCGACGCCGATGCCGCAACGTCGGTGAAGCTCGGCGGCGTGTTCAAGTCGCTCGAGGCCGACGTCGTGCGCGGCGATATCATCCGCACCGGCAAGCGCATCGACGGCCGCGATCTCAAGACCGTCCGCCCGATCGTCTCCGAGGTGCACGTGCTCCCGCGCACGCACGGCTCCGCGCTCTTCACCCGCGGCGAGACCCAGGCTGTCGTCATCGCGACGCTCGGCACGGGCGACGACGAGCAGATGATCGATGCGCTCGAGGGCACGCGCAAGGAGCGCTTCATGCTCCACTATAACTTCCCGCCCTTCTCGGTCGGCGAAACGGGCCGCATGGGCTCTCCCGGCCGCCGCGAGATCGGCCACGGCAAGCTCGCGTGGCGCGCCGTGCATCCGCTCCTGCCGACGCCCGAGGAGTTCCCCTACACGATGCGCGTTGTCTCGGAGATCACCGAGTCGAACGGATCGTCCTCGATGGCGACCGTATGCGGCACCTCGCTCGCGCTGATGGACGCCGGCGTACCGCTGAAGCGCCCGGTTGCCGGCATCGCCATGGGCCTCATCAAGGAAGCCAACGACTTCGCCGTGCTCTCCGACATCCTCGGTGACGAGGATCATCTCGGCGACATGGACTTCAAGGTCGCCGGCACGGAGGTCGGTGTCACATCGCTGCAGATGGACATCAAGATCACCGGCATCACCGAGGAGATCATGCGCGTTGCTCTCGAGCAGGCGCACGCGGGCCGCATCCACATTCTCGGCGAGATGTCGAAGGCGCTGACGGGCGCCCGCTCGGAGCTCGGCGAACACGCGCCGCGCATCGAGACGATCAAGATCCCCGTCGACAAGATCCGCGACGTGATCGGCTCCGGCGGCTCGGTGATCCGCGACATCGTTGCGGAGAGCGGGGCGAAGATCAACGTCGAGGACGACGGCACGATCCAGATCGCGTCGGCGAACCGCGAGTCGATCGAGAAGGCCCTGAACCGCATCCGCGGCATCACCTCCGAGCCCGAGGTCGGCAAGATCTACAAGGGCAAGATCGTCAAGATCATGGAGTTCGGCGCCTTCGTGAACTTCTTCGGACCGAAGGACGGTCTCGTGCACATCTCGCAGCTCACGCGCGGGCGTCCGCAGACGGTCGGCGAGGTCGTGAAGGAGGGCCAGGAGGTCTACGTCAAGCTCCTTGGCTTCGACGATCGCGGCAAGGTGCGCCTCTCCATGCGCATCGTCGATCAGGCGACCGGCCAGGAACTGCCGCCCGAGCCGCCCCGCGAGGGTGGCGAAGGTGGCGAGGGCGAGGGCGGTGAGCGTCGTGAGCGCCGCGATCGTGGTGACCGTGGTGACCGTGGCGGCGAGCGCCGTGGTGGTGGCCGCGAGCGCCGCCCGCCGCGCGACTTCGATTGATCCAGGGAACAGAGCGGCGCTGAAGCGCGCTCAAGCAGGAGATGACCGTCATGTCCAATCGTGCAGCACGTTCGCCGCGCAACGCCGAGAAGCGCCGCAAGAAGGCCGGCCACGCCATTCCGCGCAAGAAGTCGAGCCCTCTCGCCGGCAACACCATCGGCGCGCGCACCAAGGCGAAGAAGCTCGCCGGCCAGCGCCGCGTCGCGCTCGCCAAGGCAGCGGCTGAAGCCAAGGCGTAAGCCTTCGCGTCACGTGGGAGAAGTCGAGGCCGCGGGCATCAGCCTGCGGCCTTTATTTTTTTGCCGCGGGCTGCTGGGAAGAAGGTGCTTCGCAACCAGCTCGTGGCGGCCATGCAGATAGCAATCGCATGTGGTCATGCGGATCGCGCCTCTGGCGCGACGGGGCTTTCGCCCCTGGCCCCAATCGGGAGGGAACACCCTCCCGAACCCACCCGCTCTTATGAATCTCTCGTTCGCGGCAAGCGCTGCAGGTCCCTTCTCCCCGTCCTTACGGGGAGAAGGTTAGGATGAGGGGCAGACGCGTGTTCGACGTACGCGTCTGCCACTGCTTTTCAAGCCGCGCCGAACCGCGCCTTGATCGCGGCGACGATTGGCGCCATGCGGCTGCCGAGCGAACCCTTCACCATCACGACATCACCAGGCTGCAGCGCATCCACGACGTGCGCGATGAGCGCATTCGAATCCGGCGCCCAGGCACCGCGACGTTCGTGCGGCAGCGTCTCATAAAGCTTCCCCATGTTCGGCCCGCACGCGAAGACGAGATCAATAAGGTTATGGAATATCCAAGGACCTAGCCCCAGATGATAGTCCCCAGCATTATCACCTAGCTCAAGCATATCACCGAGCACGGCGACGCGTCGCGGATAGCTCTTACGCGACGCCGAACCGAGAACTGAAATAGCAGCCTCCATCGAGGCTGGATTCGCGTTGTAGCTCTCATCGATCAGTAGGATGGAGCCATCGCCGGCCTTCAGCACCGACCGCGCGCCGCGTCCGACGGGCGGCGTGATGCTTGCGAGTGGCGCGGTGGCCTTTTCCAGCGGCAGATGCAGCGCATCGAGCGTCGCTACGACGGCTAGGGAATTGGCAGCGATGTGCCTGCCGATCGTGCCGAGACGGTAGCGAAAGGCGCGTTCTGCAATCACAGCCGCGATCTCACTGCCGGTATCGCTTGGTTCAACCCCCTCTGCACGAACATCCGCTGTCCCCGCTCCAAACGTGATGATGCGGGCACCATGCTCTTCGGCCATTTCCTTGAGCAGTAAGAAATGACGGCTATCCCTCCGCAACACGGCGATGCCGCCCGGCTCCAGTCCCTCGAAGATCTCGGCCTTGGCGCGTGCCACACCCTGCTCGCCATCAGGAAAATTGCCGACGTGCACAGGCAGCACGTTCGTGATGACGGCGATATGCGGCCGCGCCATGCGTGTCAGCGGGCTGATCTCGCCCGCGTGGTTCATGCCGATCTCGATCACAGCGAAATCGACATCCGCCGGCATCCGCGCAAGCGTCAGCGGCACGCCCCAGTGGTTGTTGAAGGATTTCTCCGGCGCGTGGACCTTGCCCGCCGCGGCGAGGCAGGCGCGCAGCATCTCCTTCGTCCCGGTTTTGCCGGCGCTACCCGTCACCGCGATCACGCGCGCCTCGGGTCGAAGTCGCGCGCGCGCGGCAACCGCGATGCGCCCCAGCGCGCCGAGAGGATCATCCACGCGGATGAGCGGACCCGAGCCCGGCGGCGCCATGAAATCGCGCCGTACGAGTGCGGCGCCAGCTCCGGCCGCGAATGCCGCGCCGACAAAGTCATGGCCATCGCGCTGATCGGTGAGCGCGACGAAAATCTCGCCCGGCGCGAGGGATCGCGTGTCGATGGAAAAGCCCGTGATGGCATGTGCCGGTGCGCCATCGGCCGCGCCTTCGGCCGCCGCGACGAGCGCATCCCAGGACCAGAGCGGCGCGCCGTCAGTCATGTACGTGCTTCCTGATCTCGTCGTGATCGCTGAAGGGCAATGTCACGCTGCCGAAGATCTGGCCCGTCTCATGGCCCTTGCCGGCGACGAGCAGCACGTCACCCGCACCGAGCATGGACATGCCGGCGGCAATGGCCTCGCTGCGATCACCGATCTCGCGCGCGCCGATCGCGCCCCGCAGCATCTCGGCGCGAATGGCGGCGGGCGTCTCGCTTCTCGGATTGTCGTCGGTGATGATCACGACGTCGGCGCGCTCGACCGCGATGCGTCCCATGATCGGGCGCTTGCCGCGATCGCGATCGCCGCCGCAGCCGATGACGCAGATGAGCTTGCCCGTCGCGAAGGGCCGCAGCGCTTCGAGCGCCGCAACGAGCGCTTCGGGCTTGTGCGCGTAGTCGACCACGGCAAGCCCGCCATTGTGCTCGGCGACGATCTCGAGGCGGCCCGCGACACCTCGGAGCTGCTCGAGTGTGCCGAGCGCGGCATCGGCCATCTCGCCGCTCGCCATGGCGAGGCCGGCGGCAAGAAGCGCGTTCTCGACCTGATAGGTGCCGAGCAGCGGAAAGCGCAGCGTGACATCGCGGCCCTCGACGCTGAGAGCGACGCGCTGCGCAAAACCGTCGCGCACGATGTCGGTGAGATGGAGCGTCTCACCACCAAAGCCGGTGGTTATGAGGCGAATGCTGCGCCGACGCACGGCATCGATGACGCGCACAGCCTCGGCTCCGCCCGCGTTCACAACCGCCGTTCCGTCACTTGGCAGCAACTCGCGGAAAAGGCGCAGCTTCGCCGCGAGATAGGCGTCGAGCGTCGGGTGATAGTCGAGGTGATCGCGCCCGAGGTTCGTGTAGGCCGCAGCCGAAACGCGCACGCCGTCGAGACGGTGCTGATCGAGGCCGTGCGAGGACGCTTCGAAGGCGACATGCGTGATGCCGTCCTGCGCGAGGCCGTCGAGCGTCGCGTGGAGCGAGATCGGATCAGGCGTCGTCAGCGAACCGTACACCGCGCCGCTCGGCCGGACGAGCCCGATGGTGCCGACCGAAGCAGCCTGCCGGCCGAGAAGCGTCAGGATCTGCCGCGTAAAGTCGGCAACGGACGTCTTGCCGCTCGTGCCGGTAACCGCCAGCATGTGCGCGGGTTGGCGGGCATGAAAGCGTGCGGCCATGAGCGCAAGGGCGCGGCGCGGCTCGCGGGCGCGAAGCACAGGGATGTGCGGCGGCGCATCGATCGTCGCATTTTCCGCCGCGAGAAGCGCTACGGCGCCTTTGTCCAGCGCATCGGCGACGAAACGGGCGCCGTCGGTGCGGCTGCCGGCGAGCGCGGCGAACAGAAAACCCGGCGCCACGGAGCGACTATCGGAGGCCAGCCCATTGATGGTGATGGCAGTGACCGCTGCAGGAGCGGCCACCTCGTCCGGCACTAATTCTGTGAGCAGCATGAGCCCGCCTCGCCGCGCCTCAGCGCACCTTGCGAGTTCATAGGTCCGCGCTGGAGGAGCGTCAAATTGCGGCGGCGCTCAGTAGCCGCCGATCCGGTAGTTCACACCAAGACGGGCGATGTGGCCGTTGAGATCGTAGTGCGCGTCCGTCCCGTATTCGGGCGGAGCTGCGTTATTGACGTGCTCGCCGTGCACCTTGATGTCGCCGAGGTCGTAATAGAGATATTCCGCCTTCAGCGTCCAGCCGCCGCCGATGCCCCACTCGAGGCCGGCGCCGATCGTGCCGCCCGCCTCCCAGCCCGATGACGATCCTGCGTACCCGGATGCGTTATCGACGTCGATGAGCGAGTGCGCCGTCTTCACGCGCGCATAGGCGAGGCCACCGGTCACATAGAGGAGCACCCGCTCCGTTCCGAACGGCGTCACGCCGATGCGGGCCCGGAGCGTCCCGAGCCAGTCGATTTCCGCGGCATTCTGAAACCGGACCGGGAAGGTATCGAGGCCTTCGGTGACCATGGTCGTGCGATCGACGTCGGTGCCGACGCTCGTCCGCGCTATGTCGGCCTCGAGGCCGACGATGAAGCCGCCGGTCCGCCAGTTGTACCCGACTTGGCCGCCCGCGATGTAGTCGTTGACCGAACCGCCGGTACCGCCGCTGAACTGGGCGTAGTCCGGACTGATCGCGGCCCACGCCGCCTCGTCAGGGAGGAGAGACAGCGAGGACGATCCGCCCCAGTGATAGCCGCCGTGGAGACCGACATAGAAGCCGGTCCACGAACGATAATCCTGGGCCTGCGCCGCTCCTGTCAGGGAAATGGCGACCGCCGCAGCTCCCGCCGTCCGGAGGAGCGCCCGATATGTCGATGTGAGTGAAGGAAACACTGCTGCCTCAACGCCCCCGCGAATCATGATTTTCAGCGTATCACGAACGACGCTCCGCAGGCGGTCTTTAGGGCAACACTCCACAACGAAACACTCGATAATCGCCAGTCATTTTTTGTTAACTTTATGCGGAATTACCACCATTTGGGGATTTGACCCCGGAGGCGGGCGGCAAGAAAACTGCATGCTTGGGGATAGCGTTCGGTACAGTGCGTAAGAGGGCGTTAATAATGCGTTGCTGGATGACCTACCTGCTTCTCGGGGCGTGCGCGGTATTGGTGCTGCTCGCCTCTCTCGACCCTGCCGCGGCAGCAATACCCTGCTTCCCCAGGTCGCTCTGCCAATCGACCCCGCAGCCGGCTCCGGGCCCGCTGATCGGCTTCGGGCTCCCGCTCGCCGCCGCTGCCGTCGGCGCACTTCTTGCCGTGCGGCGTTTCCGGCAAAAAGACTAGCGCTTCGTCACCCGGAGACTTGAGGGTTGGCGAGCCAGTCGCACACGCGAGTTGCATCTGCGCACCCTCTCGAGGGCGGCGCAGATTTGGCGCAGGGCGCGCGTAGCGTCCTTGCGCTCGGCCGGCGCGAGATGCTGCTATGGCTGGCCCTCGCGCTGCTGTGCCAGCAGTTCCTGGCCGTTCCCTCGGACACGCTCGCGGCCTATCTCGAGGGGCTGCAAAGCCATCTCGCGGCGAAAAGCATCTTCACGTACATCGCCTGGTTCGCGGTCCTGAGCCTCATCGTCGACAGCGCGCGACGCGCACCCGCCCGCGCGAGCGACGTCGTTCTCCTGCTGGCGGTCATCGCGTCGGGCGTCCTTACCGCGCGGTCCGTCCCCTGGCTGGCGATGACGGCGGCCGCCGCCTATTTCATGCTGCGCGACCGCACGGACATCAAGCTCGGCGCTGCTGGCGCCGTGATGCTGGCGCTCGCCTTCAACGGCTTCTGGGGGCCGAGACTCTTCGAGATCTTCGCGTACCATCTCCTGCAGGCCGATGCCGCCCTCGTCGGCGCCGCGCTGAGCGCCACGCGGTCGGGCATCCAGTGGTCCGAGACCATCGTCGGCGCGTCGAGCGACCACAGCATCATCGTCTATGGCCCCTGCTCCTCCTTCCACAACATCTCGCTCGGCCTGCTCTGCTGGGTGGCGCTGACGAAGCTCGCCCGTCCCCGCTGGGTCAAAGCCGACGTCCTGGTCGGCCTCGCCGTCGTCGTCGCCGTCATCGCGCTCAATGCGAGCCGTCTCTATCTTATGGCGCTCGGTGCCGAGAGTTTCGAGTACTGGCACAACGGCACGGGACAACTCATCTTCGCCTGGGCGACGACACTCGGCGTGCTCGCAATCAGCCTCTATGGCGCGCTGCGCGTGGGGCGTGCGCCATGAGAACCTGGGCCATCCGCGCGCTCTTTGCCACCCTGCTTCTCGGCGCGCTCGCGGCGAGGATCCAGGCCTCGCACGAGCCCGTGGAATACGACGTGCGTCCTGCTGTCACCGATCTGCTGACATCCCGCGGCATTGCTGCGCAGATCATGCCGAGCGCGGACGGCGCCCTCCTGAAAGCCGTTTCATTCGATGCGCCGCAGTGCGGCGGCCGCATCGACGTTTTCCCGGTGCGCCTCAGTCTGCAGGAAGGGCCGCTCTTCGATGCGGCGGTCGGTGCGGGGCGTGAGCGGCGCATCGCCTATCTCGGGCGGGCCTGGGAAGCGCCGAGCCGTCTCGATCTGCGCGTCGAATGGCTGAAGTACAAAGCGCTGTCCGTCGTGGGGCTCAGCCCCTACACCGCAAGCACGACGGCGCTGCTGATCGCGTCACCCAAGGACTGCGCGCTCACGCGGAGCATCGATTGGGCGCCTTTCTGGCAGCACGCCCCATCGCGGAGCTGAGGCGCACTCACGGCGCCCCAAAAGGAAAGCGGAGCCCCGCTGCCGCGACGCTCCGCTGAAAGATTGGCGCCAGTACGCAAAACCTGAAAGCCGGCGCTGAAGGCATATTGCCACGGCAGATGTTACGAATGTGCGAAGATGCCCGCGATGGTTAATCCCGCGCGCACTCAGACGGCGAGACGACCCGTGACCCAGCGGCGCAGCATCTGGTCAAGCCAGACATGCACGCGCGGCGCGTGAACGAGATGCGACGCGATCTGCGTTTCGCGCGAGTGTGCGCCTCGCATGAGCAGCCGCACGGGATTCGAGCCCGACCAGCGATTGACCTGCGTGTGCATGATCTCGGGATGGAACTGCACGCCGAGCGCCGCAGGACCATAGACGAAGGCCTGGTTCTCGAACGGACCTTCGGCCGTGGCGAGCAGTGTCGCGCCATGCGGCAGGTGGAAGCCTTCGCGATGCCACTGATAGACGTGCGGGGGCAGTTCGCCCAGTATGTGGCCCTGGTCGATCTGCCGCACGGGGTGATAACCGATCTCGACGCGACCGTGATTGCAGTAGTCGACGGGCGCCCCGAGATGCCGCGCCAGCATCTGCGCGCCGAGGCAGATGCCGAGATAGGGCTTCTGCTCCGCGAGCAGGACGCCGATCCAATCCAGCTCCCGCTTGATGTAGTCGAAATTGTCATTGGCGCTCTGCGAGCCGCCGAGGATCACTGCGCCGGTGTGGTTCTCCATCGTGGCCGGCAGCGGGTCGCCCTCGAAAGGGCGGCGGATGTCGAGCGGGTAGCCGTTCTCGCGAAACCAGCGGCCGACGTGGCCCGGATTGGCGTGAGCCATGTGCAGGACGATGAGCACCGGCTTCTTCCCGATCGTCAGTGCACGAGAGGCATCGATCCCGCGGCCATCGAGCGGTGCTTCGCGTGTCGGTTCGGCGTCGAGCATCATCGCGTCATCGGTTGCGAGGGTAGAACAGCGTACCCTGGACCAGCACGGATATTCTGTGCGGCATGAGTCGCAAACATAGAGCCAGAATGTTGTTCAACAAACCGGGCACGACGACGCGGAAGCCCAAATTGTGGGCTGTCACCGCCCATCCGGCCACCGTCTCCGGCGCAAGCGAGGGAATGAGCCAGCGGTAAAGGTCGTTGTTCGCCCCCATCTTGTCGTGAAAGCCGGTGCGTACCGGCCCTGGCGCGACGGCCGTGATCCTGATGCCCTCGCGGGCCACCTCGGCCGCCACGCCCTCCGAGAGCGAGAGCATGTAGGCGCGGCTCGCGCAATAGACGGCCTGATAGGGCCCCGGCGCGAACCCTGCGAGCGAGGCGAGATTGATGATGCCGCCGCGGCCGCGCGCACGCATGTCCCGCAGCATGTGATGCATCAGGCGGGTCGGCGCCGCCGTGTTCGTCGCGACGAGCCGGTCGATATCGTCGAGCGAAAAATCGTGGAAGGCACCGGAGAGCCCGATCCCGGCATTGTTGACCAGCAGATCACAGTGCGCGCCGGCAGCGGCGAGGGCCGCATCTATGTTGGCCGGTGCTTCGGGCGCGGCCACATCCTGCGAAAGGATTTCGACACGGACCGAATGCGCGGCACGCAGCTCCTCGGCGAGGCGCGCCAACGGGTCCGGGCGCCGCGCAATGAGCAGGAGGTCACGGCCGTCAGCCGCGTAGCGCCGCGCGAAAGCCTGGCCGATGCCCTCGGAGGCGCCCGTGATCACGACCATGGGCCGCGTCGTCAGGCCGCCGCCGGGAGCTGCAGCGATCAATTCACGCGCTCGATCGCGACCGCCGTCGCCTCTCCGCCACCAATGCAGAGCGAGGCAATGCCCTTCGTCTCGCCGCGCTTGGCCATGGCATTGATGAGCGTCACGATGATGCGCGCGCCGGAGGCGCCGACTGGATGGCCGAGCGCGCAGGCGCCGCCGTGGATGTTGACCTTGTCGTGCGGCAGATCGAGATCGCGCATGGCCGCCATGGTGACGACGGCGAACGCCTCGTTGATCTCATAGAGGCCGACATCCTTCGCCGACCAGCCGGCCGCTTCGAGCACCTTCTTCATGGCGCCGATCGGCGCGGTGGTGAACCACGCCGGCGCCTGAGCATGACTTGCCTGCGCGACAATGCGGGCGAGCGGCTGCAGCTTGCGGCGCTTGGCCTCGCTCTCACGCATGAGAATCAGAGCGGCACCGCCATCCGAGATCGAGCTCGAATTCGCGGGCGTCACAGTGCCGCCATCGCGGAAGGCCGGCTTCAGCGTCGGGATCTTCGCCGGATCGGCGGAGAAGGGCTGCTCGTCGCGCGTCACCTCGGTCGTGCCCTTGCGCGACTTCACGGCGACGGACGCGATCTCGTTCGCGAAGGAACCATCCTCGTTGGCGGCCTTGGCGCGGCGCAGGCTCTCGATCGCGTAGGCATCCTGCTGCTCGCGCGTGAACTGGTAGTGCTGCGCCGTGTCCTCGGCATAGGTGCCCATGAGGCGGCCCTTGTCGTAGGCATCCTCGAGCCCATCGAGGAACATGTGATCATAAGCCTGCGTGTGGCCGAGGCGCGCGCCCGAGCGCATCTTCGGCAGCAGGTAGGGCGTGTTGGTCATGCTCTCGAGCCCGCCCGCGATGATCACGTCCTTCGGCCGCGCGTGCAGGGCCTCGTAGGCCATCATGACCGTCTTCATGCCGGAGCCGCACATCTTGTTCACGGTCGTGCACGGCACGCTGTCCGGGAGCCCGCCGTAACGCGCGGCCTGCCGCGCCGGCGCCTGGCCCTGGCCGGCGGGCAGCACGCAGCCCATGAGCACTTCCGCCACTTCCTCGGGCGCGATGCCTGTCCGGCCGAGCGCCGATTTGATCGCAACGGCGCCGAGCTCGGGCGCGGTCATCGCCTGCAAGCTGCCTTGGAAGCTGCCCATGGGCGTGCGCGCGCCCGCAACGATGACAACGGGATCGTTCGCTGGATTGGCCATCAGGGGGCCTCCTTGTGCATTAGGGAATGAGGTTTCGGCGCGCAGCATACACCCGGCGTCTATTCCGCTCACGCCGAAATTCGCTTCGCTCATCGGCTCCGCGGGGGCGGCGCTCGCGCCGGCGCGCGGTCGCGCGCTGCTTGGCCGCTCATTCGGAGCGCCCCCGCTGTGGGTATCGGGCAACTCAGCGCATCCAGGGCGGGCGGAGGTAGCTCGCGTTCGACCAGCCGCGCAAGCCACGATAGCTCACCGGGCACCACGAGCCTCGGCAGGGGCCGTTGATCACCACGCCGCAGGCATCAGGCGGTATGCCGCCGACTTCACTGTACTCGACGCTCGGCCCCGTGCGGATGCGCAGCGTATCGCCCCGCCGGACACCCTGGACGCAATGGCTGTCGCGGTCCGTCGCGGCGCCGGTCGTGGCGGGTGGCGCGGGGCGCGGCTCCGCCTGTCGGGGCGGCGGTGACGGCTCTGCCCGACGCGGCGGCGGTGGCTCATCGCGTCTCGGCGCGGCGGGCGCGTCCTTGCCCTCCTGAACGATCACCTGGCGCGCATCGACCCAGCCGCGCCGGCTGCCGAGCGCGACCTGGCACCAGCCGGACACGCACTCGCCGACGACCTGGAGACCGCACGAGCCGCCCGGAATACTTCCGACCGGGTTCTCGCGCCACGAGGGGCCCGCGCGCAGCAGGATGGAGTCCTTGCCGACGCAGAGCGTGCGCGCCTCCGCCGTGCCCGCCTCGAGAAGCATAAGGGCGAAGACCGTCGCCAGTACCGTCGCCAGTGCCCCCGCCAGCGCCCCCTTGCGCCAAACCCGCATCAATCCGCTCTTCCCGCCTGTATCTGTCCGCTCAAGTTAACCTAGAGCCTGATCGGTCGAGATGGAAGCACCGGCGCTTCCATCGAGAGCGTGAATCAGTCTCTCAAACAAGAAATAGAGCACGCTGGACGACGGCTGGTGATTCCATCCAACGCTGACGTGCGCTGACGTGCTCTACGCGATCGCGCGCTGTCCCCACAAGACCCGCGTCGTCAGGGCGCAGCGGCGCCTCACGCCTTCGCCTTGGCCCGTTTTGCCTTCTCCTCCGCCACCAGCTCCTTCTTCGAAAGCTTGCCGATCATGGTCTTCGGCAGTGCCTCGCGGATCTCGATTTCGGACGGCAGCTCGATGCGCGAGAGCTTCGGCTCCAGGTGCTTCTTGAGATCCTCGACGCTCGCACTTGCCCCAGCCTTGAGCTTGACGAACACCTTGGGCGCCTCGCCGCGATATTCGTCGGGAATGCCGATGACCGTCACCTCCTCGACGGCCTCGTGCTCGTAGAGCGCCTCCTCGATGCGCCGCGGATAGACGTTGTAGCCCGAGCAGATGATGAG
>JAEWIJ010000207.1 GCA_023387235.1 Pseudomonadota bacterium
TTCTGAGCTTCTCCGTGACGGCATAGCCCCTGTTCATCTCGGCCGGGAACTGCTCGGGCGTCGCGCCGACCGAGTAGCCGTTCTTGATCGCGCGCTCTATGGCACTCTGCGTTGCGCGTGGCGAGAAAGCCGCCGCAGCTGCAGCATCTGGTGTCGCGGGAAGTGTGCCAAGTTCGGATGACGGGCCTCCGATCACCGGCTGCGTGCCGGGCTCGGCCCATGATGGCGCGTACTCGAGCTGCAGCTCGGCTTCCGGCTCATCGGGGAGCTCGACTTTCGAGAGATCTTTCTTGAGGGGCCACGCGAGGACCGCCGTTGCCGTGCCCGTCATCAGGGCCGTCACCAGAAGTCCCAGCGAGAAATTGCGCGTGCTCATGATCTTCTATTCTCCCCGCCTCTGAGAGGTGGGCGCACCATAGAGGCGAAGATTGGCGGTCCAATGGCTACTTTGCCGATCGAGGCATCGTGCCGCGTGGTTCATCGGCGACATGTGCGGGATGGGCAACAAAAGCGCGTAGGGCGTCGTTGTTCACCAGGTCAGCGCGGCCTTGATCTTGCCCGTCCAGTCGGGCGCTGCATCGGAAAGCCCGACGAACGCGCCGATCTCCAGTGAGAGCTTTGTCGGTCGCGCGCTCTGGAGCGCCGAGGTCACATCATGGTCGATGAAGATGACCGGGCCAATGCGGTGCTCATGCAGATGGCTCTCGGGCGGGTCGGCAATCTCGGGAATGGCACCGTACGCCTCGATGCCGAGCGCCAGACCTTCGCGGACCGCCGCTTTGAGGCCTATGGCATAGGTGAGTGTAAGACCCTCCTCGCGATTAGGCCCGAATGTGCGCTCGAGGAACGGGTTCACGGTCAGCGACAGCGCGTCGTCGCCGAACTTGATGAGAGGGCCGAAGACGAGCGTGTTGGTCTCGTCGCTGTGCGCCCGCATATCGAGCGCGGTGAACCAGCCGATCGAGATCCCGGGGCTGAGTTTGCCGAGATAGAACTGCCCTTCAATGCCCACAGTGCCAAGATGCGCGGTCTCACCGACGGGACGATCAAAGCCGAGCTTGATCGCCGGCTTGAAATAGTCGGTCGGGGCATATGCCGCGAGCAGCTCGAAGCTGTGGCGGACCTGATCCGCGCTATTCGAGAAGCCGCCCTGCGAGGCGTGGTTCGTGAGCAGCTCCGACTCGCCCTTCGTAATCTCGGGTGCCTTCACCTCGAACGTGCCGGCGTGCGCACCGTTCGAGGGCAATTCGAAAGTAGCGACCGCGCTTGAGATAAGCGCCGTGGCCGCTAGGCGTCTTAGCATCATCATCAACTCCAGATCTCATATTAGGAATAATTTGCATTAGCATCTAAGCGCAGACAAGCTTCTTCACAGCCGCAAGCCCCCATCGCATTTGGTCCGATGCAGATGGGCCACACTCCGCGGACGAGCGAATGCGGTTGCCACCTGCCGGGCCCAGTTGGCAAAGTCCGGAAAAATCGGAGGCGACCGAGCGGCAGCGGCCACCGGATGGCTGGTGTCAAGCGCGCGCGACACTTCCGACAATTGGAGGAGGCGATCGCCATGACCCTCAGCTACATGCCGGGCTTCGGGAACGACTTCGAGACCGAGAGCTTGCCGGGCGCGCTGCCGCAGGGGCAAAACTCCCCGCAGCGCTGCGCGTACGGGCTCTATGCGGAGCAGCTATCGGGCTCGCCTTTCACGGCACCGCGCGGCACCAACGAGCGCTCCTGGCTCTATCGCATTCGCCCATCCGTGCGCCATGCGAGCCATTTCAAGAAGACGAGCGTTTCGTTCTGGAAGACGGCGCCGGCCCTCGACGAGCACGAGCTTTCCATCGGGCAGTTGCGCTGGGGGCCGGTGCCGATCCCGAACGAGCGCCTCTCGTTCATCGACGGCGTGCGCACCATGACGACGGCCGGCGACGTCAACACGCAGGCCGGCATGGCCGCGCACATCCTGCTCATGACGCGGCCCATGGAGGACGAGTACTTCTTCAACGCCGACGGCGAACTGCTGATCGTTCCGCAGGAGGGCAGCGCGCGCTTCTCGACCGAGTTCGGCATCATCGAGGTCGGCCCCGGCGATGTCTGCGTGATCCCGCGCGGCGTGAAGTTCAAGGCATCGCCCATCGACGGGCCGGTGCGCGCCTACGTCTGCGAGAACTACGGCGCGAAGTTCACGCTGCCCGATCGCGGCCCCATCGGCGCCAACTGCCTCGCCAATGCGCGCGACTTCAAGACACCCGTTGCCGCCTTCGAGGACAAGGAGAAGCCCTGCCGGCTGACCGTCAAATGGGCCGGCAAGTTCTACGTCACCGAGATCGGACACTCGCCGCTCGACGTCGTCGCGTGGCACGGCAACTACGCGCCCTACAAGTACGATCTGCGGACCTACTCGCCCGTCGGCGCGATCCTTTTCGATCATCCTGATCCGTCGATTTTCACCGTGCTCACGGCGCCCTCGGAAACGGCCGGCACCGCCAACATCGACTTCGTCATTTTCCCGGAGCGCTGGCTCGTCGCCGAGCATTCCTTCCGCCCGCCCTGGTATCACATGAACATCATGTCCGAGTTCATGGGCCTCATTTATGGCGTCTATGATGCCAAGCCCCAGGGCTTCGTCCCCGGCGGGATCAGCCTGCACAACTGCATGCTGCCGCACGGCCCGGATGCGGATGCCTTCCGCCACGCGAGCAGCGTCGAGCTCAAGCCGGTGAAGCTTACGGGCACCATGGCCTTCATGTTCGAGACGCGCTTTCCGCAGCATCTGACGCGGTTCGCGGCCGAGCTCGAAAGCCTGCAGCCCGACTATGCCGCCTGCTGGGATGGCCTGGAGAAGCGCTTCAACGGCAAGCCCTGATATAAGCAACGAGAAGCACCATGGAGGACGCATGAGCGGCAAGGCATTCGCCTCGGTCGGCGACATGACCGAGAAGAAGGTTTCGTTCACCGAGATCGGGCGCAATCTCTATGCCTTCACGGCCGAGGGCGATCCGAACACCGGCGTGATCATCGGCGACAACGCGGTGATGATCGTCGATGCGCAGGCGACGCCGCGCCTTGCCGGCAAGGTCATCGAGCATATTCGCAAGGTAACGGACAAGCCGATCAAGTACGTCGTGCTTTCGCACTATCATGCGGTGCGTGTGCTCGGTGCCTCCGCCTTCAAGGCGAGCGAGATCATCGCGTCCGATACGTGCCACGCCATGATCCACGAGCGCGGGCACGAGGACTGGGATTCGGAATTCGGCCGCTTCCCGCGCCTCTTTCAAGGCCACGAATCCATTCCTGGCCTCACGTGGCCGAGCATGACCTTCAAGCAGAAGATGACCGTCGATCTCGGCAAGCGGCCCGTCGAGCTCATGTTCGTCGGTCGCGCGCATACGGCCGGCGATATCGTCGCCTTCGTACCCGATGCCAATGTCATGATGACGGGCGACATCGTCGAGTATCACTCCGCCTGCTACTGCGGCGACGCGCACTTCAACGACTGGCCGGGAACGCTCGAAGCCATTCGCGCCTATGCTCCGGACTCGATCGCGCCCGGTCGCGGTGGCGCGCTCGTCGGTACCAAGCAGGTCAACGAAGCGCTCGACCTCACCGCCGATTTCGTGCGCTCGACGTACAAGCCCGTCGCACAGGTCGCTCGGCGCGGTGGCTCGCTCAAGGAAGCGTGGGACGCCTGCCGCGCGGAGTGCGATCCGAAGTTTGCGAGCTACGCCATCTACGAGCATTGCCTGCCCTTCAACGTCGCGCGTGCGTACGACGAGGCGCTCGGCATCGATACGCCGCGCATCTGGACGGCCGAGCGCGATCAGGCCATGTGGAAGGCGCTGCAGGGTTAGGTGGTGAGCGAAGACAGAAGTCCGAACTCGACAGGTCCCTTCTCCCCGCACTTGCGGGGAGAAGGTTAGGATGAGGGGCGGCGGCAAACGCGGACGTTTCAGCAAGCTCCCGCCCCTCACCCCGACCCTCTCCCCGTAACAACGGGGAGAGGGGGAAGTACGGCAGCGGAAAGGCCACATGCCGCGCTATCGCTCTCCAGTGTTCCCTTTCGTGCGGCCACCCGAACTGGATGGTCGTCCTGGACGACGCTTCCCCGTCGCGATCGTCGGTGCCGGGCCGGTCGGGCTCGCGGCGGCGATCGACCTCGCGCTGCACGGCATTGCATCCGTCGTCATCGACGAGAGCAATGTCGTCTCGACGGGCTCGCGCGCGATCTGCTGGTCGAAGCGGACGCTCGAGATCTTCGACCGCCTCGGCGTCGGCGATCGTATGGTAGCGAAGGGCGTGACGTGGAAAGTCGGCCGGCTCTTCCACCGCGATCGCGAGGTCTATGCCTTCGATCTTCTCCCCGAGCCCGGCCACAAGCGGCCCGCCTTCATCAATCTCCAGCAGTACTATGTCGAAGAGTACCTGATCGACCGCGCGCGCGATTTCCCCGATCTGATCGAGCTGCGCTTCATGAGCCGCGTGACAGCGGTCGACCAGGATGACGACCACGCGTGGCTCGACATCGACACGCCGGACGGCAGCTATCGCCTCGCGGCCGACTACGTGCTCGCGTGCGACGGCGTGCGCAGCACCGTTCGGCGCAGCCTCGGCCTCGACTTC
>JAEWIJ010000249.1 GCA_023387235.1 Pseudomonadota bacterium
AGTTGTCGACGGGCACGGTGCGCCAGCCGAGGAATTCGAGGCCTTCCTCGCGAATGAGCCGCGCCCAGATCTTCTCGCAGTGCGTGCGCAGGCGCTCGTCCTGCGGCATGAACATGTGGCCGACGCCGTACTGCCCGGCCTCGGGCAGCGCGATGCCGAGCTTCGCGCACTCCTCCTTGAGGAAGACGTGCGGAATCTGGATCAGGATGCCGGCACCATCGCCCGCGCCGGCCTCGGCACCCTCGGCGCCCCGGTGCTCGAGGTTCTCGAGGATCGCGAGCGCGTCCTCGACGATCGAATGGCTCGGGCGGTTCTTCAGGTCGACGATGAAGCCGACGCCGCACGCGTCAGATTCGCGTTTCGGATCGAACAGACCCTGGGCGCGCGGGTTCGCCCAATCCATGACACTGGAGTCGATTCCAGATTGCGCGGCGCTGTTTTCGAGAGTCGCGTTTGCCATGGTCGCAAATACCCCAAGTCTTCAGAGCGATGTGCCTGAGAGCGCGCCGCCCATCTTGAGCGGGTTTGGCGCCCCCCGATTCCAGATCGCAGGCACACCAAGAGGCGCCGTGTGGCCAATGATGGCCATCCTGCGTTTGAGTGGGTGAATCAGGCGGTCAGGTCATCGCTCCTCCCGCACGTGGCATATCTCCGGTTCGGATATGCATTCACGACGGGCGAAGGGGTTATAGCCGACGACTTTAAGCCTGCCCCACGAGAGTGGATCGCGCTCCCCGAAATTGGCACCCTTGGGTTCAGGCACGCGCCGGGCGGTTTGAGCGAACAATCCACACAAAGGACAGGATAGCTGACCTAGTCCACCTTGGAAACGTCAAAGTTTGGGCGGCGCAGCAAAATATGCACTGATCTGGACGGCGTTCATCGCCGAGCCTGCAGCATTTCCCTGACCTCCGGCACCACCCACAGGGCCGGCTCGCCGCGTGCCACCCGCTGGATATTGTCGAAGGCATTGCGGAAGCGGGCGACATGATTGTCCGAGGTCGGCCCGGCGAAATGGGCGGTCAGGACCACATTGTCGAGCTGCAGAAGGGGGTTATTGGACGGCGGCGGCTCCTGGTCGAACACGTCGAGGCCGGCGCCGAAGATCTTGCCCTCGCTCAGCACTTTCGTCAGCGCGACCTCGTCGATGACCGGGCCGCGGCTGGTGTTCACGAGGATGGCCGTCGGCTTCATGAGGGCCAGCTCGCCGGTGCCGATCATGTGACGCGTCGAGGCATTGAGCGGCACGTTCAGCGAGACGAAGTCGCTTACGCGCAGCAGCTCCTTCAGCAGGCGGAACTTGACGCCGATGGCGTCCTCCTCGTCCTCGGTGAGGCGGCGGATGTCGAAGTAGACGACCTTCATGCCGAAGGCGCGGGCGAGACGCGCGACCTTCTTGCCGATCGTGCCGAGCCCGACAATGCCGAGCGTCTTGTCGTAAAGCTCGTACATGGCGGGCGCGGGGCCGTTGCCGCGCCAGCGCCCGCCCTTGACCATGCCATGCTGCCAGATCACGCGGCGGGACGTCGTAAGCATGAGCATGATGGCGTGCTCGGCGACCGAGATCGCATTGGCGCCGCCGTTGTTGCAGACCGGCACGCCCGCTGCGCCCGCGGCATCGATGTCGACGGCGTCGTAGCCGGCACTCAGGAGCTGGACGAGCTTGTGCTTCGGTGCGGCCTTGTAGAAGGCCGCGGGCATTTTCACGTTCGGATAGCACACCATGTATTCCGCGCTGCCGACGGCGTTGGTGAGCTCCGCACCGCTCTCGGGCGCCAGGATCAGCTCGAAGCCGGAGGGTGCGAGCTGCTGCGCGAGCTCCCCCGTCTTGGGTGACGGCGGCACGAGCACGATCCGCGGCAACGTGGTGGTCATGAGAGAGCGCTCCTCGGGGGCGGGTTGATTGGGAGCCGTGGGCTCCGGATAGCGGGATAAGCCACTATCCTCCCGCTTGCCTGTCCGGACAAGCTGCACCTTTGGCGCGGATGAGCCGCGTCTACAGCAGGGCAGGGCGCGTCAGCCGATGTTGTGCCCGATGATCCGGCGCCCTACGGATGGCCTTGGGCTGCGCGACAGCCTCTGGAGGGGCATGACCGATACAACCGACAATCCCGCAGCCGAGATGGAGATCGGCGCCTCGCGGCGCATCCTCATCCTCATCTCGACCATGCTGTCGGTCGCGGTCTATTTCAGCTCGATCCTCGTCGCCTCGACCGTGCTCCCGCAGATGCAGGGCAGCTTCTCCGCGACGCCGGACGAAGTCTCCTGGACGATGACATTCAACATTCTGGCGACGGCCATTGCCATGCCCATGACGGGCTGGCTCACGGCGCGCTTCGGACGCAGCACCGTGATGATCTGGGCCACTGGAATCTTCACGATTGCGACGGCGCTTTGCGGTTTCGCGACGACGCTCGAGGAGCAGATCCTCTGGCGCATCGTGCAGGGGGCGGCCGGGGCCCCGTGCGTGCCGCTCGCGCAGACCATCCTGCTCGATACATTTCCGCAGCGTCAGCACCGTATGGTTCTCGGCGTCTACGGCATGGGCGTCGTGCTGGGGCCAATCATCGGGCCGATGCTCGGCGGCTATCTCGCGGAGACCCTGAACTGGCGCTGGGCCTTCTTCCTGCTTATTCCCGTCGGCGTCGCGGCGACGATCGGACTTTCCGCCACGCTGCCGCCGGATCGAGAACGAGGGCCTGTCCATCTGAGCTGGATCGGTTTCATTCTGCTGTCAGTTGCGCTCGGCGGCCTGCAGCTCGCGCTCTCGCGCGGCCAGCGGCTCGATTGGTTCGAGTCGACGGAAATCCGCGTCACGCTCTTCATCTCGATGGTCTCGTTCTACCTGTTTCTCGCGCACAGCCTGACATCGCGCCGCCCCTTCCTCGATCTGCGCCTGCTGCTCGATCCGAACTACAGTGTCGGCCTCGCACTGATTGCGATCTTCGGCATGTTGAATTTCACGCCGATGGTGCTGCTGCCGCCGCTCATGCGCGTCTACATGGGTTATCCCGACGTGCTGGTCGGGCAGGTCATCGGGTCACGCGGCGTCGGCGGTCTTCTCGGCTTCTTCGCGGTGATCTTTCTTTCGCGCCTGGATCCGCGCGTCAGTGTCGGCGCCGGCTTCGTCCTTCAGTTCGTCGCCGGCGTCTGGCTCATGCGTATCGATCTCAACGTGACGCCCTTCGAGCTGGCGCTGAATGGCGTGGTGCAAGGTCTCTCGGCCGGCGTGATCGTCGTCGCGCTGTCGCTCGTGACGTTCGCGAAAATTCCGCGCGAGCGCATGCCGGAAGCAACGGCGATGTTCCATCTGCTCCGCAACATCGGTGCGAGTCTCTTCATTTCGGTCTGCGTTGCGGAAGTGGTGCGCTCGACGGGCGTGAACTATTCGCTGCTTTCCGAGCCCATCTCGCCGTTCAATCGCACGCTGTCATTGCCGTGGGTGGTGGGGCCGCTCGATATGTCGAGCCCGGTGTCGCTCGCCCGCCTCTCGGGCGAAATCTCGCGGCAGGCGGCCATGATTGCCCATCTCAATGCTTTCGGGCTTTTCACGGCGGCGGCTGCCGTGTCGCTCCCGCTCTCCCTGCTGCTGCGAAACGCGAAGAAGGGGTGAGGGCCAAGCCGTACGGGGGAATCAACCCCATCGGGCAGGTCTTCGCCAAGTTCGAGCACCTCCTCCGCAAGGCGGGCGCTCGCACGATCGAAGGCACATGGCGCAAGGCGTCACATCCAGCGGGTTTTAGAACCGGCGCAGCAGGCGCTCGATGTAGTCGAGCTCGAGCAAGGGGCGCTGCTGGTCGCCGAGACGGCGGCGCAGCTCCTCGAGAATCTCGCGGGCGCGCTGGATGTCGATCTCGTCGGGCACCTTCACGGACGTGCCGAGATCGGGACCTTCAGTGCGCTGCGGGCGTCCCATGGGATCGAGCGGCACGTCGGCCGAGCGGCCGAGCTGGCCGGGCATCCGTTGCAGCATCTGCTGCGCCATCTGCTGGGCGCCCTGGCGGAGCTGCTCCAGAGCACGCTGCTCGGCGCGGGCGGCGCCATCGAGATTGCCCTCACGGAGGGCCTGCTCGGCTTCCTCCATGGAGCGCTGGGCGCCACCGAGCTGCGAGGGCGGCTGCATGCCGAACTTCTGAAGTCCCTGGCCGAGCTGGCCGAGGCGGTCGCGCAACTGACCCTGACGGCGGCTCAGCTCACCCTGGCCCTGCTGGCCCTGACCCTGCTGTCCGCGCTGTCCCCGCTGGCCGCGTTGTCCTTGCTGGCCTTGTTGCCCGCGCTGGCCACGCTGCCCCTGTTGACCTTGCTGCCCCTGCTGCCCCTGCTGACCTTCCTGTCCCTCATCGCCCGCTTGGCGCTGCTCGTTGAACGTGTCGTCGAGGAGCTGCTGCTGCTGGCGGATGATGTCCCCGAACTGGTCCATCATCTGCATCATCTGCTGGTTCTGTTGACCCTGCTGACGGGCCATGCGGCCGGACTGCAGGCGCTCCAGCAGATCGCGGAGCTGGCTCAGCATCTGCTGTGCATTATCGCGCGAGCCCTGGCGCGCCATGTTCTCGATGTCGCGCATCATGCGCTCGAGGTCGCGCTGGCTCAGCATCTGCTGCGGCGACTGGCCGGGCGGCATCTGCTGCGGCGGCTGGCCCTCGGCCTGACGCGCGAGCTGCTCCATGAACTCGTTGAGCGCCTGGCGCAGCTCGTTCATGAGACGCTGGATCTCCTCGTCGCTGGCACCTTCCTGAAGAGCCTTCGCGAGATCTTCCTGGGCTTGACGCAGGCGGCGCTCGGCGTCCGAGAGATTGCCGTCCTCGAGGCGCACGGCCACGTGCCAGAGCTGATCGACCACGTCCTTCATGCCGGCGCGCGTCTTGTCGCGCATGAGCCGCCAGTAGGCGCCGCGCAGACTGATGTAGGCGCTGTAGTCGGGGAAGAAGCCATCGGGCTCGACGGCGATGGCATCGAGACCGATGACCACCTGATCGCGATTGCGCGGATCCTCGATGAGCGCGCGGCGCTGCTCGATCACGGCGCGGGCGATCGGATTGTGGAAGCGGCGCTGCGGCAGGATGAACTCGACGGGCTCGCTCTTGCCGACCTGCCCGGCCTGATCCTTCGCGGAAAGCACCATGCGTACGCGCATGCCGGCCCACGGGTGGCCGGAAAGCTCGTGATAGCTCGTGCCGTCGGCCTGCTTGGCGTTCATACGCGGCAGCCGCAGCGTGAGCACTGGCGGCTTTTCGAGCGGTGGCCGCGCGCCCTGCTTCTTCGGTCGCGCCCAGCTCGTCGCGGGATCGTCTGCCTTCGGGCGCACGCGCGTGATGCGCGCCTCCGCGCTCGCGATGCCGTAGTCGTCCTCGACCTTGTAGGTGAGCTTGAGGGAGCCGCGCGGCATGGCCTCGGGCTGCTTCGTCAGGCTGATCTTCGGCAGATGGTCCGGAATGATGCGGAAGGCCCATTGCGGCTCGCCGCTGACGCCGCGTGCGTGGACGGTCACCGGACGCGTCAGCTCCGTGCGGATCTCCGCCACTTCACTGGTAATGGTGACGCCGGGCGGAAGCTGGGGCTTCGCCGGCGAAAGAACTTCTACCTTGCCGGCGTCGTCGATGATTTCGAGCCTCATGCCCGACGCGCCTTCGCCACTGGCGCGGACCACAAGCGCGCTCTTGATGGGAACCTCGAAGCTCGGGTGCGCCTCACCGGGAACATGCGCGGCACTCGCGCGCGAGCCGTCGACCAGCATGAGCGGCGGGCGGGCCGTGTAGGCGGGCGGCGTCACCCAGGCATCGAGGCGGGCGGTGCTGACGGCCGTCGCCGGGGTGCCGAAACGGAAGGCCTGCGAGAGGCGGTCCATGAAGCCGTCGCCTACGGCTGCGGCCAGAACGCCGACGCCGATCAGCAACACGGCGCGCAGCGCCCACGGATCGGCGCGATCCGTGCGGGGGGAGGGCGTGCCGACCCGGAGTTTGGCGAGGGTAGCGGCAAGGCGAGCGCGATGGGCCTCCCAGAGGGCCTGCGTGGCGCCGCCGGCGCCCGGCGAGGAAAGCGTGTCCTCATACGAGGAAGCGGGCCGGTGCGGGACCGACGAACGCCGCTCGAGGCGCCGCAATGCCTCCTCGCGGCTCGGGAAGGGTGTGCGGGCCATCCAGACGAGGGCGCCGAGCACGGCAAGGCCAAAGGCGCCCAGCAGGGAAAAATGGGCGATCTCGGGGAGATGGGCCCAGATGCCTGCGAGCGACACGAGGACGAAAAGGGCGGCGACCGCGAGCAGCACCCAGACCCGCGGCCATAGGCGCTCGAAAAGCTGGGCCCAGCGGCTCAGCCTGATCTTGCGCTCGAACGTCGCGGCGTTCGACGGCAGCGTGGTCGTCGGTTCAGCCATAGGCGCACCTTACAGCGGATCGGCAGATCGAGGGTAATTCGGCCCCGGATCGCGGCGCTCGACATCGTGCACAGCATTCAGTAGGGGGCAGGTCGACCCACCCGTACCGGTCGTACCCACGCACCGGCACAAGAGTTCCTAGCACGCTTCACGAAAGCCAAGCTGCAAAACGATCCAGCATCCCGATCAATTTGCGTTCAACCGGAGGCTGAACGCTCAGTGCGGCGGCAAAGTGGCCGGGCTGTCGGGCACGGCTGCGGTGCTCAGCCGCTCTTCGTCAAGACCACGTGCGTGGCACCCGCCGTCGTCACGTGCTCGGTGCACCTGTACCCGAGCTTCGGGGCGTCGATACCGCCGAACAGGTGCTCGCCTGATCCGAGGAGGATCGGGGCAATGGCAAAATGCATCTCGTCGATCAGTCGCGCGCTGAGGTATTGCCGGATCGTGGAGGCGCCGCCCATGAGCTGGATATCCTGGCCATCGGCGGCTTCCGTGGCGCGTTTCAGGGCATCGTGAATGCCCTCGGTGACGAAGTGGAAGGTAGTGCCGCCGTCCATGGTGACCGGTGCCCTGGGGTGGTTCGTGAGCACGAATACGGGACCGTGGTAGGGCGGGTTGTCGCCCCACCATCCTTTCCAGCTGTCGTCGGGCCAGGGTCCACGCACCGGCCCGAACATGTTGCGCCCCATGATCCAGGCGCCGACGTTCGTGAACCCGCGCCCTGCGAAGTCGTCGTCGATGCCAGTCGTCCCGCCATCCTTTCCTGTTTGCCGTTGAAATGTTCGCGTGGCGACGAACCAGTCGTGCAACGCCTCGCCGCCGACGCCGAGGGGTTCGCTCAGATCCTGCTTCGGGCCGGCGCCGTAGCCGTCCAGGGATATGGCGAAGTTGTGCACGCGGAGTTTGGGCATGTGCGCGATCCTTCCGTTCTCGTCCAGCCGATCGGACCCGGGCATGGACCCGGGCTCTCCTGCAACGTCGAATGAACGGATGTGAAAGCGACAACGCGGCAGAAATTTTTCCGCAGGGCTGCCGGGCGCAGGTGTACGCGATCTAGCCGAGCCAGGGTGGCATCCGGTCGAGCTTGATGAGCTCCTCGTAGGCCGGACGCGGGCGGACGACGGCCCATTCGGCGCCGCGAACCAGCACCTCGGGCACGAGCAGGCGGGAATTGTAGGTCGAGGACATGACGGCGCCGTAGGCCCCGGCTGTCATCAGGGCAACGAGATCGCCCGGGCGGGTCTCGGGCAGCGTGCGGCCGGTTGCAAAGGTGTCGCCGCTCTCGCAGATCGGACCGACGACGTCGTAGAGCCGCTTCGGCGCGTCAGGTGCGGGCGCGCTGACGGGCCAGATGTCGTGGAAGGCATCGTACATAGCCGGCCGGATGAGATCGTTCATGGCGGCATCGACGACGAGAACGGTCTTGCCGCTGCGGGGATTGAGGGTGAGCGCGCGCGTGACGAGGATGCCGGCATTGCCGACGATCAGGCGGCCCGGCTCGTAGGCAAGCTCGACGTCGAGGCCGGCAAACGTGCGCGCGACCATGTCGGCGTAGGCCTCGATGAGGCCGGGACCGTGATCGACGGCTTCCTCCATCTCGTAGGGAATGCCGAGCCCGCCACCGAGGTCCATGCGCTCGACCCGGTGGCCCTGGGCGGCAAGGCGATCGGCGAGTTCGCGCATGCGCCCGAAGGCGGCCTGCAGGTCGTCGAGCACGCGGATCTGGCTGCCGATGTGGACCGCGAGGCCGACCATGCGCACGCCCGGGAGATTGGCGGCAACCGTGTAGAGGCGCTCCGCCTCGCTCAGGCTGATGCCGAACTTGTTGGCTTCCGAGCCCGTCGTGATCTTGGCGTGGCCGCCGGCGCCGATGTCGGGATTGATGCGGAAAACGGCGCTCTGGCGCTTGCCGCGGGCAGCCGCGATGCGCGAGAGCGCGTGCAACTCGCCCTCGGTCTCGATGTTGATCTGGTGGATGCCGGCATCGACGGCGAAGGCGAGCTCCGCATCGCTCTTGCCGACGCCCGAGAAGACGATCGCGCTTGCCGGAATGCCGGCGGCGAGTGCCTTGCGGATCTCGCCCTCGGATACGGTATCGGCGCCGGCGCCGAGACGGGCGAGCGTGCTCAGTACGGCCAGATTGCTATTGGCCTTCATGGCAAAGAAGACGCGGGCCTCGGGTGCGCCGACCGTGCTCGCGAAGAGATTGTAGTGACGCTCGAGCGTTGCCGTCGAATAGCAGTAGAAGGGCGTGCCGACGGCATCGGCGAGGGCTGTCAGATCGACATCCTCGGCATGGAGCCGGCCGTCGCGGTAGGTGAAGTGATGCATTTGAGAGAACTCGGGATCGTGCGTGGCGGCGCAATCAAGCAGCCACGCAAGACAATGCGCGTCTGCTTCGGCGTGATCTCAATTACAGGGTGAAGTCCGCGTGCGCTAGCGGATCACGCTAACGGATCAGGCCGTCGAGGAGGAAATCCTTGTGCGGCGGTTTGGGCGCGGGCTCGCCGACCTTGGAGGGGGCGGTCAGGGTCGTGGCATCGGTGCGGGTCTTGGCGTTCGGGCCATCGAGCGCACCACGCACACCGCAGCCTGCCAGCGACGCCGCCAGCACGACCACCATGCCAATCCCTGCAACCCGTGCGATCATATCCACCCGTTCCTGCGGCCCCCAATAGCCCCGAAGCGGCGCGCACGACCCTATCTAGGCTTTGGCCGGGGCCTTTTCCAACCGCTTTATCCAGCGTCGCGCCATTTTGCGGACGTTCTGTGGCGCAGTTCCCCCATAGCTGGTCCGGCTGCGGACCGAGGCATCGACCGAAAGGACACTGAACACGTCCTTGCTGATGCGCGGCTCGACGGCCTGCATCTCGGCAAGCGAGAGGTCCTCGAGGGCCGCGCCCTTGGATTCGGCCCGCTTGACGATGGTGCCGGTGACGTGGTGCGCCTCGCGGAAGGGGAGGCCGAGGGCGCGGACGAGCCAATCCGCGAGGTCGGTCGCGGTCGAATAGCCCCGGCCGGCGGCGGCCCGCATGGTCTCGGGAACGGGCTCCAGGTCCTCGATCATGCCGCGCATGGCGGCGGCGGCCACGGCGAAGGCGCGCAGCGCGTCGAAGGTGACTTCCTTGTCCTCCTGCATGTCCTTCGAATAGGTCAGCGGCAGCCCCTTCATGACCATGATGAGGCTCTGGAAGGCACCGGCAATGCGGCCGACCTTGGCGCGGCAGAGCTCGGCGGCATCCGGATTGCGCTTCTGCGGCATGATGGACGAGCCCGTCGTCCACTTGTCCGAGAGGCGCACGAAGCCGAACTGCGGCGTCATCCAGATCACGATCTCTTCCGCGAGACGCGAGATGTGCATGGCCGAAATGGCGGCCGCGGCGAGCGTTTCCAGCGCGAAATCGCGGTCCGAGACGCCGTCGAGCGAATTGGCGGTTGGGCGATCGAAGCCGAGGGTTTCGGCGGTATATTCCCGGTCGATCGGGAAGGAGGTGCCGGCGAGCGCCGCCGAGCCGAGCGGGCTCTCGTTGAGGCGCTTCCTGGCATCGGCAAAGCGGCCGCGGTCGCGCCCTAGCATCTCCACGTACGCGAGGAGGTGGTGGCCGAACGTCACGGGCTGGGCCGGCTGGAGGTGCGTGAACCCGGGCATGACCACATCGGCATGGTTCTCGGCCTTCGTCGCAAGCACCTGCTGAAGGCTGGCGAGCACGCTGTCGAAGGCGTCGAGGCTGTCGCGCACGTACAACCTGAAGTCGAGCGCGACCTGGTCATTGCGCGAGCGCGCCGTGTGGAGCCGCCCGGCCGCAGGGCCGATCAGCTCGGCCAGCCGGCTCTCGACGTTCATGTGAATGTCCTCGAGGGCCTGCGAGAAGGCGAATTCGCCGCGCTCGATCTCGGCGCGGACCTGCTCGAGACCCTTGATGATCTCGCGGGCATCCGTCTTGGTGATGATGCCCTGGCGCGCCAGCATTTCCGCGTGCGCCTTCGATCCCGCGATATCCTGCGGCGCCATGGCCTTGTCGAAGCCGATGGAGGCGTTTATCTCGACCATAAGGTCGGCGGGTGACATCGCGAAGCGGCCACCCCACATCTTGTTGGCATCGGAACGGGTCACGGCGGGCCTCTACGGTCGAGGGCTGGCAAAAACAGAGCCAGAAGGGAACTCATGAGCACCAACGAGAGCAGCGGCGAGGCCGCGAGGGCCGCGGCCGGAGGGCTGCCCCTTTCGGTCTATATCGCGGTCGCCGTCGTCTTCGCCCTGATCGGATTTGGCGCGGTATACGTGACCACGGGGGACCCTGACAATCGCAAAGGCGGGGCTGTGGTTTCCGCTCCCGCGCCGAGCGCGACGCCCCAGACCAAGCTGGGTGCGTCGCTGCCGGCCGGACCCGGTCGGAATGCGCTCAGCACGGGCCAGGTCGCGGGTTTCGTCTTCAAGAGCGCGCCGGAAGAGCTGCCGGCCGCGCCTTTCGTCGATGCGGAAGGGCGTGAGCGCACGCTGGCGGACTGGAAGGGCAAGGTCGTCCTGCTGAATCTGTGGGCGACATGGTGCGCGCCCTGCCGCAAGGAAATGCCGGCGCTGGATCGTCTGCAGGCGAGCTTGGGCTCGGACAAATTCGAGGTGGTGGCCGTGAGCGTAGATCGCACGGGCATCGAGGGTGCGCGCAAGTTCCTCGACGAGATCAACGTCAAGCGTCTTGCCGTTCTCGCCGATCCGGCGGCGCGCATGGCGACGACGCTCATGGCTATCGGCCTGCCGGCGACGCTGCTCATCGACGCCGAGGGGCGCGAGATCGGACGCATGGTCGGTCCGGCGGAGTGGGACTCGCCCGAAGCCAAGGCGCTGATCCGCGCGGCGCTGAGATAGCTC
This sequence comes from Pseudomonadota bacterium, assembly GCA_023387235.1. Taxonomy (GTDB): domain Bacteria; phylum Pseudomonadota; class Alphaproteobacteria; order Rhizobiales; family Hyphomicrobiaceae. The sequence goes on from JAEWIJ010000249.1 coordinate 11,247, forward strand.
GAGCCGGATAGCGAGAGAAGGGGCGAGGGACGGCCCCTGTGGAGTCGAACACGCTTGCGGGTCGCCCCTCGCCTCCCCTCCGTGGCAGTTTGGAGGGGCGGGACCGGCGCTTGCTTGCGGTCCCAAAAGCACTAACGGATGGGCGAGGCGATTTCCGTCTCTGCATTTGCTGGGGCAGGTGATGGGTGGTCGCCTTCTTCCCCTTCTCCCCGCTCTTGCGGGGAGAAGGTCGGGATGAGGGGCGGCCGCTCGTGCTGACGAT
>JAEWIJ010000267.1 GCA_023387235.1 Pseudomonadota bacterium
ACACGCTCTCGCTGCATGCCGGGCAGCAGCCCGATCCGACGACCGGCGCCCGCGCCGTGCCGATCTACCAGACGACGTCGTACGTCTTTCAGGACGCGGATCACGCAGCCGAGCTCTTCAATCTCGAACGTGCGGGGCACATCTACTCGCGCATCTCGAATCCGACGGTCGCGGTGCTCGAGGAGCGCATTGCGGCGCTCGAAGGCGGCGTCGGCGCGGTCGCCGTCGCAAGCGGGCAGGCCGCACTCCATCTCGGCGTTGCGACGCTCATGGGCGCCGGCGGGCACATCGTCGCCTCGAACCGCATCTACGGCGGCTCGCACAACATGTTCGTACACACGCTGCCGCGCTTCGGCATTACGACGACGCAGGTCGATCCGCGTGATCCCGCGGCGTTCGCAGCGGCAATCAAGCCGGAGACGCGCCTCCTCTACGCGGAGACGCTCGGCAATCCCGGCCTCGAAGTGCTCGACATCGCGGCGGTCGCGCAAGTCGCGCACGATCACGGCTTGCCGTTGATGATCGACGCGACATTCTCGACGCCTTATCTCTGCCGGCCGTTCGATCATGGTGCCGACATCGTCATGCACTCGGCGACGAAATTTCTCGGCGGGCATGGCATCGCCATCGGCGGCCTGCTCGTCGACAGCGGACGGTTCGACTGGGCCAAGTCGGACAAGTTTCCGACGCTCACCGAGCCCTATGCCGGCTATCACAATCTCAACTTCTCCGAGGAATTCGGCCCCTCGGCGTTCATTGCGCGGGCGCGCGCGGAAGGCCTGCGCGACTTCGGCGCCTGCATGAGCCCCGCGAACGCGTTCTATCTCCTGCAGGGCATCGAGACGCTGCCCGTGCGCATGGCGCGCCACGTCGAGAATGCGCGCGCGGTGTCGACGTTCCTCGAAAAGCATCCGGCCGTCGCGTGGGTGAAGTATCCCGGCCTCGAAAGCCATCCCGATCACGCGCTCGCCAAAAAACAGATGCCGCGCGGCGCGGGCGCCATGATGAGCTTCGGCATCAAGGCGCCGGACGGCTCGGGCGAGGGCGGCGCACGTCGTGCCGGCAAGGTCCTGATCGAGCGCGTGCGCCTGCTCTCGCATCTCGCCAATGTCGGCGACGCGAAGTCGCTGATCATCCATCCGGGAAGCACGACGCATCAGCAGATGAGCGCGGAGGAGCTGCGCAAAGCCGGCGTCGGCGAGGAGCTGGTGCGCCTCTCGATCGGTCTCGAGGACGCGCGCGACATCATCGAGGATCTCGATCAGGCGCTGAAGGCGTCCCAGCGGGCGTGACGGCCCGAACCGCGCCTACACCGCTTCCGCCGTCCGTTCCATCTTCTTGCGCACGTGCGGATCGAGCCAGCGTTTGCGAAGGCGGATCGACTTCGGCGTCACTTCGACGAGCTCATCGTCCGTGATGTAGCTCATCGCGCGCTCGAGCGTCATGCGCAGCGGCGGCGTGAGGATGAGCGCGTCGTCCTTGCCGGAGGCGCGCACGTTCGAGAGCTTCTTGCCCTGCACGACATTGACGATGAGATCGTTCTCGCGGCTGTGCTCGCCGGCGATCATGCCTTCATATACGCGCGTCTGCGGATCGATCATCATCGCCCCGCGATCCTGAAGATAGAAGAGCGAATACGCCGTCGCCTCGCCGGAGCTGTTGGAGATCAGCACGCCCGTGCGGCGGCCCGGAATCTCGCCCTTGAAGGGCGCGTAGCTGTGAAAGAGGCGGTTCATCACTGCCGTGCCGCGCGTGTCCGTCAGCAGCTCGCCCTGATAGCCGATGAGGCCGCGCGTCGGCACATTGAACACGAGACGCGTGCGTCCACCGCCCGACGGGCGCATCTCGCGCAACTCGCCCTTGCGCTCGGAAAGCTTCTGCACGACGACACCCGAATGCTGCTCGTCGACGTCGATGATCACTTCCTCGATGGGCTCCAGGCGCTGGCCCGTCGTCTCATCCGAGTTGTAGACAACGCGCGGCCGCGAAACCGTCAGCTCGAAGCCCTCGCGGCGCATGTTCTCGATGAGCACGCCGAGCTGCAGCTCGCCGCGGCCCGAAACGTCGTAGGAATCCTTGTCCGGATTCTCCGCGATGCGGATCGCAACATTGCGCTCGGCTTCCTTCATGAGGCGATCACGGATCACGCGGCTCTGGACCTTGTCGCCCTCCTGGCCGGCGAACGGACCATCGTTGATGCGGAAGGTCATGGTCAGCGTCGGCGGATCGATCGGCTGCGCTGGGATCGGCGCATCGACGGATGGATCGCAGAGCGTATCCGCGACCGTCGCTTCCGTGACGCCCGCAATGGCGACGATATCGCCTGCGTCGGCCTGATCGACGGCCGTGCGCTCGAGCCCGCGGAAAGCGAGCACCTTCGTCACGCGCGTCGTCTCGATCAGCTTGCCTTCGCGCGAAAGCGCCTTGATCGTCTGGTTCGGCTTGATGCTGCCGGAGAGAATGCGGCCCGTCAGAATGCGGCCGAGGTAAGCATCCGCTTCGAGCGTCGTCGCGAGCAGGCGGAAGGGGCCCTCCTCCGCGACGGGCGGCGGCACGTGCTTCAGGATGAGATCGAAGAGCGGCTTCAGGTCGTCCTTGGGACCTGATGGATCGGTGGCCATCCAGCCGTCACGGCCGGAGCCGTACAGCACCGGGAAGTCGAGCTGCTCGTCGGTCGCGTCGAGGCTCGCGAAGAGATCGAAGATCTCGTTCAGCACGTCGTTGTGGCGCTCGTCCGGGCGATCGATCTTGTTGATAGCGACGATCGGGCGGATGCCCTGGCGCAAAGCCTTCGACACGACGAACTTCGTCTGCGGCAGCGGGCCTTCCGAGGCGTCCACGAGCAGCACGGCACCGTCGACCATGTTGAGAATGCGCTCAACCTCGCCGCCGAAGTCGGCGTGGCCCGGCGTGTCGACGATATTGATGCGCGTGCCGTTCCAGACGATGGAGGTATTCTTGGCCAGGATCGTGATCCCGCGCTCGCGCTCGAGATCGTTGGAATCCATGACCATCTCGGCGACCTTCTGGTTCTCGCGGAAGGCGCCGGACTGCTTCAGAAGCGCATCGACGAGGGTCGTCTTGCCATGATCGACGTGGGCGATAATCGCAATATTGCGGATATCCATTTTGGGGTCCGGGGTGCGGGCCGCATGGTGCGGCGCAAAAAAGGGTTGCGGGTGCCTACCACAGGTCGCGCGCGATGTCATTGGCGGCGGGTGCGGCATGGCCAATCAAGGGATTAACGCAGCGCAACAAACGCGCTAGGGAAGGGACTGGACACGACACAGGATTGCGGAACGATGACCGAACTGGCGCTGATGGAAGGATTTTCCGTCCCCGAGCGGGCGCAGTGGCTGGCGCTGGTCGAAAAAGCGCTCAAGGGCGCCGATTTCGAGCGCCGCCTGGTTTCGCGGACTGCGGATGGGCTCCGGATCGCCCCTCTCTATGGCCGGGCGGAGGCGCCGGAGGGGCTTGCAGCGCTCCAGCCAGGGGCCGCTCCCTACCTGCGTGGGGCGACGGCCGCGACGATCATGCCGCCGTGGGATATCCGCCAGGTTCATGCGGATACGGATGCGGCCGTCGCCAATGCCGCCATCCTGGAGGATCTGGAAGGTGGCGCGACATCACTCAAGCTGCTCATTGCCGGTCCGGGGCGCATCGGCCTCGCGTCGGATGCCGGCACACTCGCCGCCGCCCTCAAGGGCGTCATGCTCGACGTGTGCCCAATTGCGCTGGAAGCGAGCGAGGGGACTGCCACTGCGGCGGCGAGCCTCGAAGAGCTGTGGCAGGCAGCCGGGATCTCGGAGAAGGCAAGGCTCGGCGCCTTCAATGCCGATCCGCTCGGCACGCTGGCGCTCAACGGCGCGCTGCGGCAGCCGCTCGATGCGGCGCTCGCCGAGGCAGCAGGCCTCGCCAAGAGCGCGCTCGGCGCCCCGCACCTGACGGCGCTCGTTGCCGACGGCCATCCCTATCATGCGGCCGGTGCCAGCGAGGCGCAGGAGCTCGCGATGATGCTCGCGACGCTCGCCGCCTATCTCCGCGCGCTCGACACCGCGGGCATTGCGCCGGAGCAGGCACTCCCGAAGATCGCGATCAATCTCGCGGTCGATGCCGACCAGATCATGGGCCTCGCCAAGCTGCGTGCGGCGCGCCGGCTCGTGTGGCAGGTCGCCGAGGCATGCGGTGCCGGCAATGCCGTCTCCCACATGACTTTCGGCGCCGAAACATCCTTCCGCATGATGGCGAAGCATGATCCGTGGGTGAACATGCTGCGCACCACCATCGCGTGCGCGACGGCGGCCATGGGCGGCGCGCAGGTCATCACCGTGCTCCCGTTCACCTGGGCGCTCGGAAAGCCTGACAGCTTCGCGCGGCGCATGGCGCGCAACACGCATCTCGTGCTGCAGGAGGAAAGCGGGCTCGGCCGCGTGATCGATCCGGCGGGTGGCAGCTTCGCCATCGAGACGCTGACCTCCGACCTTGCCGCGACGGCGTGGAAGCTCTTCCAGGACATCGAGGCGGCGGGCGGCATGGCGACGGCGCTCGCGAGCGGGCGCGTTCAGGATGACATCGCCAAGGTTGCAGAGGCCCGCGCGAAGCAGATCGCGACCGGCCGCATGGAAATGACCGGCGTGTCGGCATTTCCGAAGCTTGGCGACGACGGCGTGAAGGTCGAGTCGTGGCCGGCTGTACCCTCGCCTGCGGAAGGCGGCGTGGCGCAGATCAAGCCGCTTGCCGTTCGCCGCCTGGCGGAGCCCTTCGAGGCGCTTCGCGCTGCCGCCGAGGCACACGCAGTTTCGACCGAGAGGCCGTCGAAGGTCTTCCTGGCGTGCATCGGCGATCTCGCCAGCTACGGCGCCCGCGCGACGTGGATCACGAACTTCCTCGCCGCCGGCGGCGTCGGCGCGATCCAGTCGGCGCCCCTGAGTGACGCTGGCGCCATCGCTGCGGCCTTCAAGGATAGTGGCGCGACGATCGCCTGTATTTGCGGAGCGGACGCAGCCTATGGCGATCTGGGTGCTGCCGCCGCATCGGCATTGAAATCGGCCGGTGCCCAGCGCGTTTATCTCGCGGGCCGTCCGAAGGATATCGAAGCGGCACTGCAGGCGGCCGGCGTCGATGCTTTCATCTTCGCGGGTGCCGACGCGCTCGCGACGCTTGGTGAGCTGCACAAGGCGCTGGGGATCGCAAAGTCATAAAAGGCGGGGGTTCCGGGGGTGTCCCCCGGCTGGAAGCGCGAGGGTCATGCCGAAGGCATGCCAGAGGCATGCGCCCTCGCTCGCGCCGCAGGCGCGATCAGAGAGGACAGTCATGCCGAAGATCGACATCAGCGCCGTCCCGCAGCGTCAAGGCTCGGATTATCCACCACCGTTTGACGGCCCCTGTGCCGGACGCATTCGGCAGCGGCTCGGCGATGCCGGCGGGCTCACAGACTTCGGCGTGAATCTCACGCATCTTCCGCCGGGGCACTGGTCGAGCCAGCGCCATTGGCACTCGCATGAGGAAGAACTCGTCTACATCCTCGAAGGCGAGTTGGTCCTGATCGAGGACGGCAGCGAGACGACGCTGCGCGCGGGCGATTGCGCGGTCTTTCCGAAAGGCACCGGCAACGGCCATCACATGATCAATCGCTCGGGAGCGATGGCCATCTATCTGGAAGTCGCCACGCGCCACGCCGATGAGCTGACAACCTACGCCGACATCGACATGAAGATCGCCGATGCGGACGGCCGGTTCGTGCATAAGGACGACACGCCCTATCCTGATCGCTGAGTGCGACGCGCCGCTCAGATCTCGATGTGGCCCTCGCTGACGCGCACGGCGCTGCCCCCGATGCGCACGGCCTCGAGCTTGCCCTTGGCCGCGACCTCGAACGACAAGGCAATGAGGCTCGGCCGGTTCATCTCGAAGCCCTGCTCGATATTGCGCTTGTGCGTGCCGGCCGGAAGCTGGTCGAAAGCATTCACGACGCCAGCGAACGCGGCCGCTGCCGAGCCGGTCGCCGGATCCTCAGCGACGCCGGCACCGGGCCCGAACATGCGCGCATGAAATGACGATGTCGTGTGCACGGTATCACGCGTGTAGAGATAGACTTTGCCGGCGCGCGAGCCACCGAAAGCCGCAGCCCAATGCGTCGAGACGATTTCGGCGCGGCCGATGGCGGCCATGGACGCGACGGGCACGAACGTGAAAGGCACGCCGGCCGACCACTGCGAAGGACGGTGATTGGCAAAACCGATCTCGGAGGGCGTGAGCCCGAGGGCGCCGGCGAGGCGCTCGCTGCTCGGAGCGTCGCCCGCGGGCTCGGGAAGCTTCGGCGCATCGAACTCGGCATGGGGTGCCTTGCCGGGCCGCATGCGAACGCCGACGCGAACGGCCCCGATCGTCTCCTCGAGCACGACGAGTGCGTCCTGCTCGGTTGACGCATCGGTCACGCGGAGCTGCGCGAGCAGAATGCCTGTTCCGATCGTCGGATGGCCGGCAAAGGGCAGCTCCACAGCCGGCGTGAAAATGCGCACGCGAGCCGACGCAGCGGGGTTGGCGGGCTTCTGGACGAACACCGTCTCCGAGAGGTTGAGCTCGCGCGCAATGTCCTGCATGAGGCCGGCCGGCAACGCATCGGCGTTCATGACGACCGCGAGCGGATTGCCGCCGAAGCGCGCTTCGGTGAACACGTCGAGGGTATAGAATTTGAGCTGCATCGTGGGTTCCAGCATGTGCGCGCGATCTTACGCCCGCCCTTCTGGCGCGAAACCATGCATGGAATCGAGCCGACGTCCAACCATCTTCCCGCGACTGCTGGCGCCGATCGAGGCCCGTGACGGGTATCACCCTCCTCCAACGTTCATGTGATTGAGGCAATTTGCCCGCAATGCCACATATTGGCAGTGCTAGTAAGTAACGGTGGGCGCCATGGGGCGCTCCCCAAGGAATGCGTATGAAAATGACCAGGAAGAACAACAACGGCAAGAATGCCGCCAAGGGTCCGAGCAGCGTCCCGGGCATCAGCAATGTATGCGTGTTCTGCGGCTCGGGAAGCGGGCGCAATCCCGCCTTTGCGGCCGCCGCGCGCACGCTCGGCAAGCAGCTCGCGGAGGCCGACATCGGCCTCGTCTACGGCGGTGGGAGCCTTGGGCTCATGGGCGAGGTCGCGAAGTCCGTGCTCAAGCACAAGGGGTATGTCACGGGCATCATTCCGTCGTTCCTGTCTGAGAAGGAGCAGATGCTGCGCGCGGTGGACGAGCTCATCATCACCGAGGACATGCATCAGCGTAAGCGCCTGATGTTCGAGCGCTCGGATGCCTTCGTCGCCTTGCCGGGCGGAATCGGGACGCTCGAAGAGCTGGTCGAGCAGCTCACGTGGGCGCAGCTCGGCCGCCATACGAAGCCGATCGTGATCGTGAACGTGGCCGGCTACTGGGACTCGCTCTGCACGCTCCTCGACCAGATGCGCGAAGAGACCTTCATCCGCGCGGGCCTCAGCGTGCCCTATACGACAGTGGATAACGCGGAGGACATCCTGCCGGCCCTTGCGGCGGCGGCCCCGGTCGCGCCCAAAGAGCGGACCGACGTCATCGAGCGCATGTAGCGCGCACGCAGGAACGGATGATGCCTCCGCCCGACAAGCCCGGCACGCGCCGCACGATTTCCGATCTTCTTGCCGTGATGGCGGCGCTCAGGACACCGGGCTCGGGTTGTCCGTGGGATCTCGAGCAGAATTTCGCGAGCATCGCGCCCTATACGATCGAGGAGGCCTACGAGGTCGCCGATGCGATCGAGCGCGGCAACCGCGTCGATCTCAAGGAGGAGCTCGGCGATCTGCTGCTGCAGGTCGTCTATCACGCGCGCATGGCGGAGGAGGAAGGCGCCTTCTCGTTCGACGATGTCGTGCACGGGGTCACCGAGAAGATGATCCGCCGGCACCCCCATGTCTTCGGGGATGAGAAAGCGCGATCGGCACAGCTCGCCAAGGGCTGGTGGGAGAACATCAAGGCCGAGGAGCGGGCCGCCAAGGCGCGGGAAGGCGGATCGGTCGAGCCGCCGTCGCGCTCGCTGCTGGCCGATGTGCCGGTCGGCTTGCCCGGTATGACGCGCGCGGTGAAGCTCCAGGCCAAGGCGGCGCGGGTCGGCTTCGACTGGCCCACGCTCGCGCCTGTCTTCTCGAAGATGCAGGAGGAGCTGGCCGAGCTCGAAGAGATTGCGGTGCCGGCCGATCCCCGTGGCGCCACGCCACCCGACGGGCCGACAGATCCGCGGATCGTGGACGAATTCGGTGACGTCCTGTTCGTGATGGCCAATGTCGCACGCCATCTCGACGTCGATCCGGAGACGGCGCTCAGGATGGCCAATGCGAAGTTCCTCCGCCGGTTCGCCTATATCGAGCGTCGCCTCGCCGAGCAGGGCAAGAGCCCCGAGAGCGTCACGCTCGCGGAAATGGACGATCTCTGGATCGAGGCGAAGACCAAGGAGCGCGGCGGCTGAGTTGGTGGCGGATGGGCCTAGTAGTTCATCGCGCCGGCTTCATACGTGCGACGCTTGGCGCCGAGCGTGGCCGTGCCCGAATAGCCGTCCGTGCTGCGCCAGTGAACTTTCTGGCCGTCCATGCGCAGCGTGACGCAGTATTCCTTGCCGCCGAGCCAGCTCCGCCAGCGATGGCAAACGCGGTCGGCGACCACCCACCAAGTGCCGCGGTCGAAGGCCGAGCCCGTATAGAACTCGAGGTCCTTGGCACGGCCGATCATGGTGCCGTTCCCCGAATAGCTGATGGGGAGCGCGCCTGCCGGCGTGTGCAGCGTGACCGTGCGGTCCGCGACGACTTCATGGAGATTGGCGCGGCTACCCGGCGCCTCGGCCGAAGCCGCACTCATGGCGGTGGTCAGAATGGCCCCCGCGACTACAACCTTCGAACGCATACAACGACCCCGTGATTACCGCTGACTGGTTCGATCACTTCGTCAGTCTTGTAGGCCCCAATTTGACGGCCGCGTAGCCGCTTCGAGGCAACGGTTCCCATACGAAGAGAATGGCCTGCAATAACGCGCGAGCGCCAAATCGAAGTTACTTCGAGGTTAACATTCTGAAGAATTAACCTTTTTCCACAAAGCACAGACTACGGAACGTCCTGATATGTCATGCGGCGAGTCAGCGCAGGCAGGATCATCGGAGCTGTGGATAACTCTTTAGGAGCCATTAGGTTCCGCCCTCACCGCCAAGCAGCGGCCAGAGGATCGCAAGCCCAACCCCGTACAGCGCGACCAGTCCCAGCGCCGCCGCCGGGCCCGCCGACGCGGGAAAGCCTGCCGTCACGGTCCAGAAGGCGGCCATGGCCCACAGGCCACTCATGGCCAAATTGACGGGGCGCAGCGCACGTACGCGCATGGGGTGGAGCCAGCGCATGGGCACGAAGGTCAGGGCCACGCACATGAGTACGAGGAGCGAGACCGCCCATACCGGAAGGGCGAAGGCAAAGACGTAGAAGGCCACCAGGTTCCAGATTGCCGGGAACCCGACGAAGCAGTGATCGTCTGCTTTGTTGTCCTGATCGCAGAAATGATAGAGCGACGACAGGAGGATCAGGCTCGCGAGTACGCCTCCCCAAAGGCCCTGCAGATAGCTGCCGAGTTGCAGCACCAGCACCGGCACGAAGACATACGTGACGTAGTCCACGACCTGATCGAGCTTCTCGCCGGAGAAGCGCGGGAGCCGCCGCTTGACGTCGAGCGCGCGGGCGAAGGCCCCGTCGATGCCGTCGATGATGAGGGCGACGCCGAGCCATACGAATGCCGTCTCGAAAGCCCTATCCAGCAGTGCATGGACCGCCAGCAACGCGCAGACGATGCCGAGCGCCGTGAAGACGTGCACCGAGGCCGCGAGCCAGCGCCAGCCTTCGGGTTCCGGAACCTCGAAGCGGTGCGGGTCACTGTGGGGATCACCGGGCATGCGATCTCCCGATAATAAAAAAGGAGCGCCAAGGCGCTCCTCCGTGAGACTTATCCGCCCATGCTGCCGAGGTGAAGGCAGCGCGTCTAGAAGCGATGGCGCACGGTACCGCGCACGCCCACACTATCGTCGCTCTGCTCGGGGCCGAGCCGACGATTGTCAAAGCTCTGCTCGTTGACGCCGTAAAGCAGCTCCAGGCCGAAATCGAGCTTAGGCAGAATGCCAAGCCTGCCGAGGCCCGGGATGCGAACCTCGGTACCCGTCGACGGCGCCACAGTTGTGCCCGTACCGCCGAGTTCCAAAGGCAGCCCCTTGGTGGCGGGCGCGGTCACCTGAGGCGGTGGCGCAGGCTGCGCGCCGGTACCGCCGCGGGTTTCCTCGAAGGCGAATGCCGACGGGGCCGCGAGCATCAGCGCGCCCAACAGAGCCGGCAGTGCGAAACGGGTCCGCATGACTTCCCCAACTTGCGATTCAGATGCCCATAATTTGGCTGCCGGGCCGCCGGGACACAAGGTCGTTTCCACTACCGTGACGTCGAACTGTCATTTTACCGGGGGGAGTGTGGTGCGAAAGCAATAGTCCTGAGCGCCCCCGACAACGCCCATAAAATAACATGTTATCAACATATTGGGTCCGGGGGCGCACTAAGTATCTCCAAGTAATGTGTCTTTTGCCTCATTGATCTTGGCAGCGAGGTAGGTCGATCCGCCCCGGTCCGGATGAAGTTTGAGCATCAGCTCGCGGTGCGCCTGCCGGATCGCCGCTTCGTCGGCTCCGGGCTTGAGGCCGAGGATATCCAGGGCCTCCTCGACGCTCATGCGCCCGTCCGGGCCGCGAGGACGCTCCTGCTCGGAGCGCGCCATGTCCTCCCGCCAGGTCGGATGAATGCGATCAAGAAAGGCCTCGACGAGCTGAGCCGACGCGGGGTCGGAATAGCGGCAGTCCTGCCAGAGATGGGCAAGCTCCACGGGTCTCAGATCCTCGATGGCGCGCCCGGCGAAGAACCCCTTGAGGATCCGGCCGCGCATGGCACCGGTCGTATGATCGAGCTCCATCTCCAGATGCTCGGTGACCACACGCGACCTCTGGCGGGAACTCGACGGGCCGGTCGGACCGAGAGAGCCCCAGCCGCCCATGCCCTGGCCACCGATGAGCCACCAGCCGAGCGCGGCGAGCGGAAAGGCATAGAACAGAGCGCCCCGGACCATGAAATAGAGCGCGCCGGCAAAGGCGCCGACAGCGACGCCGATGCGCGTGTGGTACGCCATGGTCGCCGGGTTGGCCTGGGTGAAAAGGCGCACGGCCATGATCGCCAATCCCAGCGTCAGCAATCCGAGGAGAAAATACTGCATCTAGGCCTCAACCCCGCTTCATCTGGGTCAGGAGCAGCCGTGCGCCGGAGCCGTCTTTCGTCGTGCTGAGCTGCTGGAGAGCCGCCCGGCCGCCCGAGGCATAGACGGCAACCGCCCGCAGCAAGGCGCGCAGCTGATCGGCGGAACCCTGGTCGAATGAGCTCCAGGCGCCGCGCGTGAGGCGGGCGATCTCGCGGAAGGCCCGCTCCGCGATCGGATCGCGCCCCTCCTGGAAAAGAAAGACCGGAACGCCGTGAAGCGCCAGCTCCCCGGCGCGCCCGCATAGATCGTCCACGGCCTCTTCCATGCAATCGCCGACATAGACGAGCGCGCTGATCCTGCGCTTCTCGGTCTCCTGGCGCGCGTGCGAGAGCACCTTGCCGATCTGCGTATACCCGCCCCGGCAGTCGACCGTCGTCATCAGGCGGGCCAGCGCATCGGGCTCCGACACCCATTTCGACGACCGGCACTCCCCGGCGCCACGAAAGAACACGAGTTGTACGTCGAGCCCGCCGACCTCGGCGACCACATGAAACATCTCGGCTTGCAGCGCGAGCGCCATGTCCCAGGTCGGCTGCCGGCTCATGGTGGCATCCATGGCGAACACGAGCCGGCCGCGGCCGGCGGTCGTCGCGGTGCCCAGTGATTTTACGCGCGCGAGAAAGGCATCCACGTCGCTGGAGCTGGAGGCCTGTGGCGTTTGCGCTGGCGACGAGGCGCTCGGCACCGCGCCGGACGGCGCCTCCGTCGGCGCCGGCCCCTGCCTGCCCGTCCGCGTTTGCTTCTTGTCCGTGCTCATGTTCAGGACCTCAGGTCCGAGGTATCGCCCGAGCCTCGCCGCGCGGGCACCTTCTTCTAGGATGGCGAGCGTCAGACCACCTTTCAACTGTGATCGGCGCAATACCCTGGAATGTCGGGAGTTTCCGAATGGCCGCCGCAGCCACGCCACCCGAAAACCCGCTCATCGACACAGAAGCACGAGCTCGCCAGCTCGGCCATCCGGACTTGCGGCTCTTCGACTGCACAGTGCACCTGACGCCCATGGCGCGCCATGTCCCTTCTCCCCGTCCTTCGTCCCGCTGGAGGCGCGCCTCTGGCGCGACGAGAAGGTTGGGATGAGGGCGGCGCCAAATGCCGACGTTTGTGTATGACGCCGCCCCTCACGTCGTGCTGAAGGCACGCCTCACGGCGTGGCCCTCTCCCCGCAAGCGCGGGGAGAGGGGGAAGTGGGAAGCCGCATATGATCGCTGTCGCTCTTGCCGCCGCGGGCATAGCACTGCGTCAGAAGGCGTCAGCACCCCTTCCCAGCAGCCCGCGGCAAACAAGGAAAAAAACCTACCGCTCGGCCCGCTTCTCGCGCGTCGCCTTGTCGGTGGCGGAGGCCGTGCCCCAGCCGAAGATCTGGCTGATCTTGCGCTCGCGCTCGGTGTCGACGCTCACCGTGGCCGTCATGCCGGCACGCAGCGGCAGATCGGTGCCGTTGGCCTCGATGTGGACGCGTACCGGGAGCCGCTGGACGACCTTGACCCAGTTGCCCGAGGCATTCTGCGGCGGCAGCAGCGCGAACTCGGCGCCGGTCGCCGGACTGATGCTCGTGACGCGCGCCTTCCAGGTCACGTCCGGATAGATGTCGAGCACGACGGTGGCCCTCTGGCCGGGCCGCACGTGTGTCAGCTCGGTTTCCTTGAAGTTTGCTTCAACCCACGGCTCGGCATCGCTGACGATCGCGAACAGAGGCGTCGCCGCGCGGATCTGCTCACCCGGCAGCAGCTTCGCGTTGACGACGCGGCCGCCGACCGGCGCCAGGATGCGCGTGCGCACGAGTTCGAGGCGCGCACGGTCGCGCTGGGCGAGCATCTCGCGAACGAGCGCGTGCTCCTCCGTCTGCTTTTCAGGATCGCCGCCGAGCTGCGTGAGAATGCGCTGGATCTTCTGCTCGATGACTTGGACGCGGGCGCGAGCGACCGTCAGGTTGCTCTCCGCCTCCTCGGCGCGGAAGGCAAAGCCGACACCCTTGTCACTGAGCTGCTTCTGGCGGCCGTGCTGCGCTTCGAAGAACGCGATCCGGCTCTTCGCCTCGGCAAGCTCCATCTGGGCTTCGGAATACTCGGCGCGGAAGCCGGCGACGCGCGAGCGCGTCTGATCGAGCTCGGCCTCGGCCTTGGCGAGCGCGATGGCATAGGATTCGGGATCGACCGTCAGCAGGACGTCGCCGGCCTTGACCTGCTGGTGCTCGCGCACGCGCACCTCGATGATACGCCCGGGCACCTCCGAGGAGACCTGGACGATGTCCGCCTTGACGTAGGCGTTCTCGGTCGAGACGTAGCGGCCGCTCCACAGCCACCACAGCCCGGCGCCGCAAACGAGCAGCAAAGGCACCACCACCAGCAAAACGGGGCGAGTCCAACGCTTGGCTGTCATGGTCATACCGCTCGTGCTGGAGGCGCGACCTCGTCGTCGTCCTCGGTACCATCAAAATCTGAAAAATCCGCCCGCGGATCGGAGGCCGCGAGCGTCGTAAGCTGTGCCTTGACCTTGCTCATGAGCGCAACGAGCCGCGCCTGCTCGGCAGGCGTCAGGCCCGCGAGCGCATCACGGACGGTTGCATCTGCGAGCGGTGCGATGGCGGCATGAATGCGCGCGCCCTGCTCGGTCAGATAGATGCGGTTGATGCGCCGGTCGCTCGGCTCGGCGCGCCGCTCGATCCAGCCCTTTTCCTGAAGCCGATCGACGATGCGGCCCGCCGGCGCCTTCTCGATCTCCATCATCTCGGCAAGCTCGGACTGACTCATGCCCGACCGCCGGTTGATGCGGGTGAGCGCCTGCCACTGCGCGCGCGTCAGCCCGACCTCGCGCACGCGCCGCGCGAAGACCGTGCGCAGCAGGCGGGCGGTGTCGGCCGTGAGCCAGCCGAATTGCAGATGGTCCCGATCGGGCACGGAACGTCGCCTCCCCAGGCATTATTAGTAATCGCGGTTATTATCACCGGGGTCACGATCGTCAAGTTAACACGCGGCATACGTGTAATGCAGACGTGCGGGTGGCCCGAACATTGCCGTTGGCTGCGCCGCCGCCGTCCAGCGGACGGGCTCTTCGACCCCCGCGTTCCGGCTGCCAAACCCCCGCTGATGGTCTAGACTTGGCGCAACCGAAAACCAGAGGAGACGCCCCCATGGCCGACGCCGTCATCGTTTCGACTGCCCGCACGCCGATCGGGCGCGCCTATCGCGGCGCGTTCAACAACCTCCACGGCGCCAGCATGGGCGGGCACGTGGTGGCGGAGGCCCTGAGGCGCGCCAAGGTCGATCCGGACGACGTCTCGGACGTGATGATGGGCTGCGCCATGCCGGAAGGCGCCACCGGTGGCAACATCGCCCGCCAGATCGCGATCCGGGCGGGCCTGCCGGTCTCCGTCGCGGGCGTGACGGTCAACCGCTTCTGCTCGTCCGGCTTGCAGACGATCGCCATGGCGGCCCAGCGCGTGCGCTCGGACGATGCCGGCATCATCGTCGCCGGCGGCCTCGAGTCCATCAGCCTCGTGCAGAACGAGAACGCCAACAAGTTCCGCACGCGCGACGAATGGATCGTGGAGCACAAGCCGGAGCTCTACTGGTCCATGATCCAGACGGCGGACAACGTGGCCAAGCGCTACGGCATCAGCCGCGACGCGCAGGACGAGTACGCACTCGAGAGCCAGCGCCGCACGGCATCGGCGCAGCAGGCCGGCAAGTTCAATGACGAGATCGTGCCGCTGCAGACCGAGAAGATCCTCTACGACAAGGAAGGCAAGGCCGTCGGCAAGGAGATGGTCACGCTGACGCGCGACGAGGGCAACCGGCCCGACACGAACATGGAAGGCCTCGCCAAACTGAAGCCGGTCATGGGCGAGGGCAACTTCATCACGGCGGGCAATGCGAGCCAGCTCTCGGACGGCGCCTCGGCGACCGTCATCATGAGCGACAAGGAAGCGCAGAAGCGCGGCCTCAAGCCGCTCGGCATCTATCGCGGCTTCGAGGTCGTCGGCTGCGAGCCGGACGAGATGGGCATCGGGCCCGTGTTCGCGGTGCCGAAGCTCCTCAAGAAGCATGGCCTCAAGGTCGAGGACATCGGCATCTGGGAGCTGAACGAAGCGTTCGCCGTGCAGGTCATCTACTGCCGCGACAAGCTCGGCATTCCCTGGGAGCGCCTCAACGTCGACGGCGGTGCCGTCTCGATCGGCCATCCCTACGGCATGAGCGGCGCGCGCCTGACGGGCCACGCGCTTATCGAGGGCAAACGCCGCGGCGACAAGTATGCCGTGGTGACGATGTGCATCGGCGGCGGCCAGGGCGCGGCCGGTCTCTTCGAGATCGTCTGAGGCGGGACGCGATGGCCCTCACCACGCCCGGATATTTGCATCGCGGCCTCGACGAGCTCTTCCGCATGGCGCGCGAGGCGCCGCTGACGCCGCGGTGCACGCGCTTCTTCTTCGTGCGCCACGGGGAGACGGACGGCAATCACGCGCGCATTTTCCAGACGGCCGAGCAGCCTCTGAATGCGCGCGGACTCGCCCAGGCAGAGGCGGCGTCGGAAGCACTGAAGGGCGAGCGCGTCGAGCGCATTGTGTCGAGCACCATGCCCCGCGCGTGGGTCACGGCGGAGATCGTCGGTCGCCCGCATACACTCGCGCCGGAGGCCGAGGACGGCCTGCGCGAGCGCTGGTTCGGCGATCTCGTCGGCAAGTCGTCAGCCGATCACGATTGGCGCGACGCGCCGCCCAATGGCGAGGCGCTCGATTTCTTCGTCCGCCGCGCGCGCCAGGGCATCGAGCGCGCCTTGAGCCTCGCCGACACGAAACATTCGACGCTCGTCGCGCACGGCGGTATTCTCTATGTCCTCGGGCCGACGCTCGGCATCGACCTCGAGACCCATCACCTCGCGAACGCGACGCCGCTGCTGTTCGAGCGCGATGGCACGAAATGGCGTGCCCGCCGCCTCGCCGACATCGGCGCGGACAGCGACAACATCTCTTGAAGGCCAAGGACTAAGAAGCCATGGACATCACCGGCGAATACACGATCAACGCGCCGCGCGAGGTGGTCTGGCACGCCCTGAACGATCCGGAGGTGCTGAAGCGCACCATCCCCGGCTGCAAGGAGCTGGAGCAGCGCTCGCCGACGGATCTCGCGGCCAAGGTCTCGCTCAAGATCGGGCCGATCTCGGCGACCTTCAACGGGAATGTGACGCTCGAGAACCTCGATCCGCCCTCGTCCTACGACATTGTCGGCTCGGGCCAGGGGGGCGCCGCGGGTTTTGCCAAGGGCCGCGCGCGAGTCGAGCTCACGGAGATCGATGCCGACACGACCAAGCTCAGCTACACGGCCAAGGCGGAAGTCGGCGGCAAGCTCGCGACGCTCGGCGGGCGCCTCATACAGGCGACCTCGAACAAGCTTGCCGGAGAATTCTTCGGCGCCTTCGTCAAGGAGCTGAACGGCGAGGGCGAGGAAGCGGCTGCCCCGGAGCAGAAGAAGAGCCGTTGGAAGCAGTGGCTCGGCCGCGGCTGACGCCGCACGGCGCCGAGCGCCGGGCTTTGGGCCTTCCGCTATTCCGCGCACCGCGAGGTGCGGAGTGAGACATGAACCTCGACGCGCCCATCATTGACGATGAGATTCGCGCGCGTTTCGAGCCGCTGCTCGGGGCGCCGATGGCCGTTGCCGTTTCCGGCGGGGCCGACAGCATGGCGCTCATGCTGATCGCCCAACGCGCACTCACCCTCGTGCCGCCGCAGCTTGAAACAAGGGAGCAGCCCGGCCGGCCGCGCCTCCTCGTGCTGACGGTGGATCACGGATTGCGCCCGGACTCGGCGGACGATGCAGCCTGGGTTGCATCTCAAGCCGAAGCGTTGGGCCTTCCCTGCCGCGTGCTGCGCTGGGAGGGCGAGAAGCCCCCGCAGGGTATCCAGGCTGCGGCGCGCGCGGCGCGCTATCGTCTCATGCACGAAGCGCTGATCGAGGATGCGCTCGCTCACGACGGCGAACTACGCCTCCTGCTCACCGCGCATCACTATGAGGATCAGGCCGAGACCTTCCTCATGCGGCTCGCGCGTGGCAGCGGCATCGATGGGCTCAGCGCCATGCAGAGCGTTGCGCCGGTCGCGACGTCGCCGGCACACGATGCGCAATTGCTTGTGCACCGGCTGCTCCTCGATCTGCCGAAATCGCGGCTCATCGCGACGCTGCGTGAGGCGGGCGTTACGTGGCGCGAGGACCCGAGCAACGAGCGCGACGACTTCGAGCGCGTACGCGTGCGCAAGGCGCTCGCGTCGCTGTCGGAGCTCGGTATCAGCGGAGCAGCCATTGCGCGCAGCGCCGCACGCCTCGCCCGCGCGCGTGCATCCATTCTCCGTCATACTCACGAGACGACTGACCACCTCGTCGACCGGCATGGCGGGCAGTTCGGTTCCATACCGCTCGATGCGCTGAATGATCTCTCCGAGGAGATCGCGATCCGCGTTCTCAAGCGCCTGATCGGGGCCTACGGAGGCGGAGCACCAGAGCCGCGGCTTTCCGAAATCGAAATGCTCGCCGAGCGCATTCGCGCCACCTCGGATCGCGCATGGCCGGCGCGTGCGGCGACGCTCGGCGGCTGTCGGCTCGACTGGCGGCCGGGCGGCGATCTTCGGGTCTGGCGGGAGAACGGTCGCGCGGGATTGCCGACCCTCGAGATCAGGCCCGGCGAGCGTCAGGTTGTATGGGATGGTCGCTTCGAGATCAGTACGTCCGCCGAATCGGCCGGCCCAATCCAGGTCCAGGCGCTGGGCGCCGTCGGCTGGAAAAACCTCAGAGCGGAGCTGCCGAACCTCGGCAAGCTCCGTCTCCCCCCCGGCGCTGCCGCGACACTGCCTGCCTGCAGGCACGCCAAACGGCTACTGGCAGTGCCGGGACTGCCGGCACCGTCATCGCCGCTGATCCGTGGAGAATTCGTCGGCGGGCGCGGCCTTGCTGCCCTCTGAGAGAACCGCGCCCGTCAGTACCCGCCGGCTTTACTCGTAGTGCTTCTCGAAGGCCTTGGAGGCCGCGAGGCTGTGCTCGACGCCGCTCATGCGCAGGCGCTCATACTCGCGCCAGGCTGCGAGGCCCGCGTTCATGGCCGACATGTAGTCCTTGAAGCGCGCGAAGAGGCTCGGCTTCTTGGCTTCGCCCGGCATGAAATCCAAGGCGGTGTCGTAGGTCTTGGTGCTCATGATCGTTCCTTTTGTCATCTCGTCACCGCACCTGTTTTCCGGCGCGTGTGCTTGGTATGCCATATACCGCGAATGGTGCGTCGCAACAAGGATGGTGCAGCGCGATACCGCTATGCATTTTTGCATAGCGCGTGAAATCGGGGTGTCACGAATGCATTTTGAGGCGCCCGCGGAACGCCTTACGCCCCTTGATCGGCGCTCGGCTTTCATGATCGGATGAGCGCCGCAGAACCCCGCGGGGCAATCCAACAAACCCATCAGGAGAGGAACGCCGGCATGGCAACGAACAAGGTCGCGATCATCACCGGCGGCGGCACAGGCATCGGACGGGCCGCGGCGCTTCACCTCCAGGCAGACGGCTGGGACGTGGTGGTCACTGGCCGGCGCAAGGCCGAGCTGGATGGCACGGTGGCTCTGGCAAAGAAGGGCGGCGGGCGGATGCTGGCCGTGCCTGCCGACGTCACCAAGCAGGATGAAGTGAAAAAGCTCTTCGCCGAGACCGTGAAGACTTTCGGGCGCCTCGACTTCCTCTTCAACAATGCGGGCCGCGGGCTGCCGGCCGGCCCGATGGAGGACATCAAGCTCGAAGACTGGCAGAGCATCGTGAACGTGAACCTGACCGCGAGCTTCCTCTGTGCGCAGGAGGCCATCCGCCAGTTCAAGGCGCAGTCGCCGCAGGGTGGCCGTATCGTCAACAACGGCTCGATCTCAGCCCATACGCCGCGGCCGATGTCGGTCGGCTACACCTCCACGAAGCACGCCATCACGGGCCTGACGAAGTGCATTGCGCTCGATGGCCGTCCGTTCAACATCGCCTGCGGTCAGCTCGACGTCGGCAATGCGGACACGGCCATGGGCGGGCGCATGAAGGCCGGCGTGCCGCAAGCGCGCGGCGACGTGCAGCCCGAGCCGGTCATGGATGTGGAGCATTGCGGCTCGGCCATCCGCTACATGGCGAGCCTGCCGCTCGACACGAACGTCTTCACGATGACCATCAAGGCGACCAACATGCCCTTCGAGGGGCGTGGTTGATTTTTGCTTTTGTGCCGCGGGCTGCTGGAAAGGGGTGTTTCGCAACCACACCATGCTGCCATGCCCGCGGCACTTAGAAGCTTCTACAATTTCCCCGCCGTATCGCGCAGCACGAACTTCTGGATCTTGCCGGTGGATGTCTTCGGCAGCGGTCCGAAGACAACCGTCTTCGGGATCTTGTAGCGCGCCATGTTCTCGCGGCAGTAGGCGATGATCTCCTCCACCGTGACGGTGCCGGCATCCGGCCTCAGCGTGACGAAGGCGCAGGGCGTCTCGCCCCATTTCTCATCCGGGCGCGCGACAACGGCGGCCTCCATCACCTTCGGATGGCGGAAAAGAACTTCCTCGACCTCGAGAGAAGAGATGTTCTCGCCGCCCGAGATGATAATGTCCTTCGAGCGATCCTTGACCTCGATGTAGCCGTCGCCGTGCCACACGGCGAGATCGCCCGAGTGATAGTAGTCGCCGGCAAAAGCTTCCGTCGTCGCGGTCTCGTTCTTGAGATAGCCGCGCATGATGGTGTTTCCGCGCAGCATGATCTCGCCGATCGTCTCGCCGTCGCGCGGCACGGGCTCCATGGTATCCGGGTTGGCGACGATCATGTCCTCGACCGTGACGACCGGCAGACCCTGGCGCGCCATGATGCGGTAGCGCTCGTCCTCGGCGAAGCCCTGCCATTCCACATAAGGTGCGCAGTAGGTCGACGGGCCGTAGCTCTCGGTCGTGCCGTAGAGATGCAGTACGTCGAAACCCATGGCCTCCATGCGCTGGATCACGACTGCCGGCGGCGCGGCGCCGCCGGTCGCGACTTTGGTGCGCACGGGCAGCGGCTTCTTTACAGCATCGGGCGCATGGATCAGCATGTTGAGCACGATCGGAGCGCCGCACATGTGCGTGACGCGCTCGGACACGGTCAGCTCGAATATGCGCTGGGGCTCGACGCGTCTCAGGCAGACATGCGTACCGCCCGCCGCCGTCACTGCCCATGTGTACGTCCAGCCCGAGCAGTGGAACATCGGCAGTGTCCAGAGATAGCGGCTCTCGTGATCGAGCTTGAAAGTCAGCGCATTGGCGAGCGCGCCGAGATACGCGCCGCGATGCGAGAAGACGACGCCCTTCGGGTTGCCGGTCGTCCCTGATGTGTAGAGCAGGCAGACGGCATCCCACTCGTCCGTAGGACCGGCATAATCGAACGCCGGATCGCCCGCCGCGATGAAGCTCTCGTATTCGATGCCGCCGAACGATGGCGCACCCTCGGTCTCAGCATCGGCGATGTCGATCACGATTGGCCGCTTCGCGCCCATCAGCTCCAGTGCCGGCGCGATGGTCGCGTGGAACTCGCGATCGGCGAGGAATATCTTGGCGTCGCCATGTTCGAGGCAGAAGGCGATGGCCGCCGCATCGAGGCGGATGTTGATCGGGTTCAGCACGGCGCCGATCATGGGCACGGCATAGTGCGCTTCGAGCATGGCGGGCACGTTCGGCGCGAGGATCGCGACCGTATCGCCGCGTCCGATACCCGCCTTGGTGAGCGCGTGCGCGAGCCGGCGCGAACGTGCGTAGAGATCATGATAGGTGAAGCGCCGCGCGCCGTGCACGACGGCCGTCCGCGCACCGAAGAAGGCGTCCGCCCGCTTCAGGAAGCTGATCGGGCTGAGCGGCACGAAGTTCGCCGCGCACTTCTCGAGCTCAGGCCCGTCCACCTTCATTCCCGCCTCCGATGAGTATCTGCTGTCCGAACGCGCGCCGGGACGCCTCGCCCCTATAGCGTTTCGCGTGCCTCTTGGCGATTGTCGTGGCGCGCACCAATTACGCGCCGATATTGCAGGCCGCCAGCGCCGCCACGGGAAGGATATCGTTGTCCATAGCGCCGAGCTGGCAGATCTGCACGGGATGGGAAAGCCCCGTCAGGATCGGCCCGAGCACAGTGGCGCCGCCAAGCTCCTTCAGCATCTTCGTCGAGATGGACGCGGCGTGGAAGGCCGGCATGACGAGCACGTTCGCCGTATCCGTGAGCCGGCAGAAGGGATAGAGGCGGCGCAGATCGGGATTGAGCGCGACGTCCGCCGACATTTCGCCGTCGTACTCGAAGTCGACGCCGCGCTGGTCGAGAATACGCACGGCCTCGATCATCTGGTCCGAGCGCTCGCCGCGCGGCTGGCCGAAGTTCGAGTAGGCGATCATGGCGACGCGCGGCTCCATGCCGAAGTTGCGCGCAGCCCGCGCCGCCTCTATGGCGATGTAGGCGACCTGCTCGGCCGTAGGCATGTCGGTCACGCTCGTGTCGGCGACCAACACTGCGCGTCCGCGGCAGAGCGCGAGCGACACGCCGACGACGCGCCGGCCGGGCTTGGGATCGATGACGCGCTGCACGTCCTGGAAGACGCTGCTCCAGTTGCGCGTAACGCCGGAGACCATGGCATCGGCGTGCCCGTGCACGACCATGAGGGCGGCGAATACATTGCGCTCGTTGAGGACGAGGCGCTCGCAGTCGCGGCGCAGATAGCCGTGCCGCTGCAGGCGCCCATAGAGATAGTCGGTGAACTCGGCCGTGTAGGGCGAGCGGCGCGTGTCGAAGAGCTGGAAATCGTCCTTGAGGCGGACGCCGAGCTCCTTAAAATTCGCCTTCACGGTATCCGTGCTTCCGACCAGGATCGGCGTCCCGTAACCCTGATTGAAATAGGCATTCGCGGCGCGGATGACGGCGGGCTCCTCACCCTCCGCGAAGACGATGCGTTTCGGATTGCTGCGCGCCTTCTCGAGCGTAGCCGTCAGCCACCCCGTCATGGGATCGAGCCGGCCGCGCAGGCGCGAGACATACGCGCCCTGGTCGAGCGTGGTGCGGGCGACGCCGCTTTCGACGGCCGCCCTCGCAACAGCCGACGGAACCGCCGTCATGAGGCGCGGATCGAACGGCGCCGGAATGATGTACTCGGGACCGAAGGTCGGCCGCCGTCCATAGAGCGCGGCTGCGACCTGGTCGGGCACCTCCTCGCGCGCGAGCTCCGCGAGGGCGCGGGCAGCCGCGATCTTCATCTCGGTGTTGATCTCGCGCGCACGGACATCGAGCGCGCCGCGAAAGATGAAGGGAAAGCCGAGCACGTTGTTGATCTGGTTCGGGTAGTCCGAGCGCCCGGTCGCGATGATGGCATCGGGGCGCACGGCATGGACATCCTCCGGCGTGATCTCCGGATCGGGATTGGCCATGGCGAAGATGATCGGCTTCGGCGCCATGCTCTTGACCATGGCCTGCGTGACGGCACCCTTCGCCGAGAGCCCGAAGAAGGCATCGGCGCCCTTCATGGCATCATCGAGCGTGCGTGCTTTCGTCTTCGCGGCATACGTGGACTTCCACTGGTTCATGCCGTCCTTGCGGCCCTGGTAGATGACCCCCTTGGTATCGCAGAGCAGGATGTTCTCGCGCGGCATGCCCATGGCGACGAGCAGGTCGAGGCAAGCTATGCCCGCCGAGCCGGCACCGTTCACGACGAGCTTGAAGGTCGAGATGTTGCGGCCCGTCAGCTCGAGCGCGTTGATGAGGCCGGCGGCCGCGATGATCGCCGTGCCGTGCTGGTCGTCGTGGAACACGGGAATGTCGAGCAGCTCTTTCAGCCGCTCCTCGATGACGAAGCAGTCCGGCGCCTTGATGTCCTCGAGATTGATGCCGCCGAAGCTCGGGCCGAGATAGCGCACGGCATTGATGAAGGCGTCGACATCCTGCGTGTCGACGAGCAGGTCCAGCGCATCGATGTCGGCAAAGCGCTTGAAGAGCGCACCCTTGCCTTCCATGACCGGCTTCGAGGCCTGCGCCCCGAGATTGCCGAGCCCGAGGATCGCCGTGCCGTTCGAGACCACAGCCACCAGATTGCCCTTGTTCGTGTAGTCGTAGGCGCGTGTCTTGTCCTCGGCGATGGCGAGAACCGGCACAGCCACGCCCGGCGAGTAGGCGAGCGATAGATCGCGCTGGGTGGTCAGCGGCTTGGTCGGTGTGATCTCAAGCTTGCCGGGCTTGCCTTCGGCATGAAAGCGCAGCGCGTCGTCGGCCGTGAATTTGATCGCGGGTGTATCGGCGGCCATTTGGGCGTCTCCCCGTCTTGTGTGCGCGGCAATGGAGGCGGTGGCCTAGCCTCATTCGGTGGCGCAATTCATCTTTATGTGGGCATTGACGATAAGCCCCGCCTCGGCTGCGCACAACTCGCCACTTGCCTCGCAGTGCACCATGCGCCATGTGGTCGGGATGGGAGCAGCCGGGGGCGGCATCTGGATGGCAAAGCGCGCAAAAGGCGGGGGTGATCAGAGCGGCGGACACGATGCCGCACCGCCGAACGCGGAGGAGGCGCGCGCGCCCGTCGGCGACGTCACGCCCTCCATGGCGCAGTTCCTGGAGATCAAGGCGGCCAATCCGGACAGCATCCTCTGGTACCGGATGGGCGACTTCTACGAGCTGTTCTTCGACGACGCGGTGGTCGCGTCGCAGGCGCTCGGCATCGTGCTCACGAAGCGCGGCAAGCATCTCGGGCAGGACATCCCCATGTGCGGCGTGCCCGTCCACCGCGCCGACGAGTATCTGCAGCGTCTCATCCGCAAGGGTTTCCGCGTTGCCGTCTGCGAGCAGCTCGAAGATCCGGCCGAAGCGCGCAAGCGCGGCTCGAAGACGGTCGTGAAGCGCGACGTCGTGCGTCTCGTCACGCCCGGCACGCTGACGGAGGACACGCTCCTCGATGCGCGCGCGAGGAACTATCTGACCGCGCTCTTCGCACCCGCATCGTCGGCGGACAGCGTCCACGCGCTCGCATCGCTCGATATCTCGACGGGCGAGTTCGAGATCGCAAGCGTGCCGGCCGCCGATCTCTCAGGCGAACTCGTCCGCCTCGCGCCGGGCGAAATCCTGCTGCCCGACCGCCTCATGGACGACAGGATCATTGCCGCGTGCGCCAATCACACCGGCAGCGCGCTGACGCCGCTCGCGACATCCTTCTTCGACAGCATGGGCGGCGAGCGGACACTGCGCGAGCGCCTCGGCGTCGCCGAGCTTGACGGCTTCGGCACGTTTACACGTACGGAGCTTGCCGCGATCGGTGCGCTCCTGAAGTACGTGGATCTCACGCAGATCGGCGCGCGTCCGGTCGTGCGCCCGCCGCGGCGCGCGGGACCTGCGACGACGCTCGTCATCGATGCGGCGACGCGCAACAGCCTGGAACTGCTTCGCTCGACGCGTGGCGAGCGCGAGGGAAGCCTGCTCTCGGCTATCGACCGCACGGTGACGGGCCCGGGCGCGCGCGAACTCGCAAACCGCCTCGCAAGTCCGTTGCGCGATGCCGCAAGGATCGGTGCGCGCCTCGACGCCATTGCCTTCCTGCTCGCCGAGCCGCCGGCACGCGAAAGGCTTCGCGAAGCTCTGAAAGGTGCGCCCGACCTCGCGCGCGCCATGTCGCGACTGTCGCTCGGCCGCGGCGATCCGCGCGATCTCGCGGCCGTGCGCGATGCGCTGGCGGCTGCGAAGGCGTGCGGCGAGATACTGAGCGGCACTGCCGGCGCAATGGGCCTTCCGTCGGAGCTTGCTCGCGCCGTCGACAATCTCGGCAACAGCCAGCAGGCCCTCGCCGATCTCTTGAGCCGTGCACTCATCGAGACGCCCGGCCACCAGCGGCGCGACGGCGGTTTCGTGCGCGCGGGATTTCGTGCCGACCTCGACGAGGCGCAGGCACTGCGCGACGACAGCCGCCGCGTCATGACCTCGCTCGAAGCGAAATATGTCGAGCAGACCAGCATCAAGACGCTCAAGGTTCGCCACAACAACATTCTCGGATTCTTCATCGAGGTCGGCGCACAGGGTGCGCGACCCATGCTGGCTGAACCACTGTCGGCGACCTTCACGCATCGCCAGACCATGGCCAATGCCGTGCGCTTCACGACCGTCGAGCTGGTCGAGGTCGAGGGCCGCATTGCCGGCGCCGCCGAGCGCGCGCTCGCCATCGAGCAGGAGGTCTTCAACGATCTCGCCCGCGCCATTGCCGGCGAGGAACGTGCGCTCACGCGTCTCGCCGAAGCCCTTGCCGAGATCGATGTTGCCGCGGCACTCGCGGAAATCGCGGAGGATGAGAACTACGTCCGCCCGGATCTGGACGATGGTACGTCGCTCGCCATCGAGGGCGGGCGCCATCCCGTTGTCGAGC
>JAEWIJ010000037.1 GCA_023387235.1 Pseudomonadota bacterium
TGGGGGGCGGGGGGGTGGGGCGGCCACTTGCGCTGACGGTGGTGTTTGCCGCCGCCCCTCACCCTAGCCCTCTCCCGGCAAGCGCGGGGAGAGGGGATGTATTCAGGCCCGCATGCCATGGCGGGGCGCATTTACGCAACTGCTACGCACGGCTGATGATCGGCGCGTGCGCATTGCACTCTGGCGGTATTCGACTAGATTGATTGGTAAAGGAAGTGCGCGATAAACCTAGCCCGCAAACGGGCTCGTTTCCGCTGCTGAACCCGATTACAGGTCACAGAATGTCCAATCTCGAATATGCGCGCACGACCGCTCGTCGCGACGGCCAGATTCCGCTTCACGGTCCCGAGGCTTTTGCCGGCATGCGCCGGGCCGGGCAGCTCGCCGCCGAGGCGCTCGATATGCTGACGGCCTACGTCAAGCCGGGCGTGACGACGGAGCGCCTCGACGAGCTCGCCTTCGAGTTCGCCATGGATCAGGGTGCGCTTCCGGCGACGCTCAACTATCGCGGCTTCACGAAGTCGATCTGTACGTCGGTCAACCATGTCGTCTGCCACGGCATTCCGGGCCCGAAGCCGCTCCGCGAGGGCGACATCCTCAACATCGACGTGACGCTGATCGTCGACGGCTGGCATGGCGACACGAGCCGCATGTACGGCGTCGGTCAGATCTCACGCAAGGCCGAGCGGCTGATCGACGTGACGTACGAGGCGCTCATGCGCGGCGTCTCGGCCGTCAAGCCGGGCCATACGACGGGCCACATCGGCGCGGCCATCCAGGCATATGCCGAAGGTGAGCGCTGCAGCGTCGTGCGCGATTTCTGCGGTCATGGACTGGGTCGCGTCTTTCACGACCGTCCGAACATTCTCCACTATGGCACCAAGGGCGAGGGCCCGGTGCTCAAGCCGGGTATGCTCTTCACCATCGAGCCGATGATCAATCTCGGCAAGTCGACTGTGAAGATCCTTCCCGATGGCTGGACGGCCGTCACGCGCGACCGTGAGCTTTCCGCGCAGTTCGAGCACACGGTCGGCGTTACTGAAGATGGATGCGAGGTGTTCACCTACTCACCGCGCGGCCTGCACTGCCCGCCCTACAAGATCGACTGATCTGCGAACCTCGAGGGGAGTGAGGCTCGCCGATGGCGCGTCGCAGCAGGTCCGGCTCTCCTTCGCATTCAGCCGAGGAAGCTGATGGCGCAACGCCCCAGGCAGCGCTGTGGGAAGCGCCGGCCGCTGCATCACCACCGCCGCCTCATCACGTCGGCCACCGCAAGCGCCTGCGAGACCGCTTCCGCAAGGGCGGCGCCGATGCGATCCCCGACTACGAGCTGATCGAGCTCATTCTTTTCCGCGCCTTGCCGCAGGGCGATACCAAGCCGCTCGCCAAGGCGCTGCTCGCGCGTTTCGGATCCTTTCCCGAGGTGCTCAACGCGAGCGACGCCCGCCTGCGCGAGGTGTCGGGCGTCGGCGAGCGCGTCGTCGACGAGTTGAAGCTCGTGCGGGCGGCGGCGTTGCGCCTCATGCAGGGCCAGATCGTCGGGCGCAAGGTGCTCGGCTCGTGGCAGGCCGTGCTCGACTACTGCCGCGCGGCCCAGGGCTTCGACGAGAAGGAGCAATTCCGCATTCTCTTTCTCGATAAGCGCAACCAGCTCATCGCCGACGAGGTCCAGCAGACGGGCACGGTCGATCATACGCCGGTCTACATCCGGGAGGTCGTCAAGCGCGCGCTCGAGCTTTCGGCGTCGGCGCTCATCCTCGTGCACAATCATCCCTCCGGCGATCCTACGCCCTCGGCGGCCGACATCAGCATGACGAAGCAGATCGTCGATGCGGCAAAGCCCCTCGGCGTGCAGGTGCACGACCACATCATCGTCGGCCGCACGGGCTACTTCAGCATGAAGGGCCAGAGGATCATCTAGGCCAGCCTGCGTCCTGCGAGCAGGACGGCGATCGCGAGGCCCTGGAACAAGGCCGCAGTCAGGAACACCCAAGGCGCGGCGCCGGCGCTCGTGCTCTCGGCGGGCGGCATCAACTCGCGTATGATCCCGAAGGTTGCCGGTGCGAACGCGTAGATTGCCTGGCCCAGGGCGACCATGAGGGCGACCACGCGCAGCACCTCCGCTTTCACGAACTCGACCTGCGCAATGAGCGGCGGCAGCGATGTCGCGTTGCCGAACCCGATCCCGAAGAGCGCGATCCCGGCGAGCAGCAGCGGAATGTTCGATCCACTGGCCGCGAGCAGCGTGAGCGAACCCGCGAGCTGCGCGCCATAGCCGATGCACGCGACGATGCGCCGGTCGGCATGAATCGGCATGAACCAGCCGATGAGCGCGCGCCCCGTGATCGCCATCACGGTCACGAACGCCATGGCGAAACCGGCGCGCTGGGCGCCGAGCGCGGGCAGCAGCAGCGAGAACAGGTGCGTGATCAGGCCGAGCTGCGCAAATAACCCGAGTGCATTGGCGGTCGCCAGCGTGAGGAATGCGCGGTTCCGCCAGAGGAGCGCGCCGGGCAGTGGCCGCGCGTGCGGCGAGGTCACGCTTGCGGGTGCCATGCCCTGTGCATCGCCATCGGCAGTGAGACCCATCTGTTCCGGTGTCCGCGCGAAGAGCATTGACGAGATCAGCCAGATGGTCAGCGCCGCGACGAGGCCGATGACCGCTGCGGCCATGGGGAATCCAAGCCCGCTGATTGCGGCCACCCACAGCGGCGAGAAGATCACGCCGCCGATGCTCGCGCCGTTGTACGCCCAGCCGAGCGCTGCCGGTCGCGCACGCACGAACCACGGCGCGATGATCGCATTGATCGTGGCGGCGCTCGTGGCGCTCCAGCCGATGCCGCTGACGGCGGCGGCGATGAAGAGCTGCCAGGGCTCGGCGGCCAATGCCCAGCCGAGTGTGCCGAGCGCGAGGACGAGACCGCCTACCATCGTGAACGGCGCCAGTCCGAAGCGCGCGTGGAGCGCCGGAAGGCGCGTCACGAACACCGCGCCGACGAGGTAGTGAAGGGTGATGGCGGCGGAGATCAGGCCGAGGGGCCATCCGCGGCTCTCATGAAGCACACCGAGGAAGACCGGCGGGCCGTAGAATCCGAGCCCCCAGCCGAACAACGCGAGCATGAACGCGCCGCCCGTCACCCACCAGCCGAAGAACGTGCCTGTCGGCGTCGCCGGTGTCGGCATGGTCGGATTGTCCCCTGCTCACGAGCCGCTTCTCATTTCAAGGCTGTACTCTGCCTTGCGGTCCGCCACCCGTGCTATGGCCTTCATCGAAGCTTCTTCACGTATATGGCCGGCGCCCGAGCAGCATGGCGGCGATCGCAAGGCCTTGAAGTACGGCGGCGGCAATGAAAACCCAAGGGGCGGCCCCTGCGCTCGTGCCTTCGATGTGCGCCGACATCTCGCGGATCAGGCCGAACGTGGCAGGTCCAAATGCGAAGACGGCCTGCCCGATGCCGACGACGAGCGCGACGACGCGCGGCACTTCCTCGCGCACGAATTCGACTTGCGCCACGAGCGGCGGCAGCGAGGTGGCATTGCCGAAACCGGCGCCGAACAGAACGATGCCGAGCAGCAGCAGCGGCACGCTCGTCCCGTCTGCGGCGAGAAATGCGAGCGACCCCGCGAGCTGCGTTCCATACCCGATGCAAGTCACGATCCGCCGGTCGGCATCGAGCGGCATGAACCAACCGATCAATAGACGCCCGACGACCGCCATTGCCGTGATCAAAGCAACGCCGAGCCCCGAATAGTATGTGCCGAAGGTGGGGATCAGCAGCGAGAACAGGTGCGATACGAGACCGAGCTGCGCGAGCAGGCTCAGCGCCATGGCGGCGGTAAGCGTGAGAAACCGGAGGTCGCGCCAGAGCAGGCGGCCGGGCAGCGGCCGCGCCAGCGGAGATGTCACCTGAACAACGGGTGTGCCTTGCGCGTCGCCGTCGGGCCGAAGGCCCATCTGCTCGGGCGTTTTTGCAAAGAGCGTGGCCGCGATCACCCAGATGATCAGCGCCGCAGTGAGGCTCAGCATTGCGGCGGCGGATGCGAAGCCCAAGGTGGCAATGGCCAGCACCCACAGCGGCGAAAAGAGAACACCGCCGATGCTGCCGCCGTTGTAAGCCATGCCGAGTGCCGCGGGACGCGCGCGAATGAACCATGGCGAGACGATTGCATTGATCGCGACCGCGCTCATGGAGCTCCAGCCCGCGCCACTCAGGATCGCCGCGACGTAGAGCTGCCACGGCTCCCACGCCAAGGCCCAGCAGACAAGCCCCGCCGAGATCAGCACGGCACCGAGCTGCGTGTATCGCGCGAGGCCGATCTGTGCGTGCAGCAGCGGCAGGCGCGCTGCCATGAGCGAGCCGACGAGCAGATGCAGGGTCATGGCGCCCGAGATCGTCCCAAGGGACCAGCCGCGCGTCTCGTGGAGTATGCCGAGGAAGATCGGCATCGAGTAGAATCCAAGGCCCCAGCCAAAGATCGCGAGGACGAATGCGCCGGCAGTTACCCGCCAGCCGAAGAAGGTGTTCTTGAACATTCAGCAAATTGACCGTGACTGCTCCCCGAGGGGCGCAGATTGCATAGAGCTGCCGCGGATTGCTACGATTTTGATCGAAGCATTCGACATGCGCGGGGGTGCATCGTCTCTGCTGCAATGCGAGGATCAGCCATGCCCACCACCGCCAGGATCGCTTCCGTTGCCGCCCTTCTCGGCGACCCGGCGCGCGCCGCCATGCTTCAAGCTATGATGGACGGCCGCGCGCTCACGGCCACCGAGCTTGCCGGCGTCGCCGGCATCACGCCGCAAACGGCCAGCAGTCACTTGTCACGGCTCACCGGCGCCGGTCTGCTTGCCATGGAGAAGCAGGGCCGCCATCGCTATCACCGCCTTGCGACGCCGGCCATGGCACGGCTGATCGAAGACCTCATGCAGGTGGCATCCGAGATCGAGAAACCGGGACGGCCGGTGATCACCGGTCCGCGCGATGCGGCTCTCCGCGAGGCGCGCACCTGCTACGACCACCTCGCGGGACGCCTCGGCGTGGCGATCGCCGACGCTCTTGTCGCCGCGCATCACGTCGAGCTCGACAGCGACGCGGGCATCGTGACGGCCTCGGGCCTCGCACTCTTCGACCGCATCGGCCTCGACGTCGCGCGCTTCGCGCCAAACCCGACGGCCGCAAAGAGCCGCCGTTTGCTCTGCCGTCCATGTCTGGACTGGAGCGAGCGGAGGCCGCATCTCGCGGGAAAGCTTGGCGCCGCGCTTTGCCGCGCGAGCTTCGACAACGGATGGATTCGGCGTGTCGACGGCTCGCGCGCCGTGACTGTGACACCCAAAGGCCAGCGCGCCTTCCGTGAAATGCTCGGCGTGCGCGACGCCTGAGCCGGAAAGCAGCATCCTACTGCGATGCGTACTTCGTCAGCACGCGGCGGGCCTCGACGACCACAGCGTCGGCCATGGCGGCTTGTCCTTCGGCCGTCGGATGGAAGGCGCCGGAATAGATGCTCGCGAGCAGGAGCTGGAACGAGGAGAAGCCCTGCAGCTTCAGCACCTTTTGCATCAGCGATTCGCTCACATGGAAGTTGCCCGTCATGAAGGCGTCGTTCGGCGTGCGGAACCAGCGTTGGCGCGGCACATAAGCCTGCCAGTCCGCGGGGTTGAAGGGCTCCCACTTGCGGCCCGTCCAGCGCGGCATGCGCAGATCATCCGCGATCGTGAAGGCATTGTCGGTGTAGCCCGCGCAGATACCGCGGCCGCGGAACTCCTCGCGATGGCTCGTGACGAATGTCCATCCGTTCTGCTTGCTCGTATCCGAGAGCACGGCATCGAGCCGCTCCCCGGCGGCCATGGACTCGCGCGCGCGGTTCTCGCTCAGCAGAAAGTCGGGGGTCACCGTCATGCCGGCGCGCCCGTCCGGACAGACCTGGCGTCCGTCCGGCAGCAGCGCGAGGCTCGGGTAGGCGACGAGCATGATCCTGTCGGCTTCCTCCCACGGTATGTGCAGAAGACCGTGGATGGCGCGCTTCAAGGAAAGAAGGCGCGCCTCGAGTTTGTCGAGCGCCTCGGATGCCGCGAGAAAGCCATGCACCTGCCCGAACCAGCCGCTCAAACTGCGCAGCGACGACTCGTCGGCGAGGATGGCATTCGCGAGCAGGCGCGCAAAGCCGATGTCGTTGCCGCCGATCGAGACGAGGACGAGGTCGATCTGGCGCGCTTCGTCGCTGTCGCAGCGGCGCAGCGTGAGACCACCCTGAAGCTCCGGGACGCGCCCGCGGATGTGGAACGCCTCCGGCATTTCTACCTCCTTGGCGCGCCGCGATCCGCACTGCGCCTGCGCGATGGCCGAGAGCTGCGAGAGGTCGGGCGGATTGGGCACCCACTCGTGGCCCTTGTAGCGGCGGAACAGCCCGTCCACGATCTCGGCGCCGGAGCAGGCATAGCCGACGAATGTCACGGCCCTGTGCGGGTCCTCGACGGCAAGCTGCAGGGCCGCGCGAAGCTGATGGGAGTAGAGCGAGCGGTGGCAGGCCTGATCCGTCCAGCGCGCGTTGTTCCTGATGAAGGCCGTGTCGCCGATCGATTGCCATGGACCGACGCGGGCCGGGTAGCCGCTGAGCTTTCCGCCGCCGTAGTCCGCGCGGCGCTCGCGCGAGAAGCGTACCGGGACATCGGGATTGCCCTCGCCGGAGGCGAAGCTGTCGCCCATGCCGACAACCAGCAGGTCGTTCACCTTGGCGAGCGTCACGGCGACCTCGCGGCCGCCGACCTCGACGCTGATTTGCGCGCCGACGGGATAGGGGATCGTGAGCGTGACGAGCTCGTTGCAGCGCGCCGTGATCGAGCCGCCGAGGCCGGAGCGCGCGAGGGGCGTCGTGAGCCATGTGCAGTCGATGCGATCGGCATCCGGCACATCGCGCAGCGCGAGCTGGATGCGGTGCGCGCGCGGTGAGAGATAGTCGGTCGCTTCCCGACAGCCATAGCGATTGCGGTCCGCCGACCAGCAGAGGTGGTCCAGCATGTCCGTGGCCCAGCCATCGCGCGGATGACGCCGCGCAAGAGCACGCTCCGCCGCGAGCACAGGGTTCGCACGCTCGGTCTCGCTCAAGTCCCGGTAGGTCGCGCGGTGCACCTCGGTATCGGATGGACGCGAGAAGAGACGGAACGGGTTTTCCACCTGCCACGTGATCCGCGGTTCCGCATCGGCACGGCCAGGAATAAGCGCCAGCAGCGCGATGGCCGCAGCGAGCGCATGAAGCCACGAGCGCGGCGCGATGGTCCGACGCTTATCCGTGCTCCGATATTCGCGTGGTGTCATGGCCCACCGCATCAAAAGCGCCCGCGCGCATGTGCCCACGTGATGCGCAGCAGGCGGCTGATCGGCAAGGGCTCGATCGATGCCGCGCCGCCGCGCTGCGCCCATGTCTCTAAGGCGCGCAAGTTGGGCCTAACCATGGCCAGCGGCAGGAATGGCAGGCGCTTTCCACGTGACATCTTGGCGAGCTGCGGCGCGATGTCCGACAGAGCAGTGCGCGCGCGCTGGTCGAGCGCCGCAATTGCCGACGCGAGGGGTGGTGTCGTGTCGCCGGCACTCGCTTGTGCCAGAAGCTCGTCCGAGAGCAGGGAGCGCGGGATCGGAAGCCTCGCGGCGCCTTCGGTGGGAAGATGCACGAGGGCCCGCGAAATGCCGTAGGCGGTGCCTGCCGCGCGCGCAATCTGCCAAACATCGCCATTCTCCTCGGCACCGGCGATGCGCGCCGCGAGCTGGAACAATCCGCCTTCGCGCGCGGACAAGTGCGCTACGAGAGCGGCCTCGTCCGCGGGCCTGTCGCCATGGAGGGTATCGGCGTGGGAGTCGATGATCGCATCCAGGATCGCGGCGGGAAGTGCGTACCGCTCGATCGCCGCGCGCAAGGGCACGGCAACGGGATGCCCCGCAGCGGCCTCGGCGCCATTCGCCGCAAGCGCATCGCGCCACCACTGCAGCCGGATCTCTCCCGCAAGCGGCTCGCGCACCTGCATGGGAATGTTCGCGAGCTCGGCCGCGAAGGCTGCCAGCGTGATCAGGTCGTAGCGGATGACGGCCGGTGCCAGCGTAGCGGCGAAGTAGCGGTCGGGCTCGCGCGCGATCGCGGCATCTCTCAACGCGTCGAGCGGCGCTTCGTCCATCTCAGAAGAGATGCGCGGCGGCGACCATCAGAACGGTCACCGGTATCGCCAGCAGGAGGTTGGCGCGCGCATAGAGCGCGACCTTTGCGCGGGCGGCGGCCTTGGCCTCGGCGTTGCCGGGCTTCTCGCCGAGCACGATCTGCAGGTTCGGCCAGATCAGCATGTGCACGAAGGCCCACATGGCAACGGCCCCGGCGGCGGCCGCCCACATCAGCAGCACCTTCACCAACGGCATGTGAATGGGCGCACCATAGACTAGGCTTGCGAAGAGATAGCCCGTCGGCAGCAGGAGCATCGCGCCGGAGAGCAGCACGAGGTGCGACGTATGCCGGAAGGTCGTCGCGACTTTAGGCACGACGAGCCGCAAGAGCGTCCCGCGTCCCGCATCGTCGGCGCTGACCACTGCCTGATGCTGGATGAAATTCACGAACCAGATCATGCCGACCCAGATGATGGCGGAAACGACATGGATCGCGCGCAGCAGAAACGAGGTGAAGCCGAGCCAATCGGCACCGCCTGCCGCGATCGCCGCCAGTACGGCCACCGCCGAGAGCGCGATGCCGGCGAGAAGCGCATTGCGGGCACTCGAGAGAATGGCGGGCATCGGCATCACCGGGCTGGCTCGGACGCATGAAGCGGAGACAGATAGAGCACGATTCAAGTGCGGCGCGGAAGGCCCGGCCTTGGAAAGTGCGTCAATCGACGGCGATCAGTGCCGCGCCGACAGGGCGTCTTTCAGCGAGGAGGACATTGTAGGTCCGGCATGCGGCGCCGGTATCCATGGGCTCGATGCGGATGCCGGCTTCGCGCATCCCGGAACGGAGGGTCTCGGACGGCAGCAGGAATTCGCGTCCCGTGCCGAGCAGCAGCAACTCGATGCCGGCTGGCGCCGCGAGCACCTCGGCGAAGTCGTCGAGCGTGAGGCCTTCCGCCGTCGTCGCAGACCAGCCGAGGATGGCCTCGCCGAGACACAGCAACGATCCACGATGGCTCATGCCAGCGAATCGGAAGCCGCCATTGCCGTAGGCCTCGATGGGCGCGCGGCCGGGATATCGGGGCGGCGCAGGCTGCATGATAGCACTCCTGCCGGATTTACGGATCGGCCCCGTCAGCCGCGTGCGCGAGCGCCCGTCGGTGTCTTCTCCGCGCCGGTAACGGTCTCCCGCTTCACGCCGAGATATTCGAGAACCGGGGCGGCAATGAATATCGAGGAGTAGGTGCCGACGAGCACGCCGAGCAGCATGGCGAACGTGAAGTAGCGCATGACCGAGCCGCCGAAGATGAACAGCGCAATCAGCACGACGATGGTCGTGACACCGGTCAGGATCGTGCGCGACAGCGTCTCGTTGATGGAAAGATTGAGCACCTCGCGCAATTCCATGCGCTTGTATTTGCGCAGGTTCTCGCGGATGCGGTCCGACACGACGACGGTATCGTTCACCGAATAGCCGAGAATGGTCAGCAGCGCGGCGACGATGCCGAGATCAAAATCGAGGTGGAAGAACGAGAAGACGCCGACCACGACGAGCACGTCATGGAACAGCGACAGGAGCGTGCCCACCGCAAACTGCCATTCGAACCGGAACCAGACATAGGCCATGATCGCGAGGATGGCCGCCAACACGGCGATCGTCCCCGTGCGGCGCAGTTCCGCGGACACGGCCGGGCCCACGACCTCCACGCGGCGCTGCACATATCCGTCGCCGAGCGTGTCGAGCACCTTCGTCATGGCCGCCTGCTGCGCTTCCTCGCCGCCGGGTTGCGACTCGAGGCGGATCAGCACTTCGTTCGAGGTCCCGAATTCCTGAATCTGTACGTCGCCGAGCCCGAGGTTGCCGAGCTGATTACGCATGGTCTGGATGTCGGCGGGGGCGCCGGACTTGGTCTGCACCTCGAGCATGGTGCCGCCCTTGAAGTCGACGCCGTAGTTGAGGCCCATGGTCAGGAACAGCCCGATCGCGAGCGTCATCGAAACGATCGAGCCCCAGAAGCAGATGTCCCGCCAGCGCATGAAGTCGATGCGCGTCCCGTGCGGGAAGAAGTCGAAGCCCTTGAAGTTCGGAACGAAGCGCATGGTCGTACGAGCCTTTCGAGATCCTCTCGCGCGTCCTCAGATCGGGACGACGATCCTGCCAGCTTTGGCGCGCTCGCCCCGCAGCCAGAGCGCGATGAGCAGGCGCGTCACGGTGACGGCCGTGAAGATCGAGGTGAAGATACCGATCGAGAGCGTGACGGCGAACCCGCGGATCGGGCCGGAACCCAGCCAGAACATGATGATCGCAGCAGCGAGCGTCGTGAGCTGGCTGTCCAGAATGGTGGTGATCGCACGCGAGAAGCCGGCATCGATGGCGCTCACGGCCGATTTGCCGGCGCGAATTTCCTCGCGTATTCGTTCGTAGATGATCACGTTCGAATCGACGGCCATGCCGACGGTCAACACGAGGCCGGCGATGCCGGGCAAGGTAAGTGTCGTACCGGCCGCGGACATGAGCGCCACGACCATCGTGCCGTTCATGATCAGGCCGATGACCGCGAACACGCCGAAGGTGCCGTAGGCGACGATCACCAAGAGGATGCTTATGCCCGCGCCGACGATCGATGCGAGCTTGCCGGCCTCGATCGAGTCGGCGCCGAGCGACGGGCCAACCGTGCGCTCCTCGGCGATGGTCAGCTTGACGGGCAGCGCGCCGGAGCGCAGCTGAACGGCGAGCGTGTTGGCGCTTTCGACTGTAAAGCTCCCCGAAATCTGTCCCGAACCGCCAAGAATGGGCTCGCGAATGACCGGCGCGGAGAGCACTTTGTCGTCGAGCACGATCGCGAACGGTCGGCCGACATGGTCCTGCGTGAAGCGTCCGAAACGTCGCGCGCCCGCCTGATCGAAGCGGAAGGAGATGATCGGTTCGTTCGTCCGCTGGTCGAAGCCCGGCTGGGAATCGACGAGGTTCTCGCCCGGGACGACCGGTGTCTCCCGCAGGAGATAGGACACACCCTGCTCGTCGCCGCGGTCGCTGCCTGGATAGATGCGGAAACCGGGTGGCGTCCGGCCCTGACGCGCCTCCTCGGCGGTTATTGTCGGGTGGACTTCGTGGAAGGAGAGCTTGGCCGTCTGCCCGAGCAGATCCTTGAGGACCTTGGTGTCGGTCAGCCCTGGATACTGAACGAGAATACGGTCGGCGCCCTGGCGGACGACCGTCGATTCAGCCGTGCCGAGAGCATTGATGCGCCGATTGACCGTCTCGATGGCTGCGCCCGCGGCATGGATGACGCGCTGCTGCAGCCCCTGCTCGGAGGGCGCGAGCGAGATCGTGCCGTCGCCGCTCCTGCTGACCGTGAGATCGTCGGCACTCGTGCCGAGCATCGCGCTGCCGAGCGGCTGGATGAGCTTTCTCAACTCGCGCACGGCCGCGTCGGCTTCCTCGGGCTTTGCGAGCCGCACCTGCACATGATTACCGACAATGCCGACGCCCGTCGGGAAGATCTTGGCGTCCCGGAGCGTGCGGCGCGCGTCATCGCGCAGCGTCTGCAGCCACTCGCGCCGAAGCTCCTCGGTGTCCATGGCGAGCAGCAGATGGGCGCCGCCCTGCAGGTCGAGGCCGAGCGGCATCTGCTTCGTCGGCAGGAAGCGCGGCCAGGATGCGAGCTGTTCCTTCGTGAACAGGTTCGGCAGCGCGAACATAATGCTCACCAGGCAGGTGAGCAGAATCGCGATCATCTTGAAGCGCGAAAAATGGAGCATCTCGTTCCCGAACCTCTGAATTCAGGGCGGCGAGCCGTCGCGCGCGGCGTCTCAGCCTGCCTTCGCGACCTCACCCTTGACGCGCACCTCGGA
The DNA here is from genome assembly GCA_023387235.1 of Pseudomonadota bacterium. Lineage (GTDB taxonomy): Bacteria > Pseudomonadota > Alphaproteobacteria > Rhizobiales > Hyphomicrobiaceae. The sequence goes on from JAEWIJ010000037.1 coordinate 11,994, forward strand.
GATCGTGCCACGCATCAGTCGGACACGAGTGTTCTCCGCGATCTCGACCTCGACCTCGGCATCGCCCTCTTTTACGCGCGTGACCTTGCCGATGATGCCGCCGCCTGTCACCACCACGTCCCCGCGGCGGATGTTCGCGACCATCTCGCGGTGCTGCTTCACGCGCTGCTGCTGCGGCCGGAGCAGAAGGAAATAAAAGATCACGAACATGAGCAGGATCGGCAGCAACTGAATCATGAAGTCGCCGCCGCCGGCTTGAGCGTAGACCAGTGAAGTGGACATGCGCATTATTCCCAGGGGTCTTGGATGCTGAACGGGGGCGAAGACTGGCTTCCGTCGGTCGCGCCCGCCGCATCGACCGTCCGCCGAGATTTCGGGGCGGACTATAGTGTGCTCGCCTCCGTTTGCAACCAAATCCGCCCTTAAATCGCCGTAAGATCGGGCCTCGAACGGGAGGCGGATCAGGGCAGTAGCCGCGCCTCGCGGTAGCGGTCGAGATGGGCCAGGATCCGCGCCTCCGTATCGACGGTATCGTGGAATCCCGCCAGCCTGATCTTGGTCATGCTCGACACGATGTCGTGCTCGAGACCCCACAGGAAATCACCGAAGTTCCAGGTGACGACGGCTTCCATCGGCCGCGCGACGAGGCCGTGCCGAGCGACTATCGCGTCCCAGAGCGGCCCCTTGTCGGCCATCCATTCACCAAGACGCAAGGGGCGCGGGCGGCCGCATTCGAGGTCATAGAGTCGTGCGATCTTCGGCCACAGGCGCGACCAGCTGAAGAGCCCGCCATCCGTGAGGTTGAAGGCCTCGTTCCGCGCGGCAGGGGCCGTGGCCATCCACTTCATGCCGCGCGCGAGCTGTGTGGCGTCCGTCGCCTCCATGAGCGCGTCGTAGCAGGCCGGTTGGCCCGGAAAGTCGAGTGGCAGGCCAAGCTCGGCGCAGATGCCGGCCCAGGCGCCGATGAGCGGCACGAGATTGCGCGCCCGCTCTGGGGCAAAGTCGTAGAGAAAGCCGGGGCGCGAAGCGGACCACGTCCAGCGCCGGCCCTCGGCGCGGGTGCTGAGCAGGTCCTGCTGGTCGTAGTAGAAGTTCGGCGGCATGTGGCGCGGGTCGTCCTCGCGCGCCGGCAGGCGCATACGGCCGATGTGCATGCCGTACCACTTCGTGCCCTCGACGAGGTGGATGTGCTGCAGGCCCGGGCAAGCGGCCTCGGCGCCGTCGATTAGGTGCTGAAGCATGGCGCGATTGCCGGCCACGTCCTCGACGCCGACCGTCGCATCCGAGAACTGCGCCCGCGCGGTGTAGAAGACGTGCGTCGCCTGCGGACAGCGCGCGAGCGCGAGACGCGTGCTCGCGGCGTCCGTGAGATCGCATGCGATGAAGGTGAGGCGTTCGCGCTTCAGATCCGGCGGGCGGCGGCAGAGGCCCACGACCTCCCATGCCGGATCGGCGAGCAGAACCTCGACGAGCTGCTTGGCGGCGGCGCCCGTCGCGCCGGCGATAACCGCGACGTGCTGTGCCATGTCAGATCCCTATGCCGCGCCGAACACACGCTTGAAGATCGTGTCGACGTGCTTCAGGTGGTAGCCGTCGTCGAACATGGCCTCGAGCTGCGCATTCGACAGATAGCCCGTCACGTCCTTGTCGGCCTTGAGGCTCGCGAGGAAATCCGCGCCCGTTTCCCAGGTCTTCATGGCATTGCGCTGGACGAGGGCGTAGCTGTCCTCGCGCGAGGCGCCGGCTTGCGTCAGCGCGAGCAGCACGCGCTGCGAATTATGCAGGCCGCCGAGCTTGTCGAGGTTCTTCCGCATGTTCTCCGGATAGACGACGAGCTTTTCCACCACGCCGGCGAGACGGTTCAGCGCGAAATCCAGCGTGATGGTCGC
>JAEWIJ010000215.1 GCA_023387235.1 Pseudomonadota bacterium
TGCTTGCCGTCACTGAAGGTGACCGCATAGGGCTCGGCTTCGTTGCGCGTCACGATCATCCGAACGCTCCTACTCCGCCGCTTCGAGAATGCGCCCTTCGGCAGCCGCGAGAGCCGACAGCGCGGCGCCATTGGCCTGCGCGATGGAGTCGTCGATCGTCTCGGGCCCGATGGCGGCACCCGCAACGAACACACCGGGCCGCGAGGTCGCGCCCATGGTGCCGTACGTATCCTTGCGCGCGATATAGCCGTGCTTGTGCAGCTCGACATCGAACACGGCCGAGATCGTCATGTTGTCGACGTTCGGGTCCATGCCGATCGCGTGCACGACCATGTCGAAGGGGATGGTGATCGGCCGCTTCACGAGCGTGTCCTCACCCTTGACGATCAGTTGCTTGCCGTCGCCCGTCACTTCCGCGATGCGCGCCTTGATGTACTTGACCTTGAACTCCTCCTGGCTGCGCCAGTAGTAGTCCGTCTCGTAATGCCCGAACGTGCGGATATCCATGTAGTAGATGTAGACATGGCAGTCCGGCAGCTCCTCGCGAATTTCCATCGCGAGATTGGCCGAGACCGTGCAGCAGATCTTCGAGCACCATTCGCGGCCGATCTGGCGATCGCGCGAGCCGACGCACAGCAGGATCGCGACGCGCTTCGGTTTGCGGCCATCCGAGGGGCATTTCACGCCTTGACCGGACGAGATCATCTGCTCGACCTGCGTCGTCGTGACGACATCGGGAAAAAGACCAAAGCCCCACTCGGGCTTGTTGATGCTGTCGAAGTGCGTGAAGCCCGTCGTGAGCAGCGCAGCACCGACTTCGATCTTGCCGCCGTCGGACAAGTCGGCGACGAAATTGCCGGGCGTGCCGGAGAACTTCGTGACCGTCGTGCCGAGCTTACGCGTGACGCTCGCGTTGCTCTCGACGCGCGTGACCATGCTGCCGATCGCGTCCTTCGCCCAGCGCCCCGAAGGCACGAGCTTCGCGTAGCCCGAATGGATGGGCGCCCCGCCGAGGATCGCCGTCTTCTCGACGAGCACCGAGGCGCGGCCAACACTCGACAGCGCGTGCGCTGCTGCGAGGCCCGCCGGTCCACCGCCGACAATGAGAATGGGCTTGGACATACTCAAAGGCTCCGCTGCAGGAAGGCCAGCCTGATTCCGAGCAGGACGAAGAGCCCGCCAAGTGCGCGCTCCATCCATGTGCGCACTGCACTGCCGGCACCGAACACACTCGCGGCGCGCGCGGTGAACCACGCGATCATGAGGCACACCACCGTGCCGACCGAGACGAAGATCAGGCCGAGCACGATGAAGGCCGCCGCCTTCGACGGCGCGCCTGCCGAGATGAACTGCGGCAGGAAGGCGAGGAAGAACAGCGCCACTTTGGGATTGAGCGCGTTCGTAAGGAAGCCCTGCAGGAAAATGCCACGCAGCGAGATCGCAGCCTTCCCGTTCACAGCGGCACTCCCGCTCACGCCTGCATGGCGCATCAGCGATATGCCGACCCACACGAGATAGGCCGCGCCGACGATCTTCAGGATGAAGAAAGCCTCTGCCGACGTCGCGAGTATCGCCGACAGCCCGAACGCCGCCGCTGCAATGTGCACGAAGCAGCCGGCGCTGATGCCAAGCGCAGCGACAGCTCCGGCGCGTGTGCCAAGCTGCGCACTGCGACCCATGATGTAGGCCATGTCCGGGCCGGGCGTGATGTTGAGCAGCAGCCCCGCCATCACGAACAGCCAGAGATCGGTGATCCCGAGCATTCACTATTCTCCAGGCGGAGGCGGAATGACTTCGCGCTTGATCGGTTTGAAGCCCGGCCCCGATGTGATGCGCAGGCGCGGATCATAGAGCTGGTCTGCCGCGCCGGACTTGATCTTCTCGAGGTACTGCTCGAACTCGGCTTTCTTCGCCTGCCAGTCGATGCCGAGCTTCTCGAGAAGCCGCTCGATCGGGCTCGCGTGCCAGTGCGTCTGTACGATCTTGTAGGGATCGGCGCCGCAAACGAGCGCGGCGAATTGGCAGTCCGCGAGCACCGGCAGCTCATAGGGCTTGCCGGCCGCGCGACCGATCCACTGGTTCTTGTCGAGCGTGGTGATGCAGCCCGTGTCATGACCGATCATCACATCGGCCTGCGCTTCCTCGACGGCGACCTTGATCTTGCGATCGATGGCGAAGGAGCGCGTGAACTCGCGCTCGGAGATGATGTGGCGGAAGCCGAAGCCGCAGCAGTCGTACCACGTCTTGTAGTCGATCACGTTCGCGCCGAGCCGCTGAATGAGGCCCGTCGAGACGGCGACGCGATTTCCTTCGAGGATCTCGTCGTCATAGATCGCGTCCTCGGGCACCATCTTGTAGACGTGACAGGCCGGATGGATCGTCGCGCGCACGGACGATGCATCGATCGTCTGATGATCGGCAATGCGGTGGCGCATGACATGCAGCCACTCGGAGTAGTGCACGACTTCCTCGGGGATCAGCAGCTTGCCGTCGACGAGACGGCCGAGCTTCGCGAGGATCTTCGTCACGCTCTCGCGCAGCTTCGCGGAATGCAGGAGATAGGCGCGCACTTCCTTGTAGTTGCCGAAGGACGTGCCGCAGTGCACGAGCGGATAGAAATACCCGTCCGGCAAGCCCTGCGCCTTGGCCGACACGTACGCCTGATGGAAATTGCGCAGGAAGACCGCGGCGAGGCTTTCTATATTGCCGATGCCGGAGCCGTGATAGTTCCATGCCGTGCACGACGTCTGGTCGGTCTCGTCGAGATAGCGCGTACCGACCTTGTTCTGCAGCCAGAGCAGCGAGACGGGATAGCCCGGAATGTTGCCGCACTGGCCGCAGCTCTTGTGGTGCCAGAGCTGCGTCGTCGGAATGCGCTTCGTCCAGCCGTAGAGTGTTTTCACATCGACCGGCTCGTGCTGCTCGGTGATGCGATGGACCTTGATCTGGCCCTCTTTCTCGAGCTGCCACATGATATCGCGCACGTCCTCGACGCGATCCTTGTTGGTCAGCATGGAGCGGCGGTCGATGCGCTGCTCGACCCAGGCGGTCGCCGTCGCAGCCTCGCTCGATGAGAGGTTCGCCGGCCTCCATTCGGATCCATGCCCGGTGAAGCGCTCGCCGTTCTGCGGTGGACGTTGGCTCGGATCGCTCATGACGTCTTCCTCCCGCGCGCGGGTTTCGATTTCGACTTCTGCTTCGGCTTGTCCTGCGGCGCGCCCGCCATCATGGCATCGAGGCGCTTCTGCATCTTCTTCGGGGACACATCCTCGATGTGCGCCTGGATCATCCAAACATGGCCGAACGGATCCTCGACCTGCCCCGTGCGGAAGCCGTAAAACTCGTCCTGCACCGGCCGCTTCAGCGCCGCACCGGCCGCGACCGCGCGCGACACCACCGCATCGGCATCGGCGACAGCGAGGCACATCGTGACCGACGTGCCGCCGAGCGCCTTCGGGCCGAGGATGCCCATCTCCGGAAACTCGTCCGACAGCATGACGCAGGTGCCGCCGAATTCGAGCTCGGCGTGGCCAACGCGATCCCCCATCGTCAGGCGATAGCGTTCCTTGGCATCGAACGCGGCGGCGTAGAAGTCGATCGCGGCAGCCCCATCGCTCACGCGCAGATAGGGCACGGCTTCGCTATAACCCTTCGTCGGCTTGTACTTGACCTTACTCATGGGCTTTTCCGCCTGGATGAGGTGAGGCGCACGCGACCGCGCCCTCACTCATCGTCGTCAGCGTCCTCCTGGTCCTCGAGGAAGTCTTTCCAATCCTCGCGCTTCTCTTCCATGATGTCGGTGATCACGTCGAAGAGGTTCTCGTCGATGCCTTCGAGCTGATCGAGAACGCCGGTCATCTCCCAAATCGTATAAAGCTCGACCGAGGTCTTGAGATTGACCTCCCAGGCTGTCTCCGTCGTGTTGAGCGTCGCCATGGGAATGGCCTTACGCAGCAGCTTGAGCGGCGCATTGACCTTGGAGATGTTCGGGCCCCAGTCCGCGAAGTGCTGCGGATTGATCATGTCCGGCGCGAGCTGGTTGCCCGTCGAGATGAGCTTGAGCATCACGCGGCTGAACGGACGCAGCACGTCCTTCGCGGATTGCATCTGATGCTTGATCGCCATCTCGCGCATGAGCATGACGAGGCCGCCCGGCGAATTGCGGAAGGGACAGCGCGCGGCGCAGGTGTAGCACTGGGCGCAGGACCAGATCTTTTCCTGCATGGCATCGTAGATGCCTTCGAGGTTCTCGGTCCAAAGGAGCTGGACGATCTCGCGCGGCGAGAAATCGTAATAGTGCGCGGCGGGGCAGGTGGCCGTGCAGATGCCGCAGTTCAAGCAGCCGTGCAGCTCATGATCGAAGCGCATGTCCTCCTGCAGGTCGCGGAAGATGGCTTCGAGCTTGGCGCGCGGCACCGGCGGCTTGTCCGAGATCGGATCGCCGATGAAGTCCTGAACGCGCGTCGCTGTGGCGTCGGACATCAGCCTAGTGTCCCGCTTCCGAAGTTCGCCTGAATTCGATACCGGTGTCCCGAGCGAACTTCGGAATCATAAGGGACACTAGACTCATAGAGTCGCTCGTGTGATTCAGATCGAGAAATTCGCTTGGAAGATCCCCGCGAACACTGGCGAATTTCTCGATCATCACACGAACCTCAATAGCTCAGCACCTTGGTGTCGTCGCCTTCCATGACCTCCTCGATCAGGTAGGCGCCGCCGACGATACCCGAGCACTCGGGGATCAGGTCTTCCTGCTTCATGTCGAAGAGATCGAGATTGGGGGAGCAGCAGAAGAACTTCACGCCCGCCTCGTGCGCATCCTTGATGAAGTCATAGACGCTCTTGGGGCTGCCCGGCTTCACGACCAGGCTCTCGGCGACGCCCTTCTTCATGAGGCGGCCGGCGGTCGCGGTGCAGATGACCTCGACCTCGTAGTCCATGGCAGCGGCCACCGAAGCCTGGAAGATCGGCGCGCCGAGCTCCTCGCCATTGCGCGGATCGGTGTTCGCCATGATGATCACGAGCTTCTTGGCCATGCCGTGCCTCCCATCCCTGGACGCCCGCGGAACCTCCACCGCATCCTCGCGCGCCTTGATTGCGCCGCGTCCGCATAGCTGCTGGGCGGCATGGCGACTCCCGGCGCTTCCTTGTTGGGGCAGCCTGGAATCCTTATACAGTGGCCGCAACAAAGCGGCAACCGAACATTCGCATGTGTGAATATATGGCGGAATGCCGACAAGGCGCCACGCAGACGGCCTGTGCCGCCGAGGGGAGGAAGTCTGGAATGCGGGCCGAGACCAGGGCGCTGCCGGATGAGCGCGGGCGCATTCTCTGGGCCGTCGTCTGGATGGCCGGGGCGATCGTCTCATTCACGGCTATGGCCGTCGCCGGTCGGGCCGCCGCCCGCGGGGTCGACGCCCTGCAGATCGCCGTCTGGCGCACATTCGTCGGCTTCTCCATCCTGATGGTCATCGTGATGGCGCGAGGCATCTCGTTCGGCAGCCTCGTGTCGCGGCGTCCCGACCTCCAGATCACGCGCAACCTCATTCACTTCGCTGCGCAGTTCTGCTGGCTCTATGCCCTGACGCGCATGACGCTCGCCGAGCTGACCACGCTCGAGTTCACCGCGCCGCTGTGGGTTGCGCTGCTCGCCCCCTTCCTGCTTGGCGAGCAACTGAGCGCGCGACGGCTCGGCGCGGCCGTTCTCGGCTTCATCGGTGTGCTCGTCGTCTTGCGGCCGGGCGTGATTTCACTGAGCGAAGGCACGCCTTTCGCCCTGGCCGCGGCCTTGGGCTACGCGCTCTCCATGATCATTACGAAGCGGATGCTCCGCGAGGACTCCGCCTTCACCATCCTCTTTTGGATGCAGGGTCTGCAGGTCGCGATCGGCCTCACGACCGTGTTCGCAGGCCGGCTCGTCGGCTACGACCAGGGGCTGGTCATTCCCGATGCAGCGACATTCGCGTGGATCGTGGTCGTCGGCGTTCTGGGGCTGACCGCGCACTACGCGCTCGCCAAAGCATTCACCTACGGCGATACCATCATCGTCGCGCCCATGGACTTCCTGCGCCTGCCGCTCATTGCGTGCGTCGGCGTGCTGCTCTACGCCGAGCCGCTCGACTTCTGGGTGCTCGGCGGCGGCATCGTGGTCGTGCTCGCCAATCTCCTCAACATCCGCGGCGAGCGACGGCGTCCAGCGCGCATTGCATCCACATGAAGCCGGGCCGATGACCTCCGAAGCCACGACATCTCGGCGCTCCGGGCACGCGGCTTTGCTGGCTGCGCTCTGGATGGCGGGCACGCTCGCCATGATCTCGCTGCTCGCCGTCGCCGGCCGCGAGACCATGCGCACGCTCCCCACCATGGACATGATTTTCTATCGGAGCTGGATGTCGCTCCCCGTGGTGGTGCTCATTGCCCTTGCGACGGGCCACAGGCTCTCGTTCGTCGCGACACAGCGGATCGGGATGCACGCCTGGCGCAATGCCGCGCATCTCGCGGGCCAATTCACGTGGTTCTGGGCCATCACGCAGATCCCGCTCGCGGAGGTCTTCGCGCTCGAGTTCACGACGCCGCTGTGGGTCGCGCTGCTGGCGCCGCTCATTCTGCGCGAGCGCATGACGCTGCCGCGCTTCGCCGCCGTGATGCTGGGCTTCATCGGCGCGCTCGTCGTGATCCGGCCAACGGGCATGGCGATCAGCTTGGGAACAGCCTCGGCGCTCTCCTGCGCGGTCGCCTATGCCTTCTCGTACATCGCCATGAAGCAGCTCACGCGGACCGAGCGACCGCTCACGATCCTGTTCTGGTTGTCGCTCTTCCAGGGCATCTATACGACGATACTGACGTTCGGCAGTCTCTCGTGGCCGACGCCCGCCACCTGGGGCTGGCTGGTGGTCGTAGCGCTCGCCGGTCTCGCCGCGCACTACTGCATCGCCCGCGCCTTCGCGCTCGCCGATGCGACCATCGTGACGCCGATGGACTATCTGCGCGTGCCGCTGATCGCCTTCGTCGGCTGGGCCGTCTATGCCGAGGCGCTCGACCCCTTCGTGCTCATCGGCGGGGCCGTGATCGCGGCCGCGAATATCGTCAATCTGCTGGCAGAACGGCGCGCGCCGGCCTGATCGCCCCTGATCCGGCATTCCGCAGCGGCGTGAAGCTGCTATAAACGCTCGATCATCCGCCGCCGGAGCCCCCGCGCATGTTCGTGACCTTCTTCCATGAGCTCAAGGCCGCCAAGGTGCCCGTCACCTTGAAGGAGTACCTGACGCTCATGGAGGCGCTGCAGGCCGACCTCGCCGACCAGCGCGTCGAGCATTTCTACTACCTCTCGCGCGCCGCGCTCGTGAAGGACGAGCGCCATCTCGACAAGTTCGACCAGGTGTTCGGCCACGTCTTCAAGGGCCTCGAGCTGATGAGCGACGCGGCGGAAGCCAACATTCCCGAGGAATGGCTGCGCGCGATCTCGAGCCTCTATCTCTCCGAGGAGGAGAAGAAGAAGATCGAAGCGCTCGGCGGCTGGGACAAGATCATGGAGGAGCTGAAGAAGCGCCTCGCCGAGCAGAAGGGCCGCCATCAGGGCGGCAGCAAGTGGATCGGCACCGGCGGCACATCGCCCTACGGCGCGGAAGGCTACAACCCCGCCGGCGTGCGCATCGGCCAGAAGGAGAACCGCAACTTCCGCGCCCTCAAGGTGTGGGACAAGCGCGAGTTCAAGGACCTCGACGACAAGGTCGAGCTCGGCACGCGCAACATCAAGGTCGCGCTGCGCCGCCTGCGCAAGTTCGCGCGCGAAGGCGCGGCCGACGAGCTCGATCTCGACGGCACGATCCGCGGCACGGCGCGCAAGGGCTACCTCGACATCCAGATGCGGCCCGAGCGGCGCAATGCCGTGAAGGTTCTGATGTTCTTCGATATCGGCGGCTCGATGGACTACCACGTCAAGCTCGCCGAGGAGCTTTTCTCCGCCGCCCGCGCGGAGATGAAGCACATGGAGTACTTCTACTTCCACAACTGCCTCTACGAGTTCCTGTGGAAGGACAACAAGCGCCGCTGGACCGAGCGCACGCCGACCTGGGACGTGCTGCACAAGTATCCGGCCGACTACAAGGTCGTCTTCGTCGGCGATGCGTCGATGAGCCCCTACGAGATCACGGTACCCGGCGGCTCCGTCGAGCACATGAACGAGGAGCCCGGCGCCGCCTGGATCAAGCGCGTCACGGGCATTTACGAGCACGCCGTATGGCTCAATCCGGTGCCCGAGCAGCACTGGAGCTGGACGCCCTCGATCAAGCTCATGGGCGATCTCATGGAAGGGCGCATGTTCCCGCTGACCCTCGACGGCCTCGACAAGGCGATGAAAGAGCTTATGCGCTGACGGGGGCTTTCCCCCCTTGCAGAAGCGCAGACGAGACCACACATCCTCCCAATTCCCGCGTCTCCTGATCCGCACCCGATGGACCTGAAAGGGCCCCTCCTCTGATGGATTACCTGCTCGCGCTGGCCGCCGATCCGGCGGCATGGGCCGCCCTCGTTACCCTCGTCGTGATGGAGGTCGTGCTCGGCATCGACAATCTCATCTTCATCGCGATCCTGACCAACAAGCTGCCGGAAGAGCATCGCGTCACGGCGCGCCGGGTCGGCATCGGCGGCGCTCTCATCCTGCGTCTGCTGCTGCTCGGCACGATCGCGATCATCGTCAAGCTGACTGCGCCTATCTTCACCATTTTCGGACAGGGCTTCTCGTGGCGCGATCTGATCCTGATCGCGGGCGGTCTCTTCCTCGTGTGGAAGGCGACCAAGGAAATCCACCACCGCGTCGATGCCGAACCCGATCCCGACGCCTACGGCGGCAATGTCGCCGGCATGACTTTCGGCGCCGCCGTCGTGCAGATCCTGCTGCTCGATCTCGTGTTCTCCATCGACAGCATCATCACGGCCGTCGGCATGACGGAGCATGTGCCGATCATGGTCATCGCCGTCGTGATCGCCGTGCTCACCATGCTGGTGGCCGCGACCCCGCTCGCGGACTTCATCGGCCGCAACCCGACGATCGTGATGCTGGCGCTCGGCTTCCTCCTCATGATCGGCACGGTGCTGATCGCGGAGGGCTTCGGCGCGCACGTGCCGAAAGGCTACATTTACGCCGCCATGGCCTTCTCGGCTCTCATCGAAGGCTTGAACATGCTCGACCGGCGCGCCCGTCAGCGCCGGCGGGAGGCAGGCGGCGAGGACACCACGACGCCCCACTGACGCGCCGCACCGAGGGGCTACTTCTTCCTGGTGAGTGCCTTCAATCCGGCCATTGCCGTGCGGTGGTCGCGCTCGATCTTGAGCGCGGCCTCGAAGTCGGCGCGCGCCTTGTCGCTCGCGCCGAGCTGGCGATGAAGCTCGCCGCGATTTGCGAAGAGATCGGCGCTGTCGCCATCGAGAGAAACCGCCGTGTCATAGGCGGCCAGCGCATCCGCCGGCCGATTGCGGACCTTGAAGACCTCGCCCCTGTAGGCGTGGGCCATGGGATCGTTCGGATTGAGCACGACCGCCGCTTCGAAATCGGCCATGGCGAGATTGACGTGGCCATCGTCGAGCAGAATGATGCCGCGATAGACCAGCGCCTCCGCGCGCACGGCGGGAGGAAGCTGCGTGTTGCCGACCAGCTCCGTGCACAAGCTCTGCCGCTCGGCACCGATAATCTCGTCGTCCTTACAGTCGTCGAGCAGCGCGGCGACATCGTTCGGAAGCGTGAGCGTGTCCTTGCTGGCCAGTGCACCCGGCGCAGCAGCATGCGCCGTGCTCAGAACTGAACCGGTGATCATCAGCAGCGCTGCGAATGTTCCCGCCGTTGCTCGAACCTGCCAATTTCTCATGGCACACCTCTCTGCGCACGCGCCGGCCAAGGGTCGCCGCATAGGGCAAACCCTTTCGTTTCCGGCGAGTTCCAACTGCCGAAACGCAATACCGAATTTGTGATCGTGGACCCGCTGCCGTCCGCTGCGCGGCGATACGCGATGCCCGCTGCCAGACGCTATGACGGCGCAGCGATCAGCACAAGCATGATTGCCGCGGCGCATGCACCGCCGGACGGAACGACTTATCCACAGTGTTGCACCCGCCACATTCCCGCCTGCGTGTCTATCCGGCATTGTCCCTATTCTGTGGGGGGATGCGATGGCGGGCTCGGACGACGGCGTCCGCATTGATATCGATTTGGGCGAAGCCGAGCGCGAGGCGGAGCGCATCCGCACGTGGCTCGCCGCGCTGCGCCGCCGCCACGATCTCGAACGCTTCGAATATACGCGGCATGTGCGAGTCGTCCCCGCGGGGCCGACCTACAGCCACCCGATCCTGACGCTCGGCACGCGCTTCACGGAAACGGAGGATCTCCTTCTCTCCACGTACCTGCACGAGCAGATGCACTGGTATCTCTCGCTGCTCGGCGGCCCTGATCACGATCCGGTGGAGCCCGTCTTCGACGAGCTCGTGCGCCGCTATCCACAAGCCCCGATATGGCTACCCGAGGGCGCGCGCAGCTACGAGCAGACATACGTCCATCTCGTTGTGTGCTGGCTCGAGGTGGAGGCGGCTGCCGAAGTGATCGGCCGCGCGCGCGCGAACCGCATTGCCGACGGCACGTGGGGCTACCGCTGGATCTACCGCACGGTCGTCGCCGATCGCGATCCCCTGCACGATCTTTTCGCCGCCAACGGCATCTATCCCATGACGCCCGCGCCGGAGCTGATCGCCATCGAGGCCGCGCGGCGACGGGCAGAGCTCGGCGATGACGACGACGAGGCGCCTAGTCCTCGCGGAGCGCGGAGAAGAAGCGCTCGAGCAACTCCCGGCTCTCGATCTCGCCAAAGCCGGCGTAGATCTCCGGGACGTGGTGACACGTCGCGTGGCTGAAGACGCGCGGCCCGTACTCGACACCGCCACTCTTGGGATCGGCCGCGCCGTAGTAGAGGCGCCGCAGACGCGCGAATGAGATCGCCGCCGCGCACATGGGACACGGCTCGAGCGTCACATAGAGATCGCAGCCGGTGAGGCGCTCGGACTGCAGGCGTTGCGCCGCCGCTTGAACGACCAGCATCTCCGCGTGCGCCGTCGGATCCTTGCGCGTACGCGTGAGGTTGTGCGCCTCCGCGATGATCGCGCCATCCGGCCCTACGAGCACGGCGCCGACCGGCACCTCGCCGAGAGCGGCTGCCTGCCGCGCCAGCGCGAGCGCACGATCCATATGGCTTGCCGCGTTCGGGGATGTCATAAGCTCACGGCTACAGCCAAGGCGGCGACGCCTCAAGCCCGGAGTTGGAAACCATGCGCCCGCCACGATCCGCCCGCCCCCCACGGGGCCCTCGGGATGGCGGTGCGCGCGGCGCCTACGGGCGGCCGCCAGGCGCGCGGCCGAGAAGCGAGCAGAAGAGCGAGCGCACGAGCGAGGCGGCCGCTGGTCGAAAACCTGCGCGGACGGCCAACCGCAAACCTGAGCCGGAACGCGCGCCGCACGTGCCGGCACCGCAGCGGCGCCCACGCAACGTGCCGCCGCCTTCGGGCCGTCCGACGGAGGAAATGCGCATCGCCAAGGCGCTCGCCCGCGCCGGCCTCTGCTCACGTCGCGAGGCGGAGCGATGGATCGAGGAAGGCCGCGTCCGCGTCAACGGCAAGAAGATCGCGAGCCCGGCCCTCGACGTTTCCCCGAGTGACCGCATCGAGGTCGACGGCAAGCCGCTGCCCGATGCCGAGCCCGTACGGCTCTGGCGCTACCACAAGCCGCGCGGGCTCGTGACGACGCATCGCGATCCCGAAGGCCGGCCGACCGTCTTCGAGAAGCTGCCGCCCGAGATGCCGCGCGTCGTGTCCATCGGCCGTCTCGATCTCAACACCGAGGGCTTGCTGCTGCTGACCAACGACGGCGCGCTCGCGCGCCATCTGGAATTGCCGGCAACGGGCTGGCTGCGTCGCTACCGCGTGCGCGCACACGGCAAGGTCGATCAGGCGGCGCTCGACAAGCTGAAGAACGGCGTCGAGATCGAGGGCGTGCGCTATGGTCCGGTCGAGGCGACCATGGACCGCGAGCAGGGCCACAATATCTGGATCACGATGGCCCTGCGCGAAGGCAAGAACCGCGAGGTGCGCAAGATCCTGAACCATCTCGGGCTCGACGTGAATCGCCTGATCCGCGTGTCGTACGGCCCGTTCCAGCTTCTCGACCTCGAGCCGGGCGCCGTCGAGACCGTGCGCCGCAAGGTCATCGCCGATCAGCTCGGTCCGAAACTTGCGCGCGAGCTCGGCCTCACGGATCGCGAGAACGATGCGGAAGCCCGCCGGTCCCGCGCGAAAAGGCCAAAGGACGAGACATGAGGATCGTCGGCGGCAAGCTGCGCGGGCGCAATCTGGCGACGCCGAGCGATGATGCGATCCGCCCGACGTCCGATCGCGTGCGGGAATCCGTCTTCAACTGGCTCCTGCATGGCGATCCCGTCGCGCGCATCGACGGCGGTCGCGTGATCGATCTCTTTGCGGGCACGGGCGCGATGGGCATCGAAGCGCTTTCGCGCGGTGCGGCCTTCTGCCTGTTCGTCGAGGAAGCCGCGGAGGCACGCGGCCTCATCCGGCGCAATATCGAAGCCTTTGCCTTGACGGGTGTGACCAAGCTCTGGCGGCGCGACGCGACCGATCTCGGGCCTGCGGGGAACATGCAGCCGTACGATGTCGCCTTCCTCGATCCGCCCTATGGCAAGGGCCTCGGCGAGAAGGCACTGGCGGCGCTGGCGGATGGCGGCTGGCTCGCGCCGGATGCGCTGTGCGTGCTCGAAGAGCGCAAAGGCGTGAGCGTCGCGGTGCCCATGCATTACGATGTCGTCGATCAGCGCGCGTGGGGCGATACGCAGGCGGTGCTGCTGCGGTTCACGTCATAGTCCCCTCTCCCCGTCTTTCACGGGGAGAGGGTTAGGGTGAGGGGCGGCGGCATACGCCTACGTCAGCATTTATCGCCGCCCCTCATCCCGACCTTCTCCCCGTAAGGACGGGGAGAAGGAGAAAACTACCTTCTCCCAAACAACCGCTCGATATCCGCGCGGGAGAGCTGCACGTACGTTGGGCGTCCGTGATTGCATTGGCCGGCGCGCGGCGTCGCCTCCATCTCGCGGAGCAGCGCATTCATCTCGGGGCCTGTGAGACGACGCCCGGCGCGCACGCTGCCATGACATGAGATCGTCCCGAGTATGGCATCCAGCCGCGCTTCCAGGAGACCGGTCGTGCCCTCGGTCAGAACCTCGCGCGCGAGATCCTTGATCAGCGCCGCCACGTCGCACTGTCCGAGCAGCGCCGGCGTCTCGCGCACGAGGATCGCGGCGCCGAAAGGCTCCAACACGAGCCCCAGCTCGGCAAGCTGATCGGCCGCCTCGGCGAGGGCTGCGACCTCGTCGGCGTCGAGGTCGACGATCTCGGGAATGAGCAGGCCCTGGCGCTTGACGCCACCGTTCGCGAGCGATGCCTTCATGCGTTCGAGCACGAGACGCTCGTGCGCCGCATGCTGATCCACGATGACGATGCCATCGCCAGTCTCGGCGACGATGTACGTGCCGTGGAGCTGCGCGCGGGC
>JAEWIJ010000231.1 GCA_023387235.1 Pseudomonadota bacterium
GATCGAACGGTGCCATACCCGGAAAGAGCGGATCGCCCCAGCGGAGCAGGATGTCGGCCTCGTAGCCGGCCGCGACGTGGTGGCGTTCGTCGACGCCGGCGGCGAGCTCCGTGAACTCGGCGACGGCCGGATTCGGGGATTGCGCCGCCGCGCGTCCGGCATCGAGTGCGCTCGCGCCGAAGAGCGCCGTCGATGCCGTGACGCCGAGACTCCCCTTCAGCATCTCGCGGCGGCTGAAGCGGCGCGCGATGACGGCGCCGATGCTGCGCTCGGTATCAGGGTTGATCGGGATGTCGTCGGCGGCCTCGAAGGCCGCTGCCTTGCTCTCGTAGCTATCGTCGTCGCTCATTTGATCCGCGTTCCTGTGGAGCCGCAAAGCTGCAGCTTACGCACATCTGAGCGCATGTTGGTTTGAGATATGTGACAACTTCCCCTTCTCCCCGTCCTGACGGGGAGAAGGTCGGGATGAGGGGCGGCGGCATACGCTGACGTCTGCGCGAGCTTCCGCCCCTCACCCTGGCCCTCTCCCCGCAAGTGCGGGGAGAGGGGAAAGATAGCAGACTATTCGATCGGGACGGCGACGAAGCGGAGCTCGCCCTTGGCGTCCTCGACCCGCAGCAGGACGGCTTTGCGTCCGGCCTTGCGGATCTTCTCGATGCTGGCTTCAATGTCGGCGAGGGACGACACGGCATCCTGCCCGGCCTCGACGATCACATCGCCGACTTTGATGCCGCGCTTGGCCGCGGGGCTCTGCGGATCGACTTCCGTCACCACCACGCCCTTCGTCTTGGCATCGAGGCCGAACTGTTTGCGCAAGGTCTCATCGAGCGGCGCGAGGCCGAGCCCGATCAGTTGGCCACTCTGCGGCGTATTGTCGGCGGCGGGTTTATCCGGCGGCGTCTCGTCCTCCATGAGACGCGCGACCGTGACCTTGAGCGTGCGGCGCTCACCCTTGCGCAGGACCTCGACGTCGACGGTCTTGCCGATGGGCGTCTGCGAAACGAGACGCGGCAGGCCGCGCGTCGTCATGACCTCGCGGCCGTCGAACTTCACGACGATGTCGCCGGCCTCGATGCCGCCCTTCTGCGCCGGGCTGTCCGCCGTCACCGCGGAAATGAGCGCGCCGTAGTTCTCTCGCACGCCGAGCGTCTCGGCGACGTCCTCGGTGATGCTCTTGATGCGCACGCCGAGCCAGCCGCGTCGCGTCTCGCCGAATTGGCGGAGCTGGTCGACCACCGAGATGGCGGCATCCGAGGGGACGGCGAAGCTGATGCCGACGGAGCCGCCCGTCGGCGAGATGATCGCCGTGTTCACGCCGACGACCTGGCCCTCCATGTTGAAGAGCGGGCCGCCCGAGTTGCCCTTGTTGATGGAGGCGTCCGTCTGCAGGTACTCGTCGTAGGGGCCGGAGCTGATGTCGCGCTGCTTCGCGGAGACGATGCCGACCGTCACCGAGCCGCCGAGCCCGAACGGATTGCCGATTGCCATCACCCAGTCGCCGACCTTGAGATCGTTCGAGCTGCCGAAGGCGACCTCGGGTAGCGGCTTCTTCGGCGTGACTTTCAGGAGCGCAAGATCGGTCTTGGTGTCCTTGCCGATGACCTTGTCGACCTTGAGCTTCGAGCCGTCGTGGAAATTGATGACGATCTCGTCGGCGCCTTCGATGACGTGGTTGTTGGTGACGATCAGCCCTTCCTTGCCGTCGATGATGAAGCCCGAGCCGAGCGAGGAAACCTTGCGCTGATCGTCGGAATTGCCCTTGCGATTGAAAAAGTCCTCGAAGAACTGCTCGAAGGGCGAACCCTTGGGCACCGAGGGGAGTGGCACGCCGCTCTGCTTGCCCTTGACGCTCTGGCTCGTCGAGATGTTGACGACAGCGTCGATCAGTTTCTCGGCGAGGGGCGCGACGGACTGCGGTCCGCTGCGCGCGGTGGCTTCCAGGACCGGGATGGCCGCGCTCAGGACCAGCGCACCAAGGAGGCCGACGGACAAGCGGCGGAGCGCCTTGCGCCGCCGGTCCGCTTTGCGCTCGTGGGGGCGCTCACCGGGATGCCTCGCCTCATTCATCGACGTGGCCAGCATGGTCGTTCTCGCCTCGCAGTTGATCGCACGGCTGAATTTCAGCAGCCACGCAGGAGGTGGCGGGCCGTGGGTTTAACGTCGGAAGTATCCATCCTGCCGGATAGGCAACCTGTCAACGCCCGCTCCGGTTGCGCGGCGGTCACAAGCGCGTTGATCCCCCGTTCGGATGGCAGTTCGCGGCACATCTGGGCACGCACTTGCGTCAACTTGGGGGCAGATGGCGCCTCCGGCGCGAGCAGGGCCGCATGCCGCCGTACCCGTGTGCGGGCCCCCACACCCCGCCTTTTATGATCTGGAGCGCGCTGCGGACCGCTGCACGACGTGAACACGCTTGGCTTTGCCTGCTCCGACCTCGGCCCCATATGCCCCGGAACAGTCCCAGCGACAACGGAGCACAAGATGGCCAAACGCGACGCGATCTTTCCTGCAGGGCGACACGCCCTCTATGAGAAGCACCGCTATTCGGCGGCAATCCGCTCCGGTGATTTGCTGTTCGTGTCGGGGCAGGTCGGGAGCCGGCCGGACGGCTCGCCCGAGCCGGACTACGAGAAGCAGGTCCAGCTTGCCTTCGACAATCTCTCGGCCGTGCTGAAGGCGGCGGGCTGCACGTTCGACGACATCGTGGATGTGACCACATTCCATACGGACCCCGAAAAGCAGCTCGATGCCTTCCTGGCCGTGCGCAACAAAGCCTTCGGAGGCCCACCCTATACCAACATAACGGCCGTCGGCGTGACCTAGCTCTCGGGCTTCGACTTCGAGATCAAAGCGATCGCGCGTATTCCCGCGGGGAAGTGATCGGTCGCGTGCCGCGAGTACCCCAAGATCCCCTCTCCCCGCTCTCGCGGGGAGAGGGTCAGGGTGAGGGGCGGCGGCAGACGCAAACGTCAGTGCAAGCTCCCGCCCCTCATCCTAACCTTCTCCCCGTAAAGGACGGGGACCGTTGCGATAAGGGATGTCTTGGCTTTGGTGCTCGGCTGCGGGTTGTGATGAGGGAGAGGATCGGCGATCCATTGCCGCCGCGCCGCGCTTTCCTGGATGCGCGGCAGCATCAGGCCGG
>JAEWIJ010000255.1 GCA_023387235.1 Pseudomonadota bacterium
GCGCATAGCCGATGGCGGCCAACATGACGCCGGACATCGTCGTCGCCAGCATCAACCCATCCAGACCGTAGGCTTGGACAGTTGAAGCGACCAGCACGATGAACGCGCCGGCCGGGCCGCCGATCTGGAAGCGGCTGCCACCCAAGGCCGAGACGAGAAACCCGCCGACGATCGCCGCATAGAGCCCGCGCTCCGGCGTCACGCCGGAGGCGACGGCGATCGCCATCGAGAGCGGTAGCGCGACGATTGCGACCGTGAGCCCGGCAAGAACATCGCTGCGGAATGCGGAAAGGCCGTAGCCCTCCGCCTTGACCGTCAGGATCTTGGGGCGGAAAAGATGAGCAGTAGCTGAGCCGTCAGGCATGATGTGCGCCCGGGAGGAAATCCAACGCCGGATTGCCTATCGTGTACTCCCGCGGTCGAGTCCTCCGCAATATGCCAAATTGACATATGAGAACACACGGAGCGGCGTCGGGGCGTCGGATGGTGTCTGGGTCGTCATCAAGCTCTTCGCTCGAGACACTCAGCGGTCCGCCGGGAAATGCTCCACGTGCGCCTCTGCTGATCTCCCCGAATACACCGCGCGCCGGCCGAGAAAAGAGACCGTGTAGCTCGCGCAACCCGCGGCGCGCACTTTCTCGCAGAAGCCGAGATAGCTGTATCCCGGTGCATTGGTCTGCGCCTCGCGAATGGCGGCCTGGATGGCATCCGCGTCGAACGTCTTCGCAACAGGCCCGCGCAGCGCCGGCGCGGGCAGCTCGACGCTCTCGCCATCGGACATGTAGTAGGTTGCCGTGCTGCGGCGATAATCCACGCAATAGCTCTCGAAGCCCGCATCGATGAGCGTCATGACGATCTGCGGGAAATCCATACTGCCGCTTTCGGCACCGTGCATGCAGACTTCGGCGATGGCAATTTTCGTGGTGTCCACGGGCTTCATCCTTCTGCGCTGTCTGCCCCGTCAATCGATCGCTATGCCTTTGAGGCCATGGCGCTCCGCAACGGATCGCAAGAGCCGAACCAGCTCGGCACGCTGCTCGGGCTTGAGGTGATCGAAGAATCTCGCATCATTGGCGTCGGCTATGGCTGCGAGACCCGGAAGTAATCGTCGCCCGCTCGGGGTCAGCCGCACAGCCTGCAGGCGGCCGTCGCCTTCGGGCTTCACGCGCAGGGCAATCTTCTTCGCAACGAGGCGATCGACGATCTTGCTGACGGCACCGCGCGTCACGCCGATGCGCTCCGCCAGCACGCTCGGCAGGATCTGCTCCGCGTCATAGAGCTCGCGCATGATTGCCCATTCCGGGACAGAAACGCCTCTGACCTCGAGCTGGCGCGCAAATTCCCGCGACACGTGGTTCGAGACGAACCTCATCCAGTATCCCACGTGGGCCGTAAGAGGGGCGGGCTCCGACTTTTTTGCCATCTGAGATCCATTCTGGTTTCTGCGGAAACTAGATGGGTGAAATTTCCATGTCAACTACTTTGACACCAGTTCCCGGTTTGACGCCCTCCCTCGTCCGTGCCAGCTTGCCCGGATCAAATTCACGAACCGGTCCAGAAACATACGAGAGGAAAGGCTCCGACCATGGCTGGCTGCTTGGAAGGTAAAGTCGTCGTCGTCACCGGCGCGGGGCGCGGCATCGGCAGGGGCATGGCGATGCTTGCGGCCCAGGAAGGCGCCAAGGTCATCGTGAACGATCTCGGCGCCACGGTCGACGGCGAGGGCGCCGCCAGTCAGCAGCCCGCCGAGGAAGTCGTCGAGGAGATCCGCAAGGCCGGCGGCGAAGCGGTCGCCAACTTCGAGAGCGTCGCCGAACCGAAGAGCGCGGAGAAGATCGTCCAGTGTGCGCTCGACAACTTCAAGCGCATCGACGGCGTGATCAACAACGCCGGCATTCTGCGCGACCGCATTTTCCATCGCATGTCGATCGTGGACTTCGATCAGGTCATCAAGGTGCATCTCTACGGCGCCTTCTATGTGAGCCGCGCCGCTGCGAACCACTTCAAGGAGCAGGAGTCGGGCGCCTTCGTGCACTTCACCTCGACGTCGGGCCTCATCGGCAACTTCGGCCAGGCGAACTATGCGGCCGCCAAGATGGGTATCGTCGGCCTCTCGCGCGGCATCGCCCTCGACATGCAGCGCTACAACGTGCGCTCGAACTGCATCTCGCCCTTTGCCTGGAGCCGCATGATCGGCACCATCCCGACCGAGACGCCCGAGCAGCAGGCGCGCGTCGAGCGCATCAAGAAGATGACGCCGGACAAGATCGCGCCGCTCGCGATCTTCCTGCTGTCGGATCTCGCGAAGGAAGTCTCGGGCCAGATCCTCGCTTCGCGCATGCACGAGATCTATCTCTTCAACCAGACGCGCCCCATCCGCAGCGTCCATCGCGCCGAGGGCTGGACGCCGCAGACGATCGCCGAGCACGCGCTTCCCGCGATGCGCACGTCCTTGACGCCGCTCGACCGCTCGGGCGATGTCTTTTCCTGGGATCCCATCTGAGTTCAACAATGGCCGGGCGTGCCGCGAGGCGCGCC
>JAEWIJ010000078.1 GCA_023387235.1 Pseudomonadota bacterium
GGGCAGGAAACATGGCCAAATCATCAGAGGCGAAAACCGCCCCGAAGTTCGATCTCGACCGCAGCGTCGCGGTGCCCCAGCTCATCGGCAAGCAGGAGGACTTCCTCTTTATCGGCGGCCTCGCGGGCACCGCCAAGGATCTCGCCTCGATCACGAATGACGGCTCCAACTATTACGGCATGGCCGGCGCCATGGGCGCTGCCGTGTCCATGGGGCTCGGGCTGGCACTTGCGCGGCCTGACAAGAAAGTGGTGGTGGCGACCGGCGACGGCGAACTGCTCATGAATATCGGCTCGCTCGCAACGGCGAGCATCCTGAACCCGCCGAACCTGCGCATCCTGTGCGTCGACAACGGCCACTACGGCGAGACAGGCTACCAGAAGAGCCACACCAGCCTCGGCGTGGACCTCGAGCAGATGGCCATCGGCGCCGGCATCAAGTCCACGATGACCGTCGAGACGCAGGACCAGATCGCGGCCGGCGCGCGGATGCTGCGCGAGAGCAACGGCACGTGCTTCGTCGTGCTGCGTGTGAAACCTGAGGACGGCCCGAAGTTCAAGCGCGACATGGACCCCGGCTCGACGCGCGTGCGCTTCCTGCAGGGCATGAAGGCGCGGGGCTGAAGAACTTTGATCCCCCTCCCCCTCGCGGGGAGGGGTTAGGGGTGGGGGGAATCCCTACAGCTAGCGGCCTGCAATCCCCCCCTCCTAACCTCCCCCGCAAGGGGGAGGAATCGCGTTGGTGCCTGGGATTACCAGCTATTCCGGCCGGGCGTGGGGCGCCAACTCGGCGAGCGCGCGCGTATAGACGTCGCGCTTGAAGGGCACGATTAGATCGACGAGTTCATCGACCGGAGCCCAGCGCCAGGCGTCGAATTCCTGCGCATGGCCCTCGGGAACGATGTTGATCTCGCTTTCCTCGCCATGAAAGCGCACCGCGAACCAGACCTGCTTCTGGCCGCGATACTTCCCGCCCCACGTTACAGGCTGCAGCTCCTTCGGGAGATCGTAGGTCAGCCAGTCGTGCGTGCGGCCGAGGACCGAGACCGTACACATGCCGGTCTCCTCGCAAAGCTCGCGTAGTGCGGCCGCTTGCGGATCCTCGCCGGCGTCGATGCCACCTTGCGGCATCTGCCACCAGCGGTCGAACGAGCCGCCGCGTTCCTTCCCCGCGCGACCGATGACGCGGCGGCCGACCCACACGAGGCCGGCCCGGTTCACGGCCATGATGCCGACGCAAGGACGATAGCCGAGCGGTGCTGTGTTCATCGTCGTCACCGCTTGCTGCCGAGCCTCAGACAATGCCCTCGGACTTGAGCTTGGCGATCTCGTCAGCCGACTTGCCGAGCGATTTCAGCACGTCGTCCGTATGCTCGCCGAGGACGGGCGGCCCGATCTTGTGCTCGACGGGCGTTGCGGAAAAGCGCATCGGCCCACGGATCAGCGGCACTTTGCCGGCGGTCTTGTGCGGCATCTCGATCTTCATGCCGCGTGCCTGCACCTGCGGATCCTCGAACACCTCCTTGAGGTTGTTGATCGGCCCGCAGGGAACGCCGGCAACCTCGAGCGCCTTCACCCACTCGGCCGTCGTCCGCTTCATCATGATCGGCTCGAGCAGCTCGTCGAGCGCATCGCGGTTCGTCACGCGGGCGGCGTTTGTCGCAAAGCGCGCGTCACGGGCAAGATGCATCGCGTCCGCTTCCTGACAGAGCTTGTTGAATAAATTGTCGTTGCCGCAGGCGAGAATGATGTTGCCGTCCTTCGTCCTGACCGACTGATAGGGGACGATGTTCGGGTGCGTGTTGCCGAGACGGCCTGGGGGCTCGCCAGTCGCGAGGAAGTTGCCGCCCTGATTGGCGAGGATGGCGACCTGCGTGTCGAGCAGCGCCATATCGATGTACTGGCCGACACCAGTCTCGGCGCGATGTGCAATCGCGGCGCATACCGCAATGGTCGAGTACATGCCGGTCATGATGTCGACGATCGGCACGCCGGCGCGCTGGGGACCGCCGCCCGGCTTGTTGTCGCGCTCACCGGTCACGCTCATGAAGCCGCCCATGCCCTGGACCATGAAGTCGTAGCCGGGCTTCTCGCGGTATGGGCCGGTCTGTCCAAAACCTGTGATCGAGCAGTAGATAATCTTGGGATTGATCTTCTTGATGTCCTCGTAGCCGAGGCCGTAGCGGTTCAGGTCGCCGGTTTTGTAGTTCTCGAGGAAAACATCGGCGTTCTTCGCGAGCTCGCACACGATGGCCTGGCCGGCGGGTTTGGAGACGTCGATCGTGATCGACTTCTTGCCCCGGTTCGCGCACATGAAGTACGCCGACTCCGTCGTCTCCTTGCCGTTCGCGTCCTTCGCCCAGGGCGGGCCGAAGGCGCGGGAGTCGTCACCTTTTTTTGGCCGCTCAACCTTTGTCACGTCAGCGCCGAGATCGGCGAGGTTCTGCGCGCACCATGGACCAGCGAGTACACGCGTGAGGTCCAGAACACGAATGTGCGAGAGGGGCCCCGGCATCGGCGATTCCTTATGTGTTTTGTAGATGGTGGCTGCCCAAAGTCTTAAGTGCGGGCTCCGGCGGGCGCAAGGGCCGCGCTAAGCTGGCCGGGCTGCGCTGGCCATGTAGTTGACGTCGAGATCCTGCGAGAGCGACCAGACATCGGTGAGGGGATTGTAGACGAGGCCTTCGCGGGACCCCATCGAAAGCCCGGCGGCCCCTGCGTGGCGAACCAGCTCGTCGGGCGTGACGAAGCGCTCCCACTGGTGGGTACCAACGGGCAGCCAGCGCAGGATGTACTCGGCGCCGACAATGGCAAGCGCGTAGGCTTTGAGCGTCCGGTTGATGGTCGAGAGGATCATCAGCCCGCCCGGCCGCACGAGCTTCGAGCATGTGGCGAGGAAGGCCGCGACGTCCGGCACGTGCTCGACGACCTC
>JAEWIJ010000025.1 GCA_023387235.1 Pseudomonadota bacterium
CGCTTGCCGAGAAAGGCCTTGCCGCCGCCGAACTCGGTGACGAGGTCCTCGATCTCCAGAAGTGCGGGTTCGTTCTTGCTCATGCCGCCGCCTCATCGAGATGAAGCACGCAGCGCACGGCATGACCCGGCTGCGGCGCGACGCGTGGCGGCTGGCCGGCGCTACATTCGGCGCGCGCACTCGGACAGCGCGGATTGAAGCGGCAGCCGGGCGGGGGCCTCAGCGGCGACGGCACGGCGCCCGGAATGCCGGCGAGTGTCTCGGCGCGCTCGGGATGACAGGCGAGTAGCATCTGCGTGTAGGGGTGGAATGGCGCCTTCAGCACCTGCGCGACAGGACCGGTCTCGACGGTCTGGCCCGCATACATCACCGTGACCGTATCGCAGAGCTGCGCGACGACGCCGAAGTCGTGCGTAACGAAGAGCATGGAAAGCCCGCGCTCCATGGCGAGGCCGCGCAGCAGCTTCAGAATCTGGAGCTGGGTCGTGACGTCGAGCGCGGTCGTCGGCTCGTCGGCGAGGATGATGCCGGGCGCGGCAGCGAGTGCGGCGGCAATCAGCAGACGCTGGCGCTGGCCGCCGGAGAACTGATGCGGATAACGGTCGAGCGCGTGCTCGGCGTCAGGGAGCTGCACCGCCTTCAGCAGCGAGATGATGTGCGCCTTCTTCGCGTCGCGGCTCTCGGTGCCGGTCGAGCGGATCGTTTCGAGGAGCTGCGTGCCGACGCGGAAGACGGGATTGAGCGCCTGGAAGGGATCCTGCGGAATGAAGCCGATGGCGCGCCCGCGCACGTCCCTCTGCAGCGTGTCGGCCGGCAGCTCGAGCAGATTGCGCTCGCCGAGCATGATCGCGCCCTGCGTCGCACGGCTGCGCTTCGGGAGAATGCCGAGGATCGAGCGGATGAGCGTGGACTTGCCGCAGCCGGATTCGCCGACGACGCCGTGGATCGAGCCCGGCATGAGTGCGAGGCCGGCATTGTCGAGAATGCGCGCCTCGCCTTCGTCCGTGCCAACCGACACGGAGAGATCGCGCACCTCGAGAACCGGAGCTGGCTTCTCGTGTCTCATCGCGAACGCCTCAGGCGCGGATCGACGAGATCACGCAGACCATCGCCGAAGAGGTTGAAGCCGAGCACAGTGACCAAGATGGCAAGGCCGGGAAAGGTCACTGCCCACCAGGACTCAGGCAGATATTCGCGGCTCTCGGCGATCGCGAGGCCCCAGTCCGGGCTTGGCGGCGCAGCGCCAATGCCGAGGAAGCCGAGCACGGCGGTCGTCAGGATCGTGAAGCCCATGCCGATGGTCGCGCGCACGATGATCGGTGAGGCGACGTTCGGGAGCACGTGCACGAACAGAATGCGCGACGTCGAGGCGCCGAGCCCCTGCAAAGCCTCGACGAAGAGCGCATTGCGCACGCGGCGCACCTCGCCGTAGACCGTGCGGCAGAAGAACGGCCAGTACGTGAGCGCGAGCGCCGCCATGGCGCTTTCGAGACCGCGCCCCATGAGCTGCGCGATGGCGAGCGCCAGAATGAGCTGCGGCACGGCGAGAAACACGTCCGTGACGCGCATGATGATCTCGCTGCCCCAGCCGTTGGTGTAGCCGGCATAGAGGCCCGCCGGCACGCCGATGGCGATGGCGAGCGCAACGACGGTGAGCGCCACGATCAGCGCGCCGCGCGTTCCCATGATGACGCGCGCGAAGACGTCGCGGCCGAGATTGTCGGTGCCGAACCAGTACTCTGCGGAGGGCGGCTTCAGGCGGTCGATGATGTTGCCGAAGTAGACGGCATCGGCATCCGGGATGAGGAGCGGCGCGAAGGCGGCGATGAGGCACACCGCCGTGATGATCAGGAGCCCCAGGACCGCCGGAACATCGCGCAGGAATTTCTTGAGGATCAGCATCCGTGCGCTCTCACAGCGTCTCGGCGACGCGCGGATCGAGCATGGCGTGCACGACATCCACGATGATGTTGACCACGGCATAGACGACGCCGACGATCAGTGTAACGGCGAGCACGGCCTTGTAGTCCGAGGTCAGGATGGCACTGACGGCATAGGAGCCGACGCCGGGCCAGTCGAAGATGGCTTCGACGGCGACCGCACTGGAGATGAGCGTGCCGAAGAGGAGGCCGATCTGCGTTGTTGCCGCCACGACCGAGTTGCGCAGCACGTAGACCCAGATGATGCGCTTGCGGGCGTATCCAGCGGCCTCGGCGTAATGCACGAAGTCCTTCTGCATGGTCTCGAGCACGCCGGCGCGCGTGAAGCGCGCAATGGAGGCAAGGCCGCCGAGCGAGAGCGTGAAGGCCGGCATGATGATGTGCTGGAGAGAGACCCAGAACTGATCGAAGCGCAGGGTCAGCAGGCTATCCACGAGATAGAGGCCGGTGATGTCTGTCGGTGGTGGGACACCGTCCGGATAGCGGGCCCTGAGCGGTAGCCAGCCGAGATCCATGGAGAAGACGATCTGGAGGATGATCGCGAACCAGAAGGAGGCGATCGCCAAACCGCCGACGGTCACGACGCGCATGACATGATCGAATGGCGAGTTGTGCCAGACGGCGGCCATGGTTCCGAGTGGTATGCCGACAAGGGCCGCAAAGAGCAGCGATGCGAATGTCAGCTCGATGGTCGCCGGGAGGCGCCAGGCAATATCGCTCACGACCGGACGGTTGGAGATGATGGAATTACCGAAATCCGCGCGCGCGACCTGCCCGACATAGATGGCGAACTGCTTCCAGAGCGGCTCGTCGAAGCCATAGGCTTTGCGCACGGCTGCGATCTGTTCGGGCGTCGCGTTCTCGCCCGCAAGTGCTGCCGAGGGGTCGCTCGGCAGCACGCGCAGCATGATGAATGTGAGCACGAGCAGTCCGAAAAGAGCGGGAAGCGCCAGCAAAAGCCGCCGCAGGACGAACCGCGTCATCGTGCTTCTCGTGCTCCGTGATTGTGCGCCATCAACCGGTCACTGAGATGATGCGGAAGTTGGCGCCGGAGCCGACCGGCGTGAACTGGAAGCCCTTCACGCGATTGGAGAGGCCTCTCAGCTCGATGGTATTGTAGATCCAGATGTCGGCAGCCTCGGCGACGACGATGCGCGAGGCTTCCTCGTAGAGCGCGGTCCGCTTTGCCTGATCCGAGAGGCGGCGCGCCTCGCGCAGAAGCGCGTCGACCTTCTCATTCTTGTACCAGCACGAGGCCTTCCACGTACCGTGGAAGGAGCTATCGTACATCTGGCCGATCCAATTCTCGGGATCGACGAAGTATGTCGAAACCCAGTGCACCCACATGTCGGGCGTCGTGTCCGGCTTGGCCGTCGATGCCGTGAGCTGAGGCCAGAGGTTCGGCACGATGTTGAGCGTCACGCCGATGCGGCGCAGGTCCTGCTGGAGGATCTGGGCAGCCTGCGTGGTCTGCGCCAGATGCTGCTGGATGTGGATCTCGATCGGGCGGTCGATGGGCGCGCCTTCGGCCTTGGCCTTGGCCAGCAGCTCCTTGGCCTTGTCGAGGCTATAGTCGTAAGGCTGCAGGTCTTTGGGCGCACCCCAGAGGTTTGCAGGAATGGGGCCCGCATTGCGCACGGCGTAGTCCTTGAGCACGCCGCTGATGAATCCCTTGTAGTTGAAGGCGTGGCTCAGCGCCTTGCGGTAGTTCACGTTATCGAGCGGCGCCTTCATGTTGTTCATGCGCAGGACCATCACGCGCATGGACTCGTCCTGCGACACAGTCGCCGTCTTCGACTTCATGACACGCTCGACCTGGTCGGTCGGTAGGTAGCTGTCGGTTGCGTCGATCTCGCCCTTGATGAGTGCATTGATACGCGTCGTCGTTTCGAGAATGTTGCGCCGGCGCACGATCTCGACGGGCTGCTTGTTGTGCCCCCAACCCTTGAAGTGATCTGGATTGCGCTTGAGATCGGCCTGCTGGACCGGCCGGTATGTCTCGGGATCAAGGACATAGACGCCGGACCCTGCCGAGTGCGACGAGAGCCACGCCGCGCCCCAGTCGTTGTCCTTGACGTTGGGCTCGATCACGCGGCGGTTGACGATCGCGACGAGCGGGATCGCCGACATGAATGGCACGTACGCGTGCTTGAGCTTGAAGACGACCGTCGTCTTGTCGGGCGCGGTGACATCCTTCGGATCGAGCACGGGAAGGAAAGCCGATGCCGCGCCGCGCTTGATGCCGAGCAGGCGCTGGAAGCTCCACACGACATCCTCCGACGTGAGCGGGCTTCCGTCGTGGAACTTGACGTTGTCGTTGAGCTTGAAGGTCCAGGTGAGGCCGTCCTCGCTAACCGTGTGGCCGGTCGCGAGCCACGGCACGAGCTTCGGCGGGTTGCCCTCGTAGGCATAGAGCGTATCGTAGACGTTGACCATGTAACCCTGCATGGGCACGTCGAACACGGCATGAGGATCGAGGTTGCCGGGGAGCTGGTCGGCCCAGATGAGCTCGTTGGCATTTCGCTGAGCGAGCGCGATGGGCGATCCGATCACAGCCGTCGCGGCGGCGGCGCCGGTTCCAACGAGGAATGTTCTGCGCTTCATGACTTCCCTCCAACTAAGAGTTGCTGTTCAGCAGCCAGGCGATCACGAGAGATAAGGTTTGTCGGGCGGCGAGGGCCACGCCGTCCGGGAATGAGCGAGGCCGAGATCGAGGAGCGTCTCGGCTGTTTTCAGAGCTGCAAGGACCGGGCTCACGACCGGTGCGGAAAGCCGCTGCGAAAGCTCGCGCTCGACGCCCATGAAGGCCATGCTCATGCAGCCCATGACGAGCACATCGGCACCATCCTCGTCGATGCAGCGCCGCCCCGTCGCGACAATGCGGTCCCAGGCATCGTTGCCGCCGCGCGCGAGATCGACGACCGACACGCCGACGCCGCGCACCGACGCGAGACGCTCGCTGAGACCCTGCGCGCGAAGACGCGGTGCCGCGCGCTTGGCGCCGCTGTCGAGTGGCGAGAGGATCGAATAGCGCTCGCCGAGTTGCAGGGCGAGCGTCACGGCCGACTGACCGGGGCCGACGATCGGCATCGTCACCGTCTCGCGGATGGCATCGAGGCCGGGATCGGAGAAGCAACCGACGATGCCGGCGCTGGCACCTTCGGTCTCCGCTCTCTTCAGACCGGCCATGAGATGCGGCGCGACCATGACGGCGTCGCGCTCGCTCTCGATGGACACATAGCCTTCCGGCACGCTCTGCACCGTGATCTCGGTGTCCGCTCCGGCGTGGCGCTGGAGATAGTCGCGCCGACGCTCGATCTCGGAGGTGCCGAGTGTCTTCTCCATGGGCGCGACGAGTTGGTAGACAATACGACGGGCCATGGGGCGGCTCCCTACTTCAACTGCGCCAGCGTATCATCGATCAGGGCAGCGGAGTCCTGCAAGGCATCAGCGACGCGATTGCGGGCGCGGACCATTTTCGTCTCGAGCATCCAGCGCTGCTCGCCGTCCGGCAACTTGCCGAGCGCGGTGAGATCATACAGGCAGGGGATCATGGTCGTTTGCGGCGTGTATCCGTACGGATCATGGCCGTACGTACCAATCGCCGTCGACTGCAGCGGCACGAGAATGCGCGACAGGCGCTTCATCGCGCGATTGAGGAGCTGCGCCGCAGACTCCGAGCCCTTGCCGGCCGCGAACCGCTGCGCTTCGGCACTGGCCGCGGCATCCATGCGGGCGGCGGCTTCGTAGAATTCCTTCGCGCGCACCGAAGCTCCGTCGAGGCCGACGCTCTTGCCCGGCTCCCTGAACTCCTCGAGACGCGCGATCACCTGCTCGGCGACCGGCACGAACCGGAAAGGCAGCACCGGCGCCGTCGTCAGCTCCCAGAGGTAGGCCGCATAGAGCCGGATGTGCTCCTGCATGAGCTTCCAGTCCATCTTGTCGAGACGGTTCTCGACCGAATGGTGCCACCAGCCGAGCGTCGCATTGGCCGTCGCGGCCAGCTCCTCGTCGGTGAAGGCGCCCTCGCCGTGGAACATGGGAATGCCGAGGCCGAAGAAGCTCGAGTCGCCGGTTTTGACCGCGCGCTTCCACTTGAACTTCTTGGTCAGCAGATTCTGCTCGATGGCCGTGTGGAAGGACTTGAGCTCGGCATTCGACGCCGTGTTCCATTGGGTCGTGCCGACGCAGGCCGGCTGGTCGATCTGGAGATAGGCGACGCAGTTCTTGCGCAGGTCATCCCAATTGCGGTCGGCGAACCAGGCCGAGCCGGCCATGGTGCCCGTCTCGTGCGCCGTCCAGAAGCCGAAGGTGATGCCGCGGCGCAGCTTGTCGCGGTGCTGCATGAAGACGCGCGCAAGCTCCATCTTGCAGGCATTGCCGGCGGCATTGTCGGTCGCCGCCTCGCCGGGCCAGCTATCCTGGTGGCCGCCAACGAGAACGAAATCGTCGGCTTCGGGTGAGCTTGCCGGCGCAGGCATCCGCGCGACGGTGACCTGGATCGGGCGCCAGCCGTTCTCGATATGCGTGCGGAACCAGACGCGCACCGGGCCCTTCTTGGACATCTCGCGCAGCTTGAGGCCGGCCGTGCGGGCAATGCCGATGCACGGAATGGTCGGCATCTCGGTCTTGACGTTCTCGGGCGTCGGATTGCCCCAGACAGGCTTCACCGAGCCGAAGGGCACGGCCTCGTTCTCGGGATGGCCCCAGTTCATCATGACGGCGCCGATCGCGCCCTTCATGCCGGCAATGCGCTGCTTCTCGTGACGCGCCGGCGAATAGGAAAGCTCGGTCAGGATGATCTTGCCGCGCGCGTCCTTGCCCTCGTAGTCGGAGAAGGCGCCGCCGCCGACGTCGACGATCTCGCCGCGCAGGCCCTCCTCGGTCGTATTGATGCTGTGGCCGAGCGTGTTGGCCTGGATGGCGATCTCGCTCGGGCTCTCGACGCGGAACTCGGCGTGCTCGGGAAAGGACACGATCGCCGGCAGCTCGTGCATGACGACGTCGCTGAGGCCGTTGGCCTTCATGGCATCGCGGCTGTACTCGGCCATGCGCTTGCCATTGGCGCTTCCCGCCGCGCGATGGGGGATCTCCGTAACGATCTTCTCGACGTGCGCGCGGATACGGTCCGCTGAGACCTCATCCATCACTTTTGCACTCGACATTGGCCGCTCTCCCGGGACTTCACGTTGGCGCTTTTTTACCGTCATATTCTTGTATGACAGCAGTCAAGATGACTGCATGATAGAGGGTAGTATGTCAACTTGAGCTTCGATCAATGTTTTGGCAGTGTGCGGCGCCATTTTGTGCGTCGCAAAACCGAGTTGCAGCGGAGCGATGGACCGCCTCTGGCAGGCGGGCGATACTGACGTCGCTCTGGAGGGACGAATGACCGGTGATATCCTGCGCCTTACTGAGCTACCGCCATTGCGGCGCGATCAAGTCCTGGAGCGACTGCGCAATGCCATCATTGCGGGACATTTCAAGCCGGGCGATCGCCTGATCGAGCGCGAGTTGTGCGAGCGTATGGGCGTCAGCCGCACCTCCATTCGCGAGGCCCTGCGCCATCTGGAAGCCGAGCATCTCATCCAGGTCGAGCCGCGGCGCGGGCCCGTGGTCGCACGCATGACGCGCAAGCAGATCGCCGAGATCTATGAAGTGCGCGCCATGCTCGAAGCGGCCCTCGTGCGGCGCTTCGCGGAGATCGCAGGCGACGACGACATTGCCGCGCTGCGGCGCATCTACGAGGACTTGCGCATCACGCGCGCGACCGGCGAGGTGCCGCGCATCGTGGTGCTGACCAAGCGCTTCATCGAGCATATGCTGGACGTGGTCGATCACGAGCTGATCGGCGACGTGCTGCGTAAGCTCACCGCACGGATAAATGTCGTGCGTGTGCTGGCCATCGCCGTGCCGGGGCGCCTCGAGGAGAGCGGGCGCGAGCTGGCGGTCGTCATGGACGCCATCGAGCGCCGCGACGGCGAGCTGGCCGCGCGGAGCCTCAGGGCCTACGTCGAGAATGCGGCGGCAGCCTCGCTGCGGCGCTTCGACGAAACGGAGCGGGAGCGCGAAAGCTCCGGCGGTAAAACCGAGCGCACACCGCGGGCGGCACCGGCACGCCGATCAGGCGAAAGCCGCAAGTAGCCGGTCAGCCGGCTCGCAGTCTTTAAAGGTTCTGAGAAAGCCGGCGTTCAATTTCCGAAGAATGACGAGAGCAGGTTCGGGTTCGGCTTCGGTTTGAACGGCGTCATGGCCGAGGCAACCTGCGCATAGAGGCCCGGCACCCACTCAGGCTGCGCCGGGTTCGTCGGCGGAAGGCCGTTGCGCCGGAAATCGCTCGGCGCGATGACGACCTTGACGTTCTCGAGCCCGACATTGGCGGCGAGAACGAACAGCTCTTCCGCAGCCTCGTCGCCGACGGCGATGCAGCCGGCGGATACGGCCTTGCCGTGGATCATGATGTCGCCGCCGAGATTCTTACGCTTGTCCTTGGCCGCCATCTGGCGATCGAAGGCATTCGGATAGTTCACGCGCAGCGACACGTGATAGCGGCTCGCCGGATTGAGGTACGAGATGCTGTAGACGCCTTCAGGGACCTGGCGATCGCCTTGCTCGAGCTTGGGGCCCGACTTGCCGCTCGCGGCGAGCACTGGATAGCGGTGGACGAGCTTCCACGCACCGCCGCCCTCGGACCGTGCGTGCAGCTCCACGGCCTTCTCGTCCTTGATCGTGACGAAAGCGACTTCCGCCGGCGGCCATGCGGTCTTCGACGACTTGAACTTCTCTTCGAGACGTCGCGTCGCACCGGGCGAGATCTCCGCGAGCCTGCGCGCGAGCCTGTAGTCGCGGAGCGGCGCGCTCGCCTTGGGCATTTTCCAGGCCGAGGCCTGGGGCGGGCGGACGGCGAGCCTCGGCAGCTCCAGAAGCGGGATGACCCGCTCGGCGCGCGTCTCCGTCGACCAGGACTGCGGGATTTCATCGGCGAGCGTCTTGAGCGGCGCCACCGCCACGACCTCGACCGTGGGCCCCGGCCAGTGCAGCGCGCCGAGATCGAGAGAGACATACGTGAAGCGGTCAGCGCCCTCGGGCCCTTCGGGGCTCGGGATGGGCTCCTCGGCGGACGGTTTCGCGATCGTCAGAGCCGGCTCCGGCAGAGCTGCCAGCAGGCCGAGCCGCTCGAGGGCAATCGTTCCGCCGGCGCCCGCGCAGGTCGCCGCTGCGCCGAGAAAGAGAAGTGTGAGCTTGCTGAAGCGCATCCCCAAGCGTGCTACCTGCCCTGATCCCCGTTTCGGACCATCATCGCCGATTCGGCCCGTGGGCGGATACGGCAATGACGAATCACCTTGAGGAGCACTCTAACCCGGACTTTGAGACGAAAGCCGGGTCTCAATGCGCCCATGATGGGGCGCGCCGGCCTTTATCGTTCCACATTCTAGGCTTGCGCGTTCAGGCTCGCGCTGTACGAGCCGTATTGCCTTCCGCGAAATCTTCCCGGCAGAATGGCGCCCGCCGCGATTGCGGCGCCAGCCCAATCGAGGTTCCGAACTCAAGATGCAGCCTGCAGCATCGCGCCGCTCCGTGCGCATTGCCGTCGATATCGGCGGTACATTCACCGACATCGAGATCCTGGACGAGGCGACGGGCCAGACCTTCGCCGCCAAGACGCCGACAACGCCCGCCGATCCCTCCGAGGGGTTGATCACGGGCCTGCGCATGGCGGGTAAGGAGGTCGGCTTCGCCTTCAGCGACATCTCCGCACTCCTCCATGGCACCACCATCGCGACCAATGCCGTCCTGCAGCGGCGCCTGCCCAAGGGCGCGCTGATCACGACGGCGGGCTTCGAAGACGTGCTCGAGATCGGGCGTCATTTCCGCAAACAGGTCTACGCGAGCAAGGCCGAGCCGCGGGTCGTGCTCATCCCACGCGCCTGGCGCCTCGGCATCGAGGAACGCACGCGCGCGGACGGCGCGATCGAGATGCCGCTCGATGAAGGCGAGGTCCAGCGCCTCGCGGAGAAGCTCAAGGCCGGCGGCATCCAGTGCGTTGCCGTGTGCCTGCTCCATGCTTATGCCAACGCCGAGCACGAGAAGCGCATCGCGGCGCTGCTCGCCAGATACGCGCCGGATCTCGACGTCTCGCTCTCGCATGAAGTGAGCCCTGAAATCCGCGAGTTCGAGCGCTCATCGACGACCGTGCTCAATGCCCTGCTCATGCCGGTCGTGCGCCGCTATCTCGAGCGCTTGAGGGCGCGACTGAAAGATGCGGGCTTCGAGGCACCGGTCTATCTCGTGCAATCGAACGGCGGCGTCATGAGCCCGGAGACAGCGGCGCTGCTGCCCGCGCGGCTCCTGCTCTCGGGGCCGAGCGGCGGCGCGCTCGCCGCCGAGACCATCGCCCAGCGCCTCGCCATGCCTGACGTCGTCGCGGTCGACATGGGCGGCACGAGCTACGACGTCTCGATCGTCAACGGCGGCCGCACGCGCCTCGTCACGGAGGGGACGGTCGACGGCTTGCCGGTGCGCCTCCCGATGATCGAGATCCGCACCATCGGCTCGGGCGGCGGCTCCATTGCGCGCGTCGAGGAGAGCGGTCGCCTGCGCGTCGGACCGGAGAGCGCCGGCGCCAAGCCCGGCCCTGCCTGCTACAGCCGCGGCGGCACGGAGCCGACGGTAACCGATGCCAATGTCGTGCTCGGCCGCATTGACCCGCAATTCTTTCTCGGCGGCGCCATGCGTCTCGACGATGCCGCAGCACGCACGGCGATCACGACGCATGTCGCGGCACGCCTGTCGCTCACGCCCGAAGCCGCAGCCGAAGGCATTCTGCAGGTTGCCGTCTCGCATATGGCTGGCGCGATCCGTTTGTCGCTCTTCGAGAAGGGGCTCGATCCCGAGGACTTCACGCTGCTCTCGTTCGGCGGCGCGAGTGGTCTCCATGCCTGCGATACCGCCGACGAGATCGGCATCGGTCGCGTGGTCTTCCCGCGCGATCCGGGAACGCTCAGCGCCTGGGGAATGCTCTATTCCGACGTCGTGCACGCACTTGCCCGCGCGCGCCTCATGAAGGCCGACGCGAATGCCCTTCCTGTGCTCGCGGAGATCTGCGCCGAGCTTCGTCGCACGGGCGCAGAACGCCTCGAAGGCGACGGCATTGCGCTGTCCGACCAGCTCCTGCCGATCGCGCTCGACATGCGCTATCCCGGCCAGGCCTACGAGATCCAGGTGCCGTTCGACGCTTCGGCGAATGATCCCGCAGCAGCGCTCGCGGCTTCGATCGCGTGCTTCCACGAGACCCACGAGGCGCAGTACGCCCACGCCGAAACGCACGTGACGCCGGAGATCGTCGCTGTGCGCATCGCGGCAACCGGCAAGCTCGCCAAGCCGACCGAGCACGCCTTTGCCTTCGCCGGATCGAGTGCCGCCAAGGGCCATCGCCCCGTCTATGCCGCGGGCCGCTGGCACGAGGCGGCCGTCCACGAGCGCACGAAGCTTTCGGCCGATCTCAAGATCAGCGGCCCCGCGATCATCGAGGAGGCGCACGCGACGCACTTCATTCCGCCCGGCTGGGAGCTCGCTGCCGCGCCGACCGGCGATCTTGTTGCCACCAAGCGCGCGGGAGACGCCGCATGAACACGAAGCCTCTCGACGTCGTCCAGCTCGAAGTGATCCGCAATGCGCTCGTCGCCGCTGCCGAGGAAATGGGCGTCACCATCTGGCGCACCAGCCGTTCGAGCGTCGTGCGCGACCTGCTCGACTATTCGACGTGCGTCTTCGATGCCGAAGGCAAGAGTGTCGCGCAGGCGACCTGCATTCCCGTGCATCTCAATTCCATGTCGAGCTGTCTCGATGACATCCTGCGCGATCACATTCCACTCGGCGAATGGCGCGAAGGCGACATCATCATCACCAACGATCCCTACTCGGGCGGGCAGCATCTCAACGACATTCTGACATTCAAGCCGGCCTTCATCGACGGACGTCTCGTCGGCATCGCAGGCGTGCTCGTGCATCATCTCGACGTCGGCGGCGGTGCACCGGGCAGCTACTACGCCGGCGCGACGGAAATCTACCAGGAAGGCTTCCGCATTCCGCCGATGCGTCTCGACGATGCGGGCCGGCGCAACAAGGAAGTCATCCAGCTTCTGCTGCGCAATACGCGCGAGCCGGCGAATGTCGGCGGTGATTTCGCCTCGCAGCTCGCCGCGCTCGACATCGGCGTGAAAGGTCTCCATCGCATCGCGCGGCGCTACGGTATCGAGCGGCTCGGCCAAGCATGCCTGGGCATCCGGCGCCAGTCCGAGATGGCGATGCGCGCGATGATCCGCGATATCCCGGACGGCACGTACAGCTTCGAGGACTTCACCGACGACGATGGCATCGAGCGCGAGAAGCAGATTCGCATCGCGGTCGAGCTGACCGTGCGCGGCGACACGCTGAAGGTCGATCTTTCGGGCTCGTCGCCGCAAGTGCAGGGCCCGGTGAACTGCACGCGCAATATGTCGGGCTCCGGCGTCTTCTGCGGTATTCTCATGTCGATCGGCAGCGAGATCCCGGCGAACGCGGGCTGCTATGAGCCCATCGAGATCGTGGCGCCCGATGGGCTTTGCGTGACAGCACGCTCGCCCGCGCCAGTCGCGAACCGCATGGCCATAGGCCACCGCGTCGTCAATGCCGTGATGGGCGCATTCGCGAAGGCCATTCCGGGCCGCGTGCCGGCGGCGTACTACGGCGTGAGCTATGCCTATGCGACCAACCTCTTTCACGAGGACGGACGGCGGCAGGTGTACTTCGACCTGACGTGCGGCGGCTGGGGCGGACATCCCGAAGGCGACGGCGCCAACGGCTTTTCCTGCGGCCTGCACAACATCGCGAATGCACCCGTCGAGATGCTGGAGAGCACGTATCCAGTGACGTTCGAGGCTTACACGCTGGTGCCCGACTCGGGTGGCGCGGGCGAGCATCGCGGCGGCTGCGGTCTCATTCGCGCATTCCGCATCGATGCGCCCGCGGGCACCCTCGCGTGCAACTTCGATCGCTTCAAGACGCGGCCCTATGGATTGGCGGGCGGCACACCGGGAGAAGCGAGCTTCGCCGAGTTGCAGCACGCCGACGGCACCATCGAGCGCCTGCCGTCGAAGGTTGCGGGCAAGGCGATCGCGAAGGGCGACGTGTTCCGTCTGGTGACGGCGGGCGGCGGCGGCTACGGCGATCCATCGAGCCGCGCGCGAGAGGCAATCACCGACGACATCGCGAACGGCTATGTCACGCGCGAAGCTGCAACCGCGAGCTACGGCGCGAAGGCGCGGTAGCGATCCGCGACGCGCTCAGATCGACATGGCCTGACCGCCGTTGACGTCGAGCGTGGCGCCGGAAACGAAGCCCGCTTCCTCCGACGTCAGGTACGCGATCGCGGCTGCAATGTCCTCGACGCGGCCCTGGCGCCGCACCGGGATGGACGCGAGCACGCGCGCACGCTCCTCCGGCGAGTGGCGTTCGTTGAGGAAAGCCTCGACGCGCGGTGTCAGGATCGCGCCGGGGCACACCGTGTTGCAGGTAATGCCGTCAGGCCCGAACTCCTGCGCGATCTGCAGCGTGAAGGCCTGCATGGCGCCTTTCGCAGCGACATAGGGCGTCCCCGCGAAGAGCGAGCCGAAGCGGCCGGCTTTCGAGCCCATGTTGATGATGCGCCCATAGCGCGCCTTCTGCATGTGCGGGATGACGGCGCGCGTCGCCCACACGCACGTCTTGACGTTGACGTCCATCACCTTCTGCCAATCCTCGTCGGACTGCTCGAGAAAGCGGAAGGGTACGGCAAGCGAACCGCCGATGTTGTTAACGAGGATGTCGATGCGCCCGTGACTGTCGATCATCTCGGCAACGGCCTGATCGATGGCGCGCTTGTCCATCATGTCGAGGGCGCGACCGCTGATGTCGAGCCCCGCGCCCGCCGCCTCCTTGAGCGCGTCGGCGAGCAGTTTCGCGTCGCGATCCCAGATGACGACGCGCGCGCCTTCGCTCGCGAGACGCCGCGCCACGCCGAGTCCCAAGCCGCTCGCCGCAGCCGTGATGAGGGCGGAGCGGTTCTCAAATCGGCGCATGGTCGGATGCCTCCTTGTGCCCGGCCTCGGGATCGACCTTCACGTCGATGACGACCGGGCCCTTCATGCGATGGCCTTCTTCGATGGCATCGCGAAGCTGGTCCGGATGCGTCACGGTCATGCCGCGCCCGCCGAGGCCTTCTGAAATCTTCGCAAAATCACAGTCGGCAAAATCAACGGCAATACGATTGGCTCCGAGATTGTCGCGCACCATGCCGAGGCCGGCATTGTTGTCGACGATGTACACGACATCAAGGTTCTGCTGCACACACGTTGTGATGGTCTGCAATGTCATCATGAAACCGCCGTCGCCGGCGAGGCACGTCACGCGCCGCTTCGGCAGCACGAGCTTGGCGGCAGCGGCAGCCGGCGCGCCCCATCCCATGGCCCCCGTGCCGCCGGCAACGAGGAACTGATGCGGATGCGTGCTCCGGAGGCCGAACGTGGCCCAGATGCGATTGGCGCCGGCATCGAGCGTGATGAGGTCATCCTGGCCCATGAAGCCCTGCATGGCCTTGATGATGTCGGCATGATGCACGCTGCCCTGGCCGGCCTTGAGCGCCGGCAGGCGATCGAAGTCCCACTTGTCGCGCAGCGACGCGATGTGCGCGAGACGCGCGGCCTTCTTGGCTGCACCGAGATCGAGCTTGGCGAGCTCAGCGAGCACATCTGTGACGTCGCCAGTGACGGCATGATCGACCGGATAGACCCAGCCAGCATTGCGCGGATCGATGTCGACCTGCACAAGCGCCTGCTCACCGGGCCGGATCATCGCGGGATCGCGAAAGCGCGT
The DNA here is from genome assembly GCA_023387235.1 of Pseudomonadota bacterium. GTDB lineage: Bacteria > Pseudomonadota > Alphaproteobacteria > Rhizobiales > Hyphomicrobiaceae. Next base: position 14,832 of record JAEWIJ010000025.1, read on the forward strand.
GTAATCCGGCCCCATGCTCGCGCCGAGCATGACGACGAGATCGGCAGCCGCGACCGCACGGTTGGCGCACGCATGTCCCCACGTGCCGAGCATGCCGACAGCGATCGGTGCCGTCTCCGCGATCACGCCCTTGCCGTTGTAGCTCGTGGCAACCGCGATGCCGCTCGCAAGCGCCAGATCCTGCAGCGCCTGTCCCGTCTCCGTCATCGTGACGCCGTTGCCGGCGATGATGAGCGGCCGCTCGGCGCGCGCGAGCATCTCCGCGAGCTTGCGGATCGCAGCGGGATCAGGACGCGGCGGCGTGTAGCGGTGATAGCCGGCGGAAGGATAGAGCACGGGTTTCATGTCGGCCGGTGCTTCGGCGCGGATCATCGGCGTCTTCATCACGACGGCGGCCGGCCCCATGCGCGGCAGGCTCGCGTGCTTGATCGCCATCTGCACGCCATAGACGGCTTCCTGTGGCGCCGTCGCGTACGTGCTGTACTTGGTGATCGGCTTCAGCGACGCCATGGCGTCCGCACCGGCATAGTCGCCGGTCATGGTCTGGTAGACGCCCATCTGGCCGTAGCCGTCGTAGTCCGAGGTCTCCGTGAGCACCACCATGGGCGAACCGGAGAAGTGCGCCTCGAGAATGCCCATGCCGCCGATCGTCGTGATCCACGGGCCCTGTCCCATGAGCACCGACGGCCGCCGCAGCAGGCGTCCCGCGGTCTGCGCCATGACGGAGGCAATCCACTCCGATCGCGCGAGCACGACGTTGATCTTCTTCTCCTGCTCCTTGAAGGCAGGAAGCGACCACGTGATGCCGAGACCCGGCAGCGTGAAGGCGTGCGTGATGCCACCTTCGACGAGGGCGTTGACGACGAGCTCGTTGGTCTTGACCATGCGCCGCAAAGCCTCCAGATGAGAAGAGCGCCAAATTCTGTTTCGCCATGCGAAATGGTGGATTTATGATCGCCCGAGGTGCGATACCATCCGCATCGGGATGCGAGATGGCATACGAGGACGCATATGACAAGCAGCAACAGCACCGTCGTGGTAACCGGCGCGTCAGGCTTCCTGGCCGCATGGATACTGCCGAAACTCATCGCACGCGGCCACAAGGTCGTCGCCATCGATATCGCGCGCGACGAAACCCGATTGCGTCAGGTCATGAAAGGGCCGGCACCTCAGGGCATCGTCTGGGAACGCGCCGATTTGACAAGTGACGGCCTCATGTCTCGCATTGCGGAACAATATGCAGCCAGCACCATCCTGCATCTCGCCGCCCTCCAGATCCCCGCCTGCAAGGCGAACCCCATTGCCGGCGCCAAGGTCAATGTGGTCGGTCATGTCGGCGTGCTCGAAGCCGCGCGGAGCGTCGGCGCGCGTGTCGTGTACACGAGCTCGGTTGCCGCCAAGCCGCGCGGCGCCGCCAACGCGCCGGCCAATCTCTACGGCGTGTTCAAACGCGCTGACGAGGAGATCTCTCGCCTCTATGCCGAGGACTTCGGCGTTGCCTCGTTCGGCTTGAGGCCGCACGTCGTGTACGGCATCGGCCGCGATCAGGGCGAGACGTCCGCCGTCACGAGCGCCATGCGCGCTGCCGCGCTCGGCGAGAGTTATACCGTGCCGTGGACGACGTCGACGTGCTTCCAGTTCGCCGACGATATCGCGGAGATGTTCGTCCGCGTCATCGCGAGCGAGTGGAGCGGCGCGCATCTCACCGACATGACGGACCTGATCGAAAGCACGGCCGATATCGTCGCGGCAATTCGAGCGAACGCACCGCAGTCGGATGTGCAGGCGGACGGCCCCGAGCGGATTTCGCCGACATCGGGCTTCGATGTGGCGGCGCTCGAGAAGGTCATCGGCCCGAGACCTCGGACGCCGCTCGGCGAAGGCGTGAGGCGCACGATCGAGCACTTCCGCGAGCTGCGCGCCAAAGGTCTCGCCTGAGTGCAGGTCAACTCTCGAACCTGGATCGCTCAAGTTCCGCTCCGCGGAACAAAAATTCCGTAGATCGATATTCTTTTGACGCGCCCCGGAGCGCCGACTAGGCTCACGCTGAGCTTAGGAAGGCGCCAACGCGCGCAGACATCTGGAGGAAACAGGATGACCCGCTTCAAGCGGCTTTCGCGTACGCTTATTTGCACACTGGCTCCGATGGCGATCGCACTCGGCACGCCGGCACAAGCAGCCTACCCCGAACGACCCGTGACCATCATCGTGGCGTGGACCGCCGGCGGTGCCACGGATCTGCTGACGCGCGGCCTGCAGGATACTTTCCAGAAGGCGCTTGGCGGCCAAACCGTTGTAAAGAACATACCCGGTGCTGCCGGGACGCTCGGCACGGCTGAAGCTGCACGTGCCGCACCGGATGGCTATACGATCCTCATCAGCCCGATCGGGCCGATCACGCTGCAGCCGCATCGTATGAAGCTCGACTACAGCTACGACAGCTTCGATCCCATCTGTAAGCTCGTCGACAGTCCGGTCGTTCTGATGGGAGCGCCGAAGTCCAAGTACAAGACGGTCGCGGACATCGTCGCTGCAGCCAAGGCGGCGCCCGGCAAGATCCCCTACGGTTCTACCGGCCCCGGCACCACCCCCCATGTTGCCATGCTGGCGTTTGGCAAAGCAGCAGGCATCGATATCAAGCACGTCCCCTACAAGGGCTCCGCAGACGTTGTGCAGGGCCTGCTGACGGACACCGTTGATCTCTTCACGGATCAGCCGAACCTCGTGCCTCAGTACAATTTGACGCCGATTGCCATCTACGCGAAGGAGCGCATCCCCACCTACAAGGATGTGCCAACGATGAAAGAGGCGGGCTACGATATCGAGTTCTCGATCTGGAACACGATGTTCGCCCCAAAGGGGACGCCTGAACCCATTCTCGCGAAACTTGAAGCGGCGTGCCGCACGACGATGAGCGATGCATCCGTCAAGGAGGCGCTCGCAAAGCAGCGGCAGCCCATTCAATTCCTCGATCGCAAGGGGACAGCCGAGTTCGTCGCGAGCGAATTCAAGCGCAACGGCGAACTCATTCGCGCCGCGGGCCTCGGCCACAAGTAACGGCGCCTTCCCGCATACTGCAATGGCGCGATGCGCCACCACGGCTTGCGCCCATATTGCCCTTGTGGAAATGATGGGCGCCTGCTCGTGCAGAACAAGAAAATCCAGAGGAGAACGCCCGAAATGAGAAAGCTTCTGGCCCTCGCGCTCGTCGCAGGGTGCACGGCGACTTTGGCCGCGTCACCGGCCTCGGCCGTCTATCCTGACCGCCCCGTCACGGCGATCGTCTCTTTCCCCGCAGGCGGCGCGACGGACCTCGTGGCACGCGGCCTGCAGGAGGCTTTCGGTCGCACCTTGGGCCAGCAGCTCATTGTCAAGAACGTGAACGGTGCTTCCGGGACGATCGGTGCCGCGGAAGCTGCTGCGGCCCCGCCCGACGGCTACACGATTTTCGTCACGCCGAGCGGACCGACGGTGGCGCAGCCGCACCGCATGAAGCTCACGTACGACCTCGACAGCTTCGATCCCATCTGCAAGCTCGTCGAGCAGCCGCTCGTGCTCATGGCGCCGAAATCCACCAAGTACCGCACGGTTACCGATCTGGTCGCCGCCGCGAAGGCCGAGCCCGGAAAGATCACGTACGGTACGTCCGGGCCCGGCTCCATCACGCACCTTGCCAAGCTCGCACTGGAGAAGGCAGCTGACATCAAGCTGAAGCACGTGCCCTTCAAGGGCTCGGCCGATGCCGTGCAGGCGATGATGTCGAACACGACCGAGCTCTACAGCGACCAGGCCAACCTCGTGCCGCAGTACGATCTGTACCCGATCGCCATCTATGCCGAGAGCCGCATCGATACGTTCAAGGATACGCCGACCGTCCGCGAGGCCGGCTTCGATGTCGTCGTCACGAACTACAACGCCATCTTCGTGCCGCGCGGTACGCCAGCCGATGTGAAAGCCAAGCTCGGACAGGCTTGCAAGGCGGCGCTGGACGACCCCAAGGTCAAGGAGGTCTTCGAGCGGCAGAAGTATCCGATCGCGTACATGGATGCCGCGGCCTTCAAAACGTTCGTCGAGGCCGACTACAAGCGCGTCGGCGAGCTCGTCAAGGCCGCGGGCCTGGCGAAGAAGTGATTAAAGCAGTGCGGGCGGCGGGGGGCCGCCCCCCCGGCCCCCGTAAAAGAAACGCC
>JAEWIJ010000028.1 GCA_023387235.1 Pseudomonadota bacterium
GCGCCGTCATCTGGGCGCCGTGGAACCTGACGATCGATGCGGGAGCGACGATCGGAGGCGGCGCGATCATCTACAACGTCGATCGGATCACCGTCGGCGCGTTTGCCGTCATCAGCCAGGGCGCGCATTTGTGTTCGGCATCTCATGCGCATGACTCGGCTGCATTCGAACTCGTGACGGCGCCTATACGCATCGAGGACGAAGCCTGGGTCGCCGCGGAAGCGTTCGTCGGTCCTGGGGTTACGGTCTCGAGAGGGGCGGTGGTCGGAGCGCGGGCGGTCGTCGTGAGGAGCGTTGATGAGCGGGCGATCGTCGCCGGCAATCCGGCGCGCGCGATCGGCAGGCGGTCAAGCGAGGGGCGCAACCGCCTGAAGGGACGCGCAGCATCCGGGCCTGAGAACTGAGTTGCGCGCCTGTGTGACCCGATGAGCGCGCTCACTTCCGCCGGAGGCAGACGATGACGTCCGATGACCAGCCATTGCTTTCACGCCGCGCGGCGATGGGTCTCGCGGCGACCTTCACGATGTTCCCCGCGCTGACGGGAGAAGCCCAGTCCCCGCCATCGAAGCCGCTGCGCGGACTCGATGTGGGGCCGATCACGTGGCGCAACATCCGCACGGACTTCGGCGCGGTCGGTAATGGTGTCGCAAGCGATTTCGTGGCGTTCAGGGCTTTTCGCAGTTGGGCGTTGGCGCAGACCGGATGGGTCGGCCTCGTTATTCCACCGACGTCCGCTCACTACATCACGGCGGGCAATTATGGCGGAGGCGTCGCCAACACACCGTTCTTCGGCATCAAGAAGCTGGTCGTCTCCGGCTATGGCGCCTCGATGGATGGCCTGCACGGCAGCGCGCTCGCCAACAGTCCGCGATACAGACACAAGATTCGCTCGGTCGATGCCGGATCGAAGACGGTCGAGCTGATCGACCGGGGCGATGCCCGCTTTCTTTCGGTCAGCTCCATGGTCCTGCTGGCCGGCCTCGATCTGCAAGGGGGTTGGGGCTATCCGCCGAACAATCACTTCAACGAGTGGCACCGCATTGCATCGGTGAGAGATCGACGGGTCACCTTCGAGAAGCCGATCAAGTACGATTACAAGGACGACTGGCCGCGCTATTTCGAGGGTAATCAAAATGAGCTGGGCGGCATCGGCCCGGCCGCCATTGTCCGCACGGTTCCTGGATGGGACTGCGAGCACAGGCTCTATGGCCTGCGGTCGACGGCGAAGGGACAGACCTACTACTTCGTCAGGAAGGCCGTCATCGTCGACTGCAGGTCCGATAGCTACGGCTTCATCACCGGTGCGTCGGAGGACCACCAGATCATCAATCAGCAGCACACCAGTACGCTCATGGAGGTGGACAAGCTCGCGACGAGGGCCCTCATCGCGGACTACGATCCGCCTAACAGAGCCATCTTGGTGCAGAGCTCTTCCGTCGACGAGCTGCATATTCGTGGCGGCACGCGCTCTGTCGGAGGCACGGCGCGCCATACGTACATTCATGGCGGGAAACGCCAGAACATCCGACTGGGGCCGACTGCCTACGGCATCTCGGACTATATCGAGATAAGGGATGCCGTCGTAACGGCTGAGATCAACGGCCAACCGAACTTGGCCGTGCCGACCTCGGAGCTCACCTTCTCGAACGGGACCTTCCGCTTCGCCAGCTACAAGCACCCGCCACAATGGTTTGTTCCGGGCGCAGTCGGCATCATCCGAACGGTCAACCCCTACTTCGATCACCACGTTTTCCGCATTCTGCGGGTGCGATCCGAGAACGGCCAACCGCGCGGACCAATTCTCCTGGATACCGACATCAAGGCGAATGAACTGCCGGCTGTCGCAGGATTCGCCAACGGAACAATCTACAGACACAGCGCTCCGAACCTCACCGTCGTCAATTGCTCAGGGTGTCCCGACGCCGAGGAGCTGTCGCTCGTTCCGCCAAACTCTCCTTATGGCATCTTTAAGCGCCGCACATTGGACGGTCTCACCGCCAGTAATGCCATGGGTTACCTCATGGGCCGGTTCGTCCACCTCAAGGTCAATGTCGAGCGGCCTTATACGGGCGCGGCGCAGAAGCTCACGATGAGGCTAGGCCAGTTCCACTTTCCTGTGATCAACGCCGACAGAACCGTGCGCCAGACGGCAATTCATTTCGACCTGAAGACCGCAGGCGAGCGCATCATCACAGCGAAGGGGGTGACGGGCGCGCAAACGGGCGACGCCAATCTGAGTGCGCTGACCGGCGGCGTGTGGATGCCCAACTGCTTCGGCTTCAATGCCTTCATCGGCAATAGCAGCACGCCCGTCGACATCAGCGGAGAGGATCCAAGCGTACGGCCGATCGTCATCGTCGAGGCGATGACGGATCAGGAGCTCTGATCGGAGCGCCTACGCCGCGGGACGGCCGTAGTAGAGCATGGAGACATGCTCGGCCTCGGCGAAGAAGAGCCAGCGCTCGACGGCCACGCCCACTCCGGCCGTAAGTACGGCGAGGACGGCCGCAGGCGCGGCAAGCAGCTCCGTCGGCACGACGGTGATCAGGCATAGCGCGCCCGGCACCAGAAAGGCGGCGAGCCTGACGATGCGGCGCAGCTTTTCGGCATGATTGCGCGCCACCGCGTACCCCATCTCGCGCATGACGTAGTTGGCTTGCGTGTGTGGTGGATCAAGTGTGCGCACCTGGCCGTGCTTGCCGAGACCGGTGGCATCGCCAATGGTCCAGGTCTTCTTCTCACTGTCGATCGTCGCCCAGTAGCGCTGCTTCAGCAGCAGCGCGAGTGCGATCAATGCCGCTGTTAGATACGAGAACCAGGTGCTTTCCATGCCGAAGACATGGATGAGCGCCAGCATCAGGATGGCGCCCGTTGCGAGTGCCAGTGCGATGTAGACCCACGGCACGAGCGGCTGGTTCCACTGCCGGATGGTCCGGAGCGAGGCATAGATCATGCCCGTGCAGTAGACCGTGACGAGCGCGAACGCGGCGGCGAGCAGACCGAAGAGCGCGAATATCCCATCCGTGCGCTCGAGAAAGACCCAGCCGATGCCGAAGAGCCCGGCCGGTACGTACGTCGCGACGGCCGCGACACCTTCCTTCGAAAGCCACGAGCTGCGCCACTGCGAGAACGCACGCCATGCGCGTTCGGGGTGACCGAGATGGAAAGTCGACGCGAGGAGGCCGACGGTGATCAGTCCCAGCGAGATCGCAAGGCCCGTGAAGCCGAACCAGCGCGTAGCGGGCAGCGCGCCGATGGCCGAGAGTACGCCGAGCCATACGAGCAGGCCGTAGCCGGCGCCGGATGCGGTGGTGAATAGAATGACCGAGTAGGCGGGATGCATCGGAGTCGAATGCCTGAGACGTGAGGGGCTTATCGCGAGAGCGCGCGATCAACCCAGGAGAAGAGATTTTCAATCGCGGTCGTCGGTGCCGCGATTTTTTGTTTCTGCGGCGCCGTATCGTTCGTGACGGTGCGCGCATCGCGCCGCTCGCGCGGCGGCAAGTATTTGTTCACTGGCTTGTAGCCGAAGGCACCGAGCAGATCGAAGCCGCCGCGCTCGGCGACGAGCTGGGATACCTTGCTGTTCGGATCTCCGAGATCGCCGAAGTGGCGCGCGCCGGTCGGGCAGGCGCGCACACAGGCCGGCGTGCGATCCTCGGGCGCGAGGTGCTCGTTATAGATGCGGTCGACGCAGAGCGTGCACTTCTTCATCACGCCATGGGTCGGATCGTATTCGCGAGCGCCGTAGGGGCAGGCCCACGAGCAGAGCTTGCAGCCGATGCAGAGATCGGGATCGACGAGCACGATGCCATCCTCGGCGCGCTTGAAGGACGCGCCGGTGGGACAGACGGTGACGCAGTCGGGCGTCTCGCAGTGCAGACAGGAGCGCGGGAAGTGGACCGTGCGGCTCTCGGCACCGTCGCCGACCTCGTAGCCGTGAATGCGGTTGAGCCAGGCGCCGTCCGGATCAGCGCCATAGGGATCGGTGTCCGAAAGCGGCGCCGAGTAGCCGCCCGTGTTCCATTCCTTGCAGCTCGTGGCGCAGCCGTGACACCCGACGCACGTGTCGAGGTCGATGACGAGGCCGAGCTTGCGCTCGGTGTGTGTTGGCAGACAGGTCATCGGCGCGCCCTCTTGAATTCCGCACCGTAGGAAATGGAGACAGGATGGCCGCGGCCGATCGGGTCCTCGAAGGGCTCGAAGTGCGGCTCACTGTGCCCGACTGCTTCGGGCGCGGCCTTCTCGATGCGGACGCGAAGGTCGTACCACGCGGCCTGTCCCGTGATCGGATCGGAGTTGGAGTAACGGTAGCCGCCGCCCTTCTCCGGCAGAAGCTCGGAGATGAGGTGGTTCAGCAGAAAGCCGCGCGTTGCTTCCGGTGCATCCTCGGAGAGGCCCCACGCACCCTTGCGCTTGCCGATCGCATTCCACGTCCAGGCCGTCTCGTCGTTCACGCCGTCCATGAGTCGCACCTGGCAACGGACGCGGCCGAGATGGCTGCTGATCCAGACCCAGTCGTCGTCCGCGACGCCGATCTTCTTCGCGCGGGCGCGGCTGAGATACAGGCGGTTCTGGCCGGTGATCTGGCGCAGCCACGCATTCTGCGAGCCCCATGAGTGGTACATGTGCATGGGGCGCTGCGTGATCGCGTGCATGGGAAACGTCTCGGTATCGACCATCATGCCTTCGAAGGGCTCGTACCAGAAAGGCAGCGGGTCGAAGTACTTCGCGATGCGCTCGCGGTGGTTCTCCGGCGGCTGCACGGGCCCGTGGCCCTCGGCCGCGAGCCGGAAGGCCTGCAGCGGCTCGCAATAGAGCTGAAAGGTCATCTTCGCGTCGGCGGCGCGGAAACCGACCGAGGCTGCCCAATCCAGATATTCCTTGTTGGCGTGCTTGAAGTAGCGCTGGCTCGGCGGGATGTGATGCGCGTGGAAACCGCCGTTGGCGACGTAGCGATTGAGCTGATCGGGATTAGGCGCGCCTTTGCCGAAGCTGTCGCCGTTGCCGCGCCAGCCCGCGAGCGGACCGATGCCCGGCGCGCGCTCGTGATTGACGAGATAGTCGGCATAGCCGCCGGGAAACTGCGGTGAGCCGTCCTCTTTCACAAGGCCCGGCAGCTTCAGGCGCGCGCCGAGATCGAGCAGCACGGACTGGAAGCCGCGCACGTTGCGGTCGGGCTCGATGACCGGATGGCGGATCGCGTCGCACGCCGCGTCCGGCTCCGAGATCGGCCGGTCGAGCATCGAGATGCAGTCCCACCGCTCGAGATACGTCGTGTCGGGCAGGATGAGATCCGCATAAGGCACCATCTCGGAGTAGTAGGCATCCGAGTAGATGATGCGCGGGATCTTGTACTCGCCGGTCGTCTCGTTCTTGTCCGTCAGATACTTGAGCGTATCGCGGATGTTCATCGACGAGTTCCAGCTCATGTTCGCCATGTACATGAACAGGGTGTCGATGGGATACGGATCACCGAGCGCCGCGTTCGTGATCACCATGTGCATGAGGCCATGGGCGGCCATCGGCGCATCCCAGCTATAGGCCTTGTCGATGCGCTGTGGCGTGCCGGCGGCGTCGATCAGCAGGTCGCCGGGCACCAACGGGAAGCCGAGGTGCGGACCCGGGAGCGGCTCGCCGGCCTTGACCTGACCGGGCTTGCCGGTCGGCTTGATCCGCGGCGGGATTTCCTTCGGATAAGGCGGCTTGTAGCGGAAGCCGCCGGGGCAATCGATCGAGCCGAGCAGGATCTGCAGGATGTGGATCAACCGGCAGGTCTGGAAGCCGTTGGAGTGGGCCGAGATGCCGCGCATGGCGTGCATTGCGACGGGACGGCCGACCATCTTCTCGTGGCGGCGGCCGTGGATGTCCGTCCAGGGCACGTCGAGCGTGATGGTCTGCTCGAAGGCGACCTTGGCCATCTCGTCCGCATAACGGCGGATCGTATCCGCCGGCACGCCGCACTGCTTTTCTGCGGTCTCGGGCGAATATTCGTCCGTGAGATAGCGCTCGGCGATCTTCTGGAAAACGGGAATGGCCGTGCGGCCGTCGGCGAGCTTCACCGGACCCGAAAGCTGCGGCACGACGTCGGGGCCTTCGGCGGGCACGAGCGTGCCGGAGCGCTTATCGAAGGCGAGCGCATTGCCTTTCTCGTCGCGCACGAAGAGGCCGTGATCGGCGGCGCCCGGCGCCTCGATGACGAGCCACGGCGCGTTGGTGTAGCGCACGAGATAGTCGATATCGATGCGCTGCGTGCGCAGGAGCTCGTGGATCATCGCGCCGACGAAGGCGCCGTCCGTGCCGGGGCGGATGCCGACCCACTCGTCGGCAATGGCATTGTAGCCGGTCCGCACGGGATTGATGGAGACGATCTTGGCGCCGCGCGCCTTGAGCTTGCCGAGGCCGATCTTGATCGGGTTCGAGCTATGATCCTCGGCGACGCCGAAGAGCATGAAGAATTTCGCGTGGTCCCAGTCCGGCTCGCCGAACTCCCAGAACGAGCCGCCGAACGTGTAGAGGCCGGCCGCGGCCATGTTCACCGAGCAGAAGCCCCCGTGCGCAGCGTAGTTCGGCGTGCCGTACTTGATGGCCCACCAGCCGGTGAGCGACTGCGACTGATCGCGCCCCGTAAAGAATGCGAGCTTCCTCGGATCCTCAGCACGGACCTTGCCGAGCCAGTCGGTGGCCGTCTGCAACGCCTCTTCCCAGGAGATTTCCTTGAACTCGCCGGAGCCGCGCGGGCCGACGCGCTTCATCGGCGCCTTGAGACGTGCAGGCGAGTAGTGCTGCATGATGCCGGCGGAGCCCTTGCCGCACAGCACGCCCTTGTTCACCGGGTGATCGCGATTGCCGTCGATGTAACGGACCTTGCCGTCCTTGAGATAGACATTGATCCCGCACCGGCAGGCGCACATGTAGCAGGTGGTTTTCTCGATCCGGTCGGCGGGCGCATCGCTCAGGATGACGCCATGCTCGTCAGGCACGGCCTTCAGGCCCAGCTTATCGGTATTGGATGTCTTGGCTGTCACGCGTTTCTGCACAGTCGTGTTGATGCTCCGTTCGGGCGATCAACGCCGGTTCCATTGAGGGTTGGGGTTTATTCGATCCCTTGGATGCTCAACCTTGGGACCGCGATGTTTACGTCTCCGACCGGGCGCGTCGGCCGGGCACCGAGTGGCATAGCGCGCGCGAGGCAAGAGGTGTTGTTTCCCACGGAGTGACCGCCGAGGTCCGCCCCGCATCGCGCACAATCTCGCGCGATATCAAAGTCTTATACAGCACTTGCACCTTTCGCCCCCAACGCGGCTCGCAATCCGGAGCTTCCGGTTGCCTCTGGCCGCGCGCCCCCCCGCTATGCAGATTCGACGCGAGCTATAGTGGCTTGTGAATGAGAAGAAAAGTCTCGCCACGCGAGCCCCCTCATGCAAGGAGCGCTGGGCATCGGCTAAGCGAAGGACGCACGTGACGCCGAAGGTTCGGGATTAGGCGCTGGGCGTGATCGGCTGCGGCGCGCCCCAGGCAACGAAGTGCGGATTGCGTAGGCCGCCAGCGTCCGCACCGTAGAGGAGCGGCTTGCCGTCGAGCGTCGTGACGCTGCCGCCTGCGGCCGCGAGCACGGCGTGGCCGGCCGCGATATCCCACGCCATGGTCGGACCGAGCCGCGGATAGATGTCGGCGACGCCGCGCGCGATCACGCAGAACTTGAGTGATGAGCCGGCGCTTGTGCGCGATGCAATGGCGAAGCGCGCAAGAAAGTCCTCGGTCTCCGGCGTCGCGTGCGAACGGCTGACGAGCGCGACGAGCGCTGCCGGATCGGGCGCGCGCGTGCGGATCGGCTGCAGCGCGATATCGCCGAGAGAGATGTCGCCTTCGCGCGGGGCGATCTTGGCCATGGCCGCGGCATCCGGCGCGAGCGTGAGGTAGAGATCGTCGCACGCGGGCGCGTAAACGATGCCGAAAACGGGTACGCCGTGCCGCACGAGTGCGACATTGACCGTGAACTCGTCGCGCTGCGCGATGAACTCGCGCGTGCCATCGAGCGGATCGACGAGAAAGAATTCATCGCCGAGTGCCGGCAGGCGGCCCGCGGCCACGGCTTCCTCGGCGACGATCGGGACACCCGGCGCCGCTGCCGCGATGGCCGCGACGAGCACGGCCTCCGCCTCGCGATCGGCGATCGTCACCGGGCTTTCGTCCACCTTCGTCTCGACGGCGACGCCGGCACTGTAGTGGCGCATCTCGATGGCGCCCGCTGCCAGCACGGCGGGCAGCAGGGCCGACGCAAGCTGCTTGTGGTCGATTGCCGGCATTGATTCCTCGCTCGGAGGCCGCTGGACAATTGCGGCGGTTCGATGCACTGCTGCCTGCTCTCGCGTGATTCGCTGCGAGATGCGGCGATATTGCATCAGAGTTCTGTCAATTGCCGAGCATCGTTCGCGCACACTTGGCGCGAATCTCGTGGCCGTGTATCAGAACTAGTGTGATGATCGAGAAATTCGCCACACTCCGGGGCATGGCTTCGAGCGAATTTCTCGATCTGAATCACACTAGCAGGTTTATAATGCTAGTGTCCCTTATGCTTCCGAAGTTCGCTCGGACGCCAACATCGAGATTTGGCGAACTTCGGAATAGGGACACTAGGAACGAATTCGCAAGCGGTCGCGCCGTTTTGCTCGCGTAGCATTCGCTTGAGCCGGTACCTGCGCGATGCCTCAACGAGCCGGGGACCATGAGCCAGCCCGCATTCCCGAACGACATGGAGCTTGCGGCGCTGATCGCCAGCAAAGTCTGCCACGACGTCATCAATCCTGTCGGCGCCATCAACAATGGCCTCGAGATGCTCGACGAGGAGGATGATCCCGAGTCGCGCGACTATGCCCTCGACATGATTCGCAATGTCACGAGCCAGGCGACGGCGCGGCTGAAGTTCGCGCGCTTCGCCTATGGCGCGGCGGGCTCGGCGGGCGACGCCATCGACCTGCGCATGGCCGAGGAGATCGCGCGCGAGTACGCGACCAAGGGTGGCAAGCACACGCTGGTCTGGCAGGGTCCTGTCGGCTACATGGCCAAGGACAAAGTCAAGCTGGCGCTCAATCTCGTCTCGCTCGGGCTCTCGGCGCTGCTGAGAGGCGGCGAGCTGACCGTCATGATCGACCAGCGGCAGGACCATCCGGCATTCGCGGTGCGCTGCCGCGGTCAGGGTGCGCGGCCGCCTACGCATCTCATCGAATTCCTGACCGGCCAGAACATGCCGCCGATCGATGCGCTGACCGTGCAGACGTACTATACGTGCCGGCTCGCGCAGCAGTGCCGCATGCGGCTCGAGGTGCTCCGCGACGGCGCGGACATCATCCTGAGTGCCCGATCCTAGGGCAGGCTCCATCCCCCTTTCGCTTTTACATCGGCGCTTGATGGGCATAGCTTGATCGGCAGGATCGCCTTTCCTGCCGACGGAGCGTGCGCACATGAAACTCGAAGAATATGCCTCCTATGACGGACTAGGCCTCGGGGAACTCGTCGCCAAGGGCGAGGTCTCACCGAAGGAGCTGGCGCGCACCGCCGTGTCGGCGATCGAAGCCGCGAACGGCGAGGTCAAGGCCGTCATCGAGACGTACGCCGACCGCATCGACGGCCTTGACGAGAGCACGCTCGGCAACGGTCCGTTCCGCGGCGTACCCTTCCTCATGAAGGATGTGTTCGGGCACGAGAAGGGCCGGCTTTGCGAATTCGGCTCGCGTCTCTGCCGCGGCATGACCGTGACGGCGAATACGTACTTCACCGATCAGCTCAAGGCGTCGGGCGTCAACATCCTCGGGCGCTCGGCGGCGCCCGAGTACTCGATGTCGGCGACGACCGAGAGCGTCATGTTCGGCAATACGTCGAACCCGTTCAAGAAGGGCTATTCGGCGGGCGGGTCATCGGGCGGTGCGCAGGCAGCGGTGACGAGCGGCATGGTGCCGATCGCGCACGGCTCCGACATCGGCGGCTCGATCCGTATTCCGGCGAGCTGGTGCGGCGGCGTCGGCCTGAAGCCCTCGCGCGGACGCGTGTCGATCGGCCCGGTCGTAGACGAGGGCGGGCTCGGGTTCTCCGTCAATCATATCCAGGCCAAGACGCTGCGCGATTCCGCGACCATGCTGGACTGGGTGTCGAAGCCGCAGATCGGCGATCCGTTCGTGATCCCGCGCCCGACGCAGTCGTATGCATCGTTCGTCAATACCCCAAGCCCGCGCTTGAAGATCGGCATCGTGCTGACCGAGATTTTCGGCGTGCCGGTCGATCCGGAAGTGGCGCAGGCCGTGAGGGATACGGCCAAGGTGCTCGAAGGCATGGGCCACCACGTCGATATTGCCGAAGTGGACTTCGGCGGCATCGAGACGCTGCACAAGATCAACGATCTCTTCTTCTTCGGCTTCGACGCGCGCCTCGACGGCTATGGTGCGCGGACCGGGCAGAAGGTCGGGCCGGACACGCTGGAGCCGGTGATCCTGTCGGTCTACGAGTTCGCGAAGGGCATCACGCCGGCGCGCTTCTTCGCGGCACTGAGCGAGGTGAATGTCGCGCGCCGCAAGCTCGCGCGCTTCTATGCGGACCACGATGTGTGGCTTTCGCCGACGAATGCGCGCGTCTCGGAGCCCTGGGGCAAGTATCACCTGAGCAAGGCGGGTGTCGATTCATCGAGCCTCGTCGAGAAGCTCTTCAAGGAGCCGTGCCAGTACACGGTGCCGCACAACATCATGGGTACGCCCGGCTTGTCGCTGCCTCTCGCGATGCATTCGACGGGCGTGCCGATCGGTGTGCAGCTCGCGGGGCGGCCTGCCGAGGAGCACGTTCTGATCTCGCTCGGCGGTGTGCTTGAAAAGGCCATGCCGTGGGCGAAGCGCGTGCCCGAGCTGCACGTGTCGAAGGTGAAGTGAGGGCGGCCGCATCATCGCGGCTCGCAATTCGGCTTCCGACCGAGGTTGTTGATTCCGAGCTGGTTCGATGGCAAGTAACTGTCGTCAGAAAAGGAGAGGTCGGTGCGGTTAGCCCGACCCCCGCGCGAGCGGGTCCTGGCCTTCACGTGATGTGATGAGTCCCGTGGCCTTCAACGTCACCGCAATGAAGCGGCGGCGAACTCGAAAGGTCTGGGTATGCACCAACAAATCTCAGTTGTTACTCTCGGAACGACGGATCTTCAGCGGTCGCGTCGCTTCTATACCGAAGGCTTCAGGTGGAGCCCCGTTTTCGAGAACGAAGAGATCGTTTTCTATCAGATGAACGGCTTCGTGCTTGGCACGTGGCGAACGGAGGCTCTGGAAGGCGATATGGCTCGGCCCGGGTTGCTGCGTCCCGGTGCATTCGCGCTCGCTCACAATGTGTCTGCGGAAAGCGACGTGGCACCGCTCATGGAGAAGCTCGTGGCGGCCGGCGGTCGCATTCTTCGCCCTGCTGACGCACCACCACACGGAGGCATGCGAGGATACGTTGCTGATCCTGACGACCATGCTTGGGAAATCGCCTGGAACCCGGCGTGGTCCATCAACGCGCAGGGCCATGTGACCTTCGGCATCTAAAGTTCATCCAGCCGCGGCCCTTCTTACGTCATCACGCAAAAGCCCGGCCCGCCATCGAGGCGGACCGGGTCGAAGCGTCACTCGGTGGTCGAGTGAGGTTTCACGCCTAGCGAATGGTGATCCATACGCCGTCGCGATAGTAGCCGTGGCCGCGACCTGACTTGCGCCAGCGATAGTTGTCGCCGCGGCGCCAACGCCAGTCATCACCGTAGATGCGCAGGCCGAATTCCGGCTTGTACCTGGGTTTGCCTCGAACCTTCCAGCAGTCGCCATCACGGTTGCAGACGATGGCCGCCGAGGCTTCGCTTGCGCTCATCGTGTTCACACCGACGCCCAGCGTCAGTGCGCCCGCCGCAATCAAAAGTCCCTTGCCGAAAGCGTTCATGCTCTTACTCCTTCGCTGAGAAGTTTGCAGAACGCGAGCTTCGGAGAATGGTTGCGCTATGGAGTCGAGCTGTCGCTATTGAATGAAGGTCCATTCATTTGAATGAGGTTATTCAACCTTTTTCGCGCATTGTTCACGCTGAGCATACATCTCGCTGGATACTTCGCATTTCGCGCGAAGCACATATGCAAAACAAAACCCCTATCCCTCGGCGATGAGAGATAGGGGTTCGTAGATCGCCAGCACGACAAGCGAAACGATGCTTATGCCGCCTTCCTCTGCGCGGCGTCGATCAGAACGAGATCGCCGTTGCGGACGGTGAGCGAGACGATCTCGCCGTCCTTCACGCGGCCGGAGAGGATCGCCTCGGCAAGCGGATCCTGCACGAACTTCTGGATCACGCGCTTCAGCGGCCGTGCACCGTAAGCCGGCTCGTAGCCGCGGTTGGCGAGCCACGTGCGCGCGCTATCGTCGAGGTCGATCGTGATGTTGCGATCGGCCAGCAGCTTCGTCAGGCGACCGAGCTGGATGTCGACGATCTTGCCCATCTGCTCGCGCTTCAGGCGATGGAAGAGGATGATCTCGTCGATCCGGTTCAGGAACTCCGGCCGGAACTTGAGCTTCACTTCGGCGAGCACGTACTCCCGCACAGCCTCGCTGTCCTCGCCATCCTTCTGCGCGACGAGATACTCGGCGCCGATGTTCGACGTCATGATGATCAGCGTGTTCTTGAAGTCCACGGTGCGGCCCTGGCCATCGGTCAGGCGGCCGTCATCGAGCACCTGCAGGAGCACGTTGAAGACATCCGGGTGCGCCTTCTCGATCTCGTCGAACAGGATCACCTGATACGGCCGCCGACGCACGGCTTCGGTGAGCGCGCCGCCTTCGTCGTAGCCGACATAACCCGGAGGCGCGCCGATGAGACGGGCGACCGAGTGCTTCTCCATGTATTCGGACATGTCCATGCGAACGATGGCCTGGTCGTCATCGAACAGGTAGGCGGCGAGCGCCTTCGTCAGCTCGGTCTTGCCGACACCGGTCGGCCCGAGGAATATGAACGAGCCGATTGGCCGGTTCGGATCCTGCAGGCCGGCGCGCGCACGACGGACGGCCGTCGAGACGGCGGTGACCGCCTCCTCCTGACCAATGACGCGCTTGGACAGCGCTTCCTCCATGCGGAGCAGCTTGTCCTTCTCGCCTTCGAGCATCTTGTCGACGGGCACGCCGGTCCAGCGCGAGACGACGCTCGCGATCTGATCGGGCGTAACGGCCTCCTCGACCATCGCGTTGCCGGCCTGCTGCGCGCCTTCCTTGTTCTCGAGCTCCTTGAGCTGCTGCGTGAGCTTCGGAATGACGGCGTGCTGCAGCTCGCCGGCGCGCGCATAGTCGCTGCGGCGGACGGCCTGCTCGAGCTCGACGCGGCGCTGCTCGAGCTCTTCCTTGACCTTCTGGGCGGAGCCGAGCTTGGATTTCTCGCTCTCCCATCGGCGGGTCAGCTCGGCCGATTGCTCTTCGAGGTCCGCAATGGACTTCTCGAGCTTGCCGAGACGATCCTTCGAAGCCGCGTCCGTCTCTTTCTTCAGCGCCTCGCGCTCGATCTTCATCTGCATGAGATCGCGGTCGATGGCGTCGAGCTCCTCGGGCTTGGAGTCGATCTGCATCTTCAGGCGCGCGCTCGCCTCGTCGATCAGATCGATCGCCTTGTCGGGCAGGAACCGGTCCGTGATGTAGCGATTGGAAAGCGTCGCCGCGGCGACGATCGCGCTGTCGGTGATGCGCACGCCGTGGTGCAGCTCGTACTTCTCCTTGAGGCCGCGCAGGATGGAGATCGTGTCCTCGACGGTCGGCTCCTGGACGAATACGGGCTGGAAGCGCCGCGCGAGTGCGGCATCCTTCTCGATGTGCTTCCTGTACTCGTCGAGCGTCGTCGCGCCGACGCAGTGCAGCTCACCGCGCGCCAGCGCCGGCTTCAAGAGGTTGCCGGCATCCATCGAGCCCTCGGTCTTGCCGGCGCCGACGATGGTGTGCAGCTCGTCGATGAACAGGATGATGCCGCCGTTGGAGGCTGTGACCTCCTGCAGCACGGACTTCAGCCGTTCCTCGAACTCGCCGCGGTACTTGGCGCCCGCGATGAGCGCGCCCATGTCGAGCGCGAGCAGCTTCTTGTCCTTGAGGCTTTCGGGGACATCGCCCTTGATGATGCGCTGGGCGAGGCCCTCCGCGATCGCGGTCTTGCCGACGCCCGGCTCGCCGATCAGAACGGGATTGTTTTTGGTCCGGCGCGAGAGCACCTGGATGGTGCGGCGGATTTCCTCGTCGCGACCGATAACGGGGTCGATCTTGCCCTCGGCGGCGGCCGCCGTGAGGTCGCGGGCATAGCGCTTCAAGGCGTCATAGCCCTCCTCGGCGGACGCGGTATCGGCGGTGCGGCCCTTGCGGACCTCATTGATCGCGGCGTTGAGCGACTGGGCCGTGACGCCGGCATCCTTGAGGATCTTGGCGGCCGGGCTCGAGCCCTCGACCAGGATGGCCAGGAGCAGGCGCTCGGCGGTCACGTACTTGTCGCCGGCCTTCTCGGCGATCTTCTCGGCCTGGTCGAAAACGCGGGCGAGTTCGGGCTGGAGATAGAGCTGGCCGCTGCCGCCCGACACTTTCGGGCGCTGGGCAAGCGCGCGCTCGGTCGCCTGCAGCGCGGCCTTGGGATTGCCGCCGGCCTGCTCGATCAGACCCGAGGCCAAGCCCTGGTCGTCGTCGAGCAGCACCTTGAGAAGGTGCTCGGCGCTGAATTGCTGGTGGTTCTCGCGCAGCGCAAGTGACTGTGCGGCCTGCACAAATCCCTTGGCGCGGTCGGTGTAGATGTCGAAGTTCATTCGTCCTCCTCCTCGGCACGCTTCGGCCGCCCCCTTGAGGCCCGGACGTAAGCGCCGTCATCGAAAGAAATGGGTAACCAACGCGGCTTGCGGCCCACACTTCGGCGCCGCACCAATCAATATGGGGTTAATCCGGCGCCGGAAAAGGGGCCTGCAGTGAAAGAGTTGCACTCGTTCAGCCGGGCCCTTCATCGGTCCAGGCGGGACCTCTGCGGCGGTTGAAAGCTCCGCGCCACGACCTCAACTAAACCATTGGACGAAACGTTCCTTTGACATGGAGCAAGCAAGCCCCTGAGCAAGGGGTCCCACAAGGGAGGAAGACAATGGCCGTGCGTATGCGTGACGAGGTTCGTGCCCTGAGCGACGACGAGCTCGAACTTGTCGTCCAGACTCACATCCCGCTCGTGCTGGATCTTTCCGATGGAGAGCTGCGCGACCTGACGGCCAAGGTGCGCGAGCGGCGCAAGCGGGCCCGCGACATAGCCAATCGCCAGCGGCGCGAGATGCGTGGCAAGGCCGAGCGGCCCGGCGCCGCGGCAGCGCGCGACAACGCCGGGACGAAGCACAAGGAGGCGGTTCTGGCCGGCGCCCTGAAACGCCTCAACAACGAGAAGAGGCGCCGCGGGCGGCAGGCGGAGAGCCCGGAGCAGACGCGCATCGCCAAGAAGGCCCTGCAACTGAAGCGCGCGAACGAGAAGGGCCATAGCGGTCCGAGCTACCGCACGGCCTCGAAGGGCATGCGCAATATCGAGAACGAAAAGCCGGGTCGCCTCATCCACCCGATGGAGATTGGCAGGGTCTCGCAGTTCGTGCGTGACGCGCAGGCCAGGCGCGATTCGCAGCGCGCGGAAGCGGGTGGGTAAATCTCGGGTTGAGGCCCCGCCGGCGGGTGCGATGTGGAGGTTGCGGTGGGGCCTCGGCGGCCCTCCGCCTCGCTGATGCAGGCTCGCAACAGGCAGCGTCTCGCATGAAGGGACGGGACGGGCGTCTAGTAGGTCCAACCGACCTTTTTGGCGCCCTTCCCGGTTGCCGCCGGAACGGGCTTGACAGTATTCGCGATGATCCGGCGAGCTGTCTGCGGGCGGTTCGCAGCGCCGCAAATCTGCCGCAAAATAAAGGCGCTGGGCGCCGCCCGGCGCATGGAATTCTGGTGGGAACCGGCACGGCCGGATGGGTCGTCATTCGGCCGACACACAGCTTCTCCACCGGATGTACAGACACACTAGATGTAGTGGCGGGGCGCATCGACAACCCCAATAGATCGTGACGAACGCCCTCGAATCACCGACATTCATGACGGTCGATGCGGTGCACGGATGCGGGCCCCGTCGGCGGGGGAAATGAGGGGCTTCGCGCCACGCGGAGCAAGCGACGAGTTTCCAGACTGTGAGCGTGAACGGCGCGCGAGTCCATGACTCGCGGCAACGAGTATCTGCGTGCGTTGCGTCATCGAGTGGGACTGCCCGGCCGTGGGGGCACGGTGTGGGCCGAGGGACATCAAACACAATTTGCACTGGGCCGGGTGCCCGGTTTGTTTTGCCTAGTCATCAGTACAGCAACCGACGCAGCGCCGGGTCCCGTGCTCAAAAACGAGCAGCAGGGCACAAATGAAAATCGCACGCGCCTTTACGGAAGCCGGAAAATCACCCTACGACCGCATCGCCTTCCGCAAGGCCACCTCCGAGATCAAGAACCCGGACGGCTCAGTCGTCTTCCGCCTCGAAGAATTCAGCGTGCCCGAGCACTGGAGCCAGGTCGCCGCCGACATCCTGGCGCAGAAGTATTTCCGCAAAGCCGGCGTGCCGAAGAAGCTCAAGAAGATCGAAGAGAGCAGCGTGCCCTCGTGGCTCTGGCGCTCCGTCCCTGACGAGCGCGCCCTCGCCGACCTCCCCGAGAACGAGCGCACGAGCGGCGAGACCGACGCCCGCCAGGTCTTCGAGCGTCTTGCCGGCACCTGGACGTATTGGGGCTGGAAGGGCGGCTACTTCACGACCGAGGCCGACGCCCGCGCCTTCTTCGACGAGCACTGCTACATGCTGGCGAACCAGATGGGGGCGCCGAACAGCCCGCAGTGGTTCAACACGGGCCTGCACTGGGCCTATGGCATCGACGGTCCCGGTCAGGGCCACTTCTATGTCGACCCGCATACGGGCCGCCTCACGCAGTCGACCTCGGCCTACGAGCATCCGCAGCCGCACGCCTGCTTCATCCAGTCCGTCGAGGACGATCTCGTCAACGAGAACGGGATCATGGACCTCTGGGTTCGCGAGGCGCGCCTCTTCAAGTACGGCTCGGGCACGGGCTCGAACTTCTCGTCGCTGCGCGCCGAAAGCGAGCGGCTTTCGGGCGGTGGCAAGTCGTCGGGCCTCATGAGCTTCCTCAAGATCGGCGATCGCGCGGCCGGCGCCATCAAGTCTGGCGGCACGACGCGGCGCGCCGCCAAGATGGTTGTCGTCGACGTCGATCATCCCGACATCGAGGCCTACATCGACTGGAAGGTGCAAGAGGAGCAGAAGGTCGCGGCGCTCGTGACGGGCTCCAAGATCTGCCAGAAGCGCCTCAAGGCCGTGATGGCCGCCTGCGTGAACTGCGAGGCGGACGGTGATGCCTGCTTCGATCCGCTGAAGAACCCGGCGCTGAAGCGCGCCATCAAGGATGCCAAGCGCGATTCCGTGCCGCAGAACTACATCCTGCGCGTCATCCAGTTCGCGCGCCAGGGCTACAAGGATCTCGACTTCGCGACGTATGACACGGACTGGGATTCGGAGGCCTATCTCACGGTCTCGGGCCAGAACTCGAACAACTCCGTGCGCGTGAGCGACGACTTCCTCCGTGCAGTGGAGGAAGACCAGGACTGGGCGCTGATTGCGCGCCTCACGGGCAAGACCATGAAGACGGTCAAGGCGCGTGATCTCTGGGAGAAGATCGGCTACGCGGCCTGGGCCTCGGCCGATCCCGGCATCCAGTTCCACACCACGATCAACGACTGGCACACGTGCCCGAAGTCCGGCCCGATCCGCGCGTCGAACCCGTGCTCGGAGTACATGTTCCTCGACGACACGGCGTGCAATCTCGCCTCGCTGAACCTCATGCGCTTCCGCAAGGCGGACGGCACATTCGACGTCGCGGCCTACGAGCACTGCTGCCGTCTGTGGACGGTCGTGCTCGAGATCTCGGTGATGATGGCGCAGTTCCCCTCGCGCCAGATCGCGGAGCTTTCCTACCGCTACCGCACGCTCGGCCTCGGCTTCGCCAACATCGGCGGCCTGCTCATGGCGTCGGGCATTCCCTATGACAGCGCCGAGGGCCGCGCCATCTGTGGTGCGATCTCCTCGATCATGACCGGCGTTGCCTACGCGACGAGCGCGGAGATGTCGGCGGAGCTCGGGCCCTTCCCCGGCTTCGGCCCGAACGCAGGCGACATGCTGCGCGTCATCCGCAATCATCGCCGCGCCGCGCACGGCATGGCGGCCGGCTACGAGCAGCTCAGCACGGATCCGGTGCCGCTCGATCATGCCGCGCTCAACGATCG
Source organism: Pseudomonadota bacterium (assembly GCA_023387235.1). Classification (GTDB taxonomy): domain Bacteria; phylum Pseudomonadota; class Alphaproteobacteria; order Rhizobiales; family Hyphomicrobiaceae. The sequence continues at coordinate 18,343 of JAEWIJ010000028.1, forward strand.
CGGACTTTCGAGCGCGGCGCGCCGCGCTTGGGATCGCGCGCTCGAGCTCGGTGAGCAGCACGGCTATCGCAATGCGCAAGCGACGGTGGTGGCGCCGACCGGCACCATCGGCCTCGTCATGGATTGCGACACGACGGGCATCGAGCCGGATTTCGCGCTCGTGAAGTTCAAGAAGCTCGCGGGCGGCGGTTACTTCAAGATCATCAACCAGTCCGTTCCCGAGGCGCTGCGCACGCTCGGCTACAAGGAGTCGGAGATCGCCGAGATCGAGGCTTATGCCGTCGGTCACGGCTCGCTGAAGCAGGCACCGGGCATCAATCATACGACGCTGCGCACGAAAGGCTTCACGGACGAGGCGCTGGCGACGCTCGAGGGCGCGCTCAAGTCCGCGTTCGACATCAAGTTTGCCTTCAACCGCTATACGCTCGGCGAGGACTTCCTCAAGACGTCGCTGAAAGTGCCGGCGGAGAAGCTGCTCGATCCGACTTTCGACCTGCTCGCCTTCCTCGGCTACACGAAGAAGGACATCGACGCCGCGAACAACCATGTCTGCGGTACGATGACAGTCGAAGGTGCGCCGTACCTGAAGCCGGAGCATCTGCCGGTCTTCGATTGCGCCAACCCGTGCGGTCGCATCGGTAAGCGCTTTCTCTCGGTCGAGAGCCACATCCGCATGATGGCGGCGAGCCAGCCCTTCATCTCGGGCGCGATCTCGAAGACCATCAACATGCCGAACGACGCGACGGTCGATGACTGCAAGGAATCATACAAACTGTCGTGGACGCTCGCGCTCAAGGCCAACGCGCTTTATCGCGACGGCTCCAAGCTCTCGCAGCCGCTGAATTCGCAGATCCTCGCGGATGATCCCGAGGAGGCGGAGGAAGTAGCGGCGGAGATGGCGTCGGATCGTCCCGCGCAGCAGCGTGCGGCGGTGGCGGCGGAGCGCATTGTCGAGCGGATCATCGAGCGGGCGCGCGAGCGCGAGAAGCTGCCCGGCCGCCGCAAGGGCTACACGCAGAAAGCCTCGGTCGGCGGGCACAAGGTGTACCTCCGCACGGGCGAGTATAACGACGGCCGCCTCGGCGAGATCTTCATCGACATGCACAAGGAAGGCGCCGCCTTCCGCAGCTTGATGAACAACTTCGCCATCGCGATCTCGCTCGGCCTGCAGTACGGCGTGCCGCTCGACGAGTACGTGGATGCCTTCACGTTCACACGCTTCGAGCCGGCCGGTCTCGTGCAGGGCAACGAGGCGATCAAGAACGCGACCTCGATCCTCGACTACATCTTCCGCGAGCTTGCGGTGTCGTATCTCGAGCGGCACGACCTCGCACATGTCGATCCGACGCAGATCGTCGGCGCGACGGGGCTCGGTTCGTCGGATGAAGAGCTGGAGGACGAGGAGGCGCCCGTTGCGCCGCCGCCAGCGCGTTTCGTCAGCAAGGGCCTGCTGCGCGGCGTGGCGGTGCCGAACGTGACGACGATCGTGCGCAACAATCCGCCCGCGGCGTCCGTCGGTGGGATGCAGAAGGACGTGGCAACGGCCTTTGCCGGCAACACCGCAACGGCGCTCTATCAGCAGCGCACGGTCGAGACGGTGACGCACGTCACCGAAGGCTCGCTCGCGCTCAAGGTCGAGCCGGAGGTCATGTCCACCGCCGACCGCCGCACCGAGGCGCGCCTACGCGGCTACGAAGGTGAGGACTGCCGTGAGTGCGGAAACTTCACGCTCGTGCGGAACGGTACCTGCCTCAAGTGCGACACCTGCGGCGGGACGAGTGGGTGCAGTTGAGAGGGTGAGCTATCAGCGACTGGATTGAAGAGGCGGCCGCAGCGATGCGGCCGCCTTACATTGCTAAGCAATAACTAGCTCTTGAGACGCTGACCACGGCAGGAAGCGGTTGCCACCACTAGTTTTCGTTTGGGAGGCATTGATGAGCAGCGAAGCCTCGAGCGCTATTCAGGCCATTTGCGCAGTCATCGCTCTCGCGTTTGGAATCTACGCTTATGGCTCCTGGACTTCGCAGGAGGCCGCAAAGCGGAATGCGGATTTTGCGTTGAGCTTAATGAAAGCTGGATATGAAGCTCAGAGATGCTTCACCAGCATGGCGGCATCCTATATTAGGCGAAGCTACGATGAAAAGGATCTCGAAAAGATAATCGCCGCGGGTGAGCAGAAAATTTCGGAATGCAATCCTTCATTCTCGCAGCTTGAGGCCCTTGCATTTATAGCCCGGAGAACCCTTGACGCGGAGACGAGCGCGGCGGCGGATGCTTATGTAGAAGTATTGCAGGGCAGGGTTGAGCGATATCGCAGCTTAAGATCATATTCCCGATATCCGCTGAAGTGGAGGCATGAGCGATCCGATGGAACGGAGGTTTCAAGGGAGCTGCTAATTCGTGAGGCAATCGAATATCTTGACGGCTTGGTTTTTGATACTGATGAATATTCATCAGATGCTAAACTTAAGGAGAAGGCTGAGGTGTGGAACGCTGCCGCGACAGCGCGTCGATCAAAGGGCAGTGGAGGCGCGGCCGCGTCACAGATTGCCCGCGTTATGAATGAGAGGCTCACCCAATATGTACGCCTCAAGGTCGCTCACTAGCCGCTCGATTGGCTTCCAAACTCGCTCTAAGCCTCGGATTACCCTATAAGCTCGCGTCATGACCTGGGCATCCGCCCACCGAACCGAGCCGTACCACCATGCCCACCCCCCGCTCGCTGAGCGACTATGCTCAGGCCATCCTCACCGCGCGCGTCTATGACGTCGCCGAGGAGACCGCCCTTGATCCGCTGCCGCGCCTCTCCGGGCGGCTCGCGCGCAGCATTCTGCTCAAGCGCGAGGATCTGCAGCCCGTGTTCAGCTTCAAGCTGCGCGGGGCCTACAACAAGATTGTGCGGCTGCCCGAGGAGGCGCGCCGGCGCGGCGTGATCTGCGCATCGGCCGGTAATCACGCGCAGGGCGTGGCGCTGGCGGCGCAGAAGCTCGGCATCAAGGCGACGATCGTCATGCCGATGACGACGCCGGCCATCAAGGTCGAGGCGGTGCGGCGGCTCGGTGGCAATGCCGTCCTGCACGGCGATGCCTTCGACGAGGCCTACGCCCGCGCGCGCGAGCTCGAAAAAGCCGAGGGCCTGACGTTCGTCCATCCGTTCGACGATCCGGACGTGATCGCCGGTCAGGGCACGGTCGGACTCGAAGTCCTGCGTCAGCATCCTGACCCGATCGAGGCGATCTTCGTGCCGATCGGCGGCGGCGGGCTCGCGGCAGGCATCGCGGCCTTCGTGAAGTTCCTGAGCCCCGCGACCAAGGTCATCGGCGTCGAGCCGGTGGATGCGGCGTGCATGGCGGCGGCGGTGCGCGAGAAGCAGATCGTGACGCTCGATCAGGTGGACCTGTTCGCGGATGGCGTCGCCGTGCGCCGTGCGGGCGAGGAGACCTACCGCCTGTGCAGCACGCTGCTCGACGAGATCATCACGGTCGACATCGACGGCATGTGCGCGGCGATCAAGGATATCTTCGACGATACGCGCGCGGTTGCTGAACCTTCGGGCGCGCTGAGCCTCGCGGGGTTGAAAATCTACGCCGAGCGTAAAGGCACCGACGCCGGCGCGCTGATCGCCGTCAACAGCGGCGCGAACCTGAATTTCGATCGCCTGCGCACGATCGCCGATCGCGCCGAGGTCGGCGAGCATCGCGAGGCGCTGCTGGCGGTCACGCTGCCCGAGCGGCCCGGCGCCTATCGCGGCTTCATCCGCACGCTGCAAGGCCGCGCCATCACCGAGTTCAACTACCGCTATGCGGATGCGTCCACGCCCGCGCAGATCTTTGCCGGCATCGCGCTCCATCGTGGCGAGGGGGAAAAGCACGAGATTATCGCGCGTCTGAAGGCCGAGGGCTATCCCGTGCTCGACATGAGCGACAACGAGATGGCCAAGGAGCACGTGCGCTACATGGTCGGCGGGCGCGCGCCGGGTCTGACGGACGAGCTCATCTTCCGCTTCCAGTTTCCCGAGCGGCCGGGCGCGCTCCTGAGATTTCTCGAAAGCCTGGCACCCGAGTGGAATATCTCGCTCTTCCACTATCGCAACCACGGTGCCGACTACGGGCGCATTCTCGCCGGCATCCAGGTGGCGCCCGAGGCGCGCGGCCAGCTTACGGAGAGGCTCGATGCGCTCGGCTATCCCTACTGGGACGAGACGGCCAATCCGGCCTACCGGCTGTTCCTCTCGGGCGACCTCGAGGCCGCGGCGAAGTAGGCGCGCCCGCCTCTGCACACGCGGGAAGGTCAGCCTGCGCGCTTTCGCCGCCTTTGTGGCATGAGGGCGGCCATCACGCTTTCTTGACACCCCCAGGGCCCCTATCTATGGTCCCCCCGCGCAGTTGGAAGCGGCCGCTCCCCGGTCCTCGGGGCGCGTCGAGGCAGCCATCATGTCGGTCGACGGCAGCAAAGAACCCGATCCGAGAGGCGAGATTTCGCCGGAGGATCGCGAGGTTCTGAGGCGGCGGTCGGAGGCAATCGGCAAACGTCTCGATGTGGCCAAGCATGAGCGCGACACGGCGCGGCGGCCCCAGGGCCCCTCGGCCGTAGGGCGCGGAATGCGGGCTTCCGCTGACCTGATCGGCGGCATCGTGGCCGGCGGTCTGATCGGTTGGTATCTGGACAAGTGGCTCGGCACCGAAAAGCCGGTCATGTTTGTCCTGTTCTTTTTGCTGGGCGCTGCCGCGGGCATCCTGAACGTGATCAGGGTCGCGATGCGCGAGAAGACGCCGCCGGCGCCGTCCGTTCGGGACGACGACGAGGACGAGAACAGGTAAGGGGCACGAGCACGTGGCTGCGGGCGCTGACGGGGTACATAGTCCAATTTCGCAGTTCGAGATCAAGAGCCTCGTTCCGTTGCGGCTCTTCGGCTTCGATACGTCCTTCACCAACTCCGCGCTGTTCATGGTCGTCGCGGTGGGGCTGATCTCCGCCTTCCTCATCATGTCCATGCGCGGGCGCTCGCTCGTGCCGACGCGGATGCAGTCGATTGCGGAAGTGTTCTACGAGTTCGTCGCGAACACTGTACGCGAGAATGTCGGCCAGGAAGGCATGAAGTTCTTCCCGCTCGTCTTTTCGCTCTTCGTTTTCGTGCTCATCTGCAACCTGATCGGCCTGATCCCCGGCGCGTTCACGGTGACGAGCCATATCGTCGTGACTGCGGCGCTCGCGCTGCTCGTGATCGGGATCGTCATCGTCTACGGCGTCGCGACCCAGGGCACGCACTTCCTGAAGCTCTTCGTGCCGGATGTGCCGGCCCCGCTCCTCGTGCTGATGGTGCCGATCGAGGTCATCTCGTTCCTCTCGCGCCCGCTCAGCCTGTCGGTGCGCCTTTTCGCGAACATGCTGGCAGGGCACATCGCGCTCAAGATCTTTGCTGGCTTCGTCGGCTCGCTGCTCGCCGCGGGCATCTGGGGCATCATCTCGCCGCTGCCGCTCTTCCTCACCATCGCGCTGACCGCCCTTGAGGTGCTGGTCGCGGTGCTGCAGGCCTATGTCTTCGCGGTGCTGACCTGCGTCTACCTCCACGATGCCGTGCATGGAGCCCACCACTAGCGGGCGCGCGCATCAACTTCATCCACCAACACAGTCGATCAACCCAGGGAGATCATCATGGATCCAGTGGCAGCAAAGTTCATCGGCGCAGGCATCGCGTGCCTTGGCATGGCGGGCGCCGGCATCGGTCTCGGCAACCTGTTCGGCCAGTTCCTCGCGGGCGCACTGCGCAACCCGTCGGCGGCTGATGGTCAGCGCGGCACGCTGCTCCTCGGCTTCGCGCTGACGGAAGCGCTCGGCATCTTCTCGCTGCTCATCGCGCTGCTGCTGCTCTTCGTGGTCTGATCGCCACGATCCGACCAGCGGGCGTAGGTGCGGCGGCCATTCTCAGGAGTGGCGGACGCCGCAAGCTCATCGGGGCACCATTGTGTGATGGTGCCGAACCAAGGACAGGGGCGTAATGTCCATGTTGCTTCTCGGGGCGGTCGCGGTGACGACCGGCGAGTTCATTCCGAGCGCGGCTGCGCCGGATGCGTTCCCGCCGTTCGATCCGCGCACGTTCGCCTCGCAGCTCTTCTGGCTCGCGCTGAGCTTCGGCGCGCTCTACTTCCTGATGGCGCGTGTGGCACTGCCGCGCATCGGCGAGGTCATCGAGGAGCGTCGCGACCGCATCCAGCGCGACCTCGATGAGGCCGTGCGGCTGAAGACCGAGACCGATGCTGCGCTGAAGGCCTACGAGCAGTCGCTGGCGGATGCGCGCGGCAAGGCCCAGGGGCTCGCCAAGGAGACGCGCGACAAGCTCGTTGCGGAGTCCGACGCCGAGCGCCATCGCGTCGAGGGCGAGCTCAATGCGAAGCTCGCCGACACCGAGAAGCGCATCGCCGATACGAAGTCGCGGGCGTTGGCGAGCGTCGACGAGATCGCCGCGAACGCGGCCACGGATATCGTGTCGCTGCTCACCGGCAAGGGCGTCTCGGCCGACGAGGTGCGTGATGCGCTCGCCAAGGTGAAGGCGGGCTGAGGAGGAACGCGACGCATGTTTCACTTCAATTCGCCTGAATTCTGGGTCGCGATCTCGTTTCTGATCTTCGTCGGCGTACTCATCAAGATGGGGGTGCCGACGCTGATCACGAAGGCGCTCGACGATCGTGCCGATGCCGTGCGCAAGGAGCTGGACCAGGCGCGCCGCCTGCGCGAGGAGGCACAGGACCTGCTGGCGGACTATCAGCGCAAGCAGCGCGCGGCCGATGAGGAAGCCAAGGCGATCATCGAGCAGGCGCGGCGCGAAGCCGAGACCATGAAGGCCGAGAGCGCGAAGAGCCTCAAGGAGCAGCTCGAGCGGCGCACGCGTCTTGCCGAGGAGAAGATCGCGCGCGCCGAGGCGCAAGCCGTGAGCGAAGTGCGGGCCGCGGCCGTCGATGTCGCAACCTCGGCGGCAGAGCGCATCATCGGCGACAAGCTGAAGGGCGACGGCGGTGCCGATCTGGTCAACCGCTCGATCCGCGACCTCAAGGCAAAGCTCAACTGAGCCTTGGTGCAAGTGCGCATCTGAAGGAACTCGGGGCGCCGTCAGGGCGCCCCGTTTGCTTTTGGGAGTGGCGCGAACCGTACTTCAGGCGCGGCAGGGCCGTGCGACGAAGCGGCAGGCCGTACGCTTGCCGACCTTCCAGCAGGTATCACGCGTCACGCGCGCCCGCGACAAGGCTGAATAGCGCGAGCCGAGGCGCCGGTTCACGTTGGCGCGCCATGCGTTACGGGCGCTGAAGCGCGCGCCGACCGCCGTCAGTGACGTCTTGCCGGAACCGGCGATGGTGATGCGCGAGCAGACTTGCGCATTGGCGGCACTGCTCGCTGATAAGGCCATGGCAATGGCTGCCGCCATACCGAGCGCAATCTTCCTGATCATGGGATGCTCCCTCGCTGATCCACTGAGGATGGCGCGCATGGAAGCATTGGCGCGTTGCGGAAAGGTGGCCCTGCGATGAAGGCGCATTCATCGCGCGCGGCATTTCGGCCGGCGCGCGCGCATGCTCATGCATTCAGGATCTTGAGCACTTTCGCGTGCAGCGCGGGATCGCCGGCAGCGAGAATGCGGCCGCCATTCGTCGCGGGCGCGCCCTCCCATGTCGTAATGCGCCCGCCGGCCCGCTCGATGATCGGAATGAGGGCAACGACATCGTGCGGCTTGAGGCCGGTCTCGATGAGAAGATCGGTGTATCCGCCGGCCAGCAGGCAGTATCCGTAGCAGTCACCGCCATAGCGCGTCAGACGCGCGCGCTTGGAGATCTCGAAGAATTTCCTGCGGTCGCTCTCGTCGAGCAGGTTGGGGCTCGTCGTGGTGAGAATGGCGTGCTCGATCTTGCCGCAGGCGCGCGTGCGGATGCGGCGCGTGCGGCCATCGGCCGTCCGCCAGTGGCTGGCGGTGCGGCTCGTCCAGATGCGCTCGCCGGTAAAGGGCTGGCTCATCATGCCGAGCAGCGGCGCTTCGCCATCGAGCAGGCCGATGAGCGTGCCCCAGAGCGGACTGCCCATGATGAAGGCCTTCGTGCCGTCGATGGGATCGACGAACCAGCGCAGACCGCTTGAGCCGTCGCCTTCGCGGCTGCCGTGCTCCTCGCCGACGATCGAATGAGAGGGATGGTGCCGCTGCAAGTGGCGGCTGATCACGCGCTCCGCGTCGCGGTCGGCGGCGGTGACGGGATCGAAGCCGAGCGGGCTACCCTTGTCCTCGACGGCGATCGGACGGCGAAAGCGGCGGAGGACAACCTCGCCGGAGAGATCGGCGAGCGTGTGCGCGGTCTCCAGTAGGGCGGAAAAGGCTGCGGCTGGCTGCTTGGCTGGCGTCGTCATGGAGGGCGTCTCGTGGAGCCGATGGAGCGTGCAGGGAGCGATGTGGCTATTTGATCAATGCTCAGTAAGAGGATTTGTGACACTTTTAACGCACGGGTCTCACCAACATTCGCTTGTCCGCATATTGCAGCGCCGTTGACGATTGCCGAATCGGCAGCACATCGGCATGCTCAATCTTGTAGCTGCGATGACGATCTATCGTTGCTATTGCCCACTTCGGGCGTTTCCTCCCTAGACTTGGGCCGTTCATTTGGTGAGCGGCCCCTTTGTTCTTCCAGAACAGCATCGGCCCGCCATCAGCGTCCATAGACGACGCGTTTTCCTGCCGGCCATGACACCCGATAGCCGAACTCGATCTGCCGCTCCTCGTCGGGCTGGAGCAGCGCGTCCCACGCCAGCACGCCGCGCTTGTCGTCGAAGTCGCGCCGAGTGGGCGCCGTCTTCGCCGTCAGCTCGACCTTGATGTCCTGCTGCCGGGATGTCGGAATGCTGTCCTGCACCGAGACCGCGATCGCGCGCTCGTGCATGTTCTTCACCGTGATGCGAAAGGCACGGGTGTCGGTCTGCTGCGAGGAGATGAGGCCCGTCTCGCCGCGCTTGTCCTCGACGGTCGCATATCGAATGCGGACCGAGTCGTCGGCGCCGAAGCCGATCTCGTGCTCCTGGCCGGGGGCGAGCAGCGGCAGCTTGCCGGTGCCGACGTAGGTGCCGTCACGGAAGAGCGCGATGTCGCCGGGAAGATAGGCGGACGTCTTGGGCGCGGCGAGCTTGGCATAGAGATACGCTTGCGTTCTGAGGCGTGGCACTGTCCGCACGACGAGGCTCGGCTCGATCTTGACCTCGTCGATCAGCACGCGCTTGACCTCGCCGGTGGCAAGGACCGACGTGCGGCCGGGGACGTCGAAGCGAGCTTGGAAGGCCGAATATTCGGCGCTCGCCTGCTGCTCTCCAATGGAGAGACCCTCATCCTCTCTTTTCTCCGCGGCCTCGGCTTCCCTGGGCTTCGCAGCGCCATCGGTGTTCTGGGCGCGGGATCTTGCTGCGGGAGCGGGCGCGCTTGCCACGGGACGCGGCGGCGGCGCCTCCGGGAGGAAGTCGACGACGGACGGATCGAGGGCGGGTGCCGAAGCACCATTCGCAGGCCGCGCCGTCGAGAGCGTGAGCGCGGCGTCGCGCCAGTCCTCGCCTGTGCGCTGCTGCACGGCGGCGCGCCGGATGAGCACGAGACCTGGCGCCACGTTGCGGGCGCCCGTCATCAGCCGCGCGTCGTAGAGCGACTGCCAGGAGGCGGAGGGCACCTGATAGCGCAACAGCAGGTTCGCTTCGAGCGCTGCTGCGGCCGTGACGTTGACGCGAACCTCCGTGCGCGCGTCCTCGATCGGCGCGAGATCCGAAAGCGCCCTCTCGAGATCGGTTATGCGTCGATCCAGCTCGCGCACCTTATGGCTTGCGGCAAGACGCGCCTTCTCCGCTTCGGCGAGGCGGCTGCCGATCAGGAGGAAGATGTCGCCCCATTCCTCGCCCTTTTCGGCATTTGTTGCAGGTTTTGGATTGGCACGCGTCGGCAGCGTCACCAGTCCCTCGACAAAGCGCTTCTGCGCCTCGGCGGCTTCGACTTCCGCAGCGATGACCGCGCGCTCGTCCTGGAGCCGCTCGATGGCCTCTTCGAGCTTGCGCCGCTCGCTCTGGCTGACCGCGGGATCGAGCCGCGGAATCTCGACACGGCGCGTATCGACGGAGCCGATGTCGAGCCGGCCGGTGCTGCGCCCCTCGATGCGGATCGAGCCGTCGATCGCTTGCGCGGGGAGGTCCTTGAAGATGACGACATGCTCGCCCTGCGCGATCTTGAGCTGGGCGGTGCGCGTCACCTCGGCGCCGCGCGAGAAGACCGTCACCGCCGAGATCGCGGACGTGCCCGCGATTTCGGCTGCACAAAGCGGTACGGTCGTCATGGCAACGACGGCCGCCGTCAGCACCAGCCACCGAACGTCGATACGCATTACAAAGTCTCCGGCAGATGGTTCCTGGCCGCGGAAGGTTTCAAACGACCGGGCAGGCGCCGCCGTCAATGTTGATGGCCGTGCCGGTGATGTACGAACCGGCGTCGGAGGCGAGGAACAGCACCATGTTGGCGAATTCCTCCGCCGTGCCGACGCGGCCGAGTGGGATGTCCTTGCCCATTTCCTCGTAGTAGGCGGCGAGACTGCGGCCCTTGTTCTCGTTCGCATGGCGCTGCACCCACTGGTCGCTCTCGATGCGCCCGACGAGGACGGCATTGACGAGCACATTGTGCGGCGCGCCCTCGCCGGCCAGCACCTTGGTCAGCGCCATGCCGGCGGCACGGGAGACGGCAGTCGGCGCGCGCCCGCCGGCCGGCGCCTTGGCGCTCGTGTTGAGGACGTTGATGACGCGGCCAAATCCGCGCTGCTTCATGCCGGGGAAGGCGAGGCGGCAGAGGCGGATCGCGGCGAAGAGCTTGAGGTCCAGATCGGCCTGCCAGACCTCGTCGGTGATGGTCTCGAACTGGCCCGTCTTGGAGGTGCCGGCATTGTTGACCAGCACGTCGAGGGGGCCGAGGGCCTTCTCGGCCGCCGCGAACACCCGGGCGCAGTCCTCGGTCTTGCTGACGTCACCGGCGATGGTCGCAATCATGCCGCTGCCGGCCTTGGCCAGCTCCTGCTCGGCGAGGCCCAGTCCCTCCTGGTTGCGCGCGACCACGGCCACATTGGCGCCCGCGCCGAGGAATGCCTTGCAGATGGCGAGCCCGATGCCCTTGCTCGCCCCGGTGACGAGGGCATTGCGCCCTTTCATTTGAAGTTGCACGGCATTTCCTCCCCAGAAAGATTGTTTAGTCGGCCGGAACAGTACGCTCTGCCGCCCGGCAAAGGAAGCGGCCTTGTCGTCGTCCGGCGGGTCCCCAGATAAGGAGAACAAACGCCGAATTGTCGCCTCGGATACCGTGCTATAAGGCCCTGTCATGTCAGCGAATCAGGTGAAATTGAGTGGGCCGCCGGCCGAGGATGCCGACGAGCCGCCGTTCGACCTCCCGGAGGCTCCCGGGGGCACGCAGGTCTTTGCAAGGCAGGCAGCACGGCCCTCCGTATCAGAGCGCGCCATCGCTCAGGCGCCGGCACCTTATCTCGAAGGCCTCAATCCCGAGCAGCGCCGCGCGGTCGAGACGACCGAAGGGCCGGTCCTCGTGCTCGCCGGCGCGGGCGTCGGCAAGACGCGGGTTCTTACAACTCGCATTGCCCATATCCTCGCGAGCCGCCGCGCATTCCCCTCGCAGGTGCTCGCGGTGACCTTCACGAACAAGGCTGCGCGAGAGATGAAGGAGCGCATCGGCGCGCTCATCGGCGGTGCGGTCGAGGGTATGCCGTGGCTCGGCACGTTCCACGCGATCGGCGTGAAGATCCTGCGCCGTCATGCCGAGCTGGTCGGTCTCAAGGACGGCTTCACCATTCTCGACGTGGACGATCAGCTCCGCCTCATCAAGCAGGTCATCGAGGCCGAGGGTCTCGACAAGGACCGCTGGCCGGCGCGCCAGCTCGCGGGGATGATCGACAACTGGAAGAACAAGGGCCTGACGCCCGACAAGGTGAGCACGGGCGATGCGCAGGTTTTCGCCGGCATCGGGGCAAAGCTCTACGCGGCGTACCAGCAGCGCTTGAAGGAGCTCAATGCGGTCGATTTCGGCGACCTGCTGCTCGAGTCGCTGCGCCTCTTTCGCGAGCACCAGGACGTACTTGCGGACTATCAGCGCCGTTTTCGCTACATCCTCGTCGACGAGTATCAGGATACCAACGTCGTCCAGTACCAGTGGCTGCGCCTCCTTGCGCAGGCGCCGGGTGGCCAGCCGAACCTCTGCTGCGTCGGTGACGACGATCAATCCATCTACGGCTGGCGCGGTGCCGAGGTCGACAACATCCTGCGCTTCGAGAAGGACTTTCCGGGCGCCGTCGTGATCCGCCTAGAGCGCAACTACCGCTCGACGGGCCATATCCTCGGGACGGCAGCCGGGCTCATCGCGCACAATACGGGCCGCCTCGGCAAGACGCTCTTCACGGACGGCGAGCTCGGCCGGAAGGTTTCGATCCTCGGTGTCTGGGACGACGAGGAGGAAGCGCGCGCGATCGGCGAGGAGATCGAGAGCATCGCGAAGCGCGGGCATCGGCTGAACGAGATCGCGATCCTCGTGCGTGCCTCCTTCCAGATGCGCGTGTTCGAGGACCGCTTCATCACGCTCGGCCTGCCTTATCGCGTGATCGGCGGCCCGCGCTTCTATGAGCGCCAGGAAATCAAGGACGCCATCGCGTACCTGGAAGTGACGCACAATCCCTCGAATGACCTCAAGTTCGAGCGCATCGTCAACGTGCCGAAGCGCGGGCTCGGCGACGCGACCATCAAGCAGATCCACGATCTCGCGCGGGCGAGCGGCGTTCCGATGTTCGAGGCCGCGCGCCAGCTTGCCGAGAGCGACGAGCTTAAGCCGAAGGCGCGGCGCGCGCTCGGTGATGTCGTTGCGGCATTCCTGCGCTGGCGCGGACAGGCCGATGGCGTGAAGCACACCGAGCTTGCCGAGCTGATCCTCGACGAGAGCGGCTACACGGCCATGTGGCAGGCCGACAAGAGCCCGCAGGCGCAGTCGCGGCTCGAGAACCTGAAAGAGCTGATCCGCTTCATGCATCAGTTCGAGACGCTCGGCGGCTTTCTGGAGCACGTGGCGCTGGTCATGGATGCCGAGCAGGGTGACGACGGCGATCGCGTGTCGCTGATGACGCTGCACGCGGCCAAGGGCCTCGAGTTCGAGACGGTGTTCCTGCCGGGCTGGGAGGAGGGATTGTTCCCGCACCAGCGCTCGCTCGACGAGAGCGGTCTTGCCGGCCTCGAGGAGGAGCGGCGCCTCGCCTATGTCGGCATCACGCGCGGCAAGCGGCACGTGCAGGTGAGTTTTGCGCAGAACCGGCGCACACGCGGGCTCTATCAGTCGGCGAGTCCGTCACGCTTCGTCGACGAGCTTCCCGAGGCGCATCTCGACGTGCTCGAGTCGCGAAGTCCCTTCGGCGGCGTCTACGCCAACATGGGCGGCGAGCCGCGCTATGGCCGCGCCAATCCCTATGGCAAGAGCCGCTTCGACGACGCGCCTTCGCCGTTCGCGACGAGCTACACGACGCCGGGCTGGCAGCGCGCGCAGGAGCAGTGGAAATCGGCGCGCCCCGCGCGCCCGCCGCCGCAGACGATCGAGGGCACGCTGGTCGCATCGTCGGATCATGTTTCGGCATTTGCCGAGGGCGATCGCGTGCGCCACCAGAAGTTCGGGCTCGGCACTGTGACGACAGTCGACGGCAACAAGCTCACCATCCACTTCGACAACGGCGACCGGAAGCGTGTGATCGAAAGCTTTCTGGTGAGGGCTTGATTACTTCACTTCGATGAGAATGCCCGTGCGCCAGATCTGGTTCTGCGGCACGTAGGTCGGGCCGGGCGGCGGCGCACCCTCCTTGCGCTCGGCTTCGGGAACGGGCGGTGGACGGCGCAGCACGGCATCGAGGAAGGCCGCGTAGGGACCGAGCTCCTGGAAGCGCTGGCGCTCGAAGTCATGGCGAATACCATCCACGAGGCCTTCCGCGCGCGTGCACAGGGCAACAATGCGCTCGTGGCCCTTCGCCTTCAGACGCAGGCGATAGCGGGAGCCTTGCGCCGGGATGGTTACGCTCAAGTGCGCCGCGATGCGATTGCTGGATGCAAAATCATTGGGAAAGATGACCGTGCCGAAGCCCGCAGCGTCGATGCTGATGATCGTCAGGCTGCAATCGACATTCGAGCGGATTGTGAGCTCGATCGCGTCGCCGGGGCTGTAGCGCGGGCGGTCCGGATACAACGTAAGATCGATGGGCGTCGCCGCCGTGACCGGAGGACGCGCCGCATCCAGGGGAACGAGCGGCACGGCCCGCTCAGGCGGCACGACTTTGGCCAATCTAGCAATGAGCGGCCAAGCATCCTCGACGTCGTTGCGCAGGACCGTGCTGTAGATCAGGCGCCGTAGCAGGTGGCGCTCCCCGCTCGCGGCGGGTTCGAGCGCGCTGGCGAGCGCTTCGGGCTTTATGCCGATCTCCGCCGCTACCCGCAGCAGATTGAGCGGCGCAAGATGATAGCGCGTGAGCTGCAGCATCAGCTCGGCGTGGCGCGCGATCCTCTCAGGCGGGGCGACGAGTTCGAGAATGGCCCGCGCGATCTCGCGATCGTTCTCCCGCATCACGGGACTGTCGGCGAGATGGGCGGGCACGGGGCCGCTGGGCCCGGCCCGTGCCGTTCCGAACTCGCCGCGCAGCACCTGCGCAACGAGCTGGTCGGCGCGCACGATGATCGGGCCCGGAATGCGCCGAATCTGCGTTTTGACGCCGAGGATGGCGCGCCAGCGGAAGGCGTCCCAGCCGAGATCCTGAATATCGAAGGCGAGGTTGTGGCCCTGAGCATCGAGTGCGTGACTGGGCACCTGATGCGTGCCCGCAAGTGCGCCGAGGACGAATTCGAGCGTCTGCCGCCACGCGGCGAGGAGCGCCGGGGGGGCGCAACCAAGCTCCAGATGGGCAAGACTCAGGACGCGGAAAGCCGAGACCGGCTTGCGCATGGCAGCAGCAACGCGCGCAAGCTCCGCCTCGATGCGCTCGCGCGGGACGAACGTCGCGGATGGACATGTCGCGGCTTCGATCGGCAGGCTCTCGATCCAGGCGCGCAAGGTGCCGAGATCGTCTGCGCTCGCGCTGCTGCCGAATTGGCGCAGGAGCGCGGTGTAGATCGGCGAGCCGTCCGGATTGCCCGGGCGTATGAGCGTCGGGTCGCGTGCGATGGCGGGAAGGTCGAGAGCCGCGCTGCTATCGCCGACCTCACGACAGGCAGGGCAATGCTTCGCGAGCACGTCGCGGGCGCGCGCTTCGAGTGCGTCGTCGGCGCGCGCGGAAGCAACGGGTGTTCCAATCAGGAACGCCAGGACGAAGAGCCCAATACTCAAAAATATGGCGCGGCTATTTTCCCGCGTGGGCGTCGAGGAACGGAAGGACATGGGAGTGGAACAGCTCCGGCTCCTCATTATGCAGCATGTGCGAAACGCCGGGCACGATGACGAGATCGGAGCCCGGAATGGCTTCGTGAATGGCTTGCGAGGCCGCGACGGGCGTCGCCGGATCGAGCTCGCCGACGATGACGCGCGTCGGCAGCTTGATGGCTCCGAGGCGGCTCGTGACATTGAGGCCGCGAATGGCCTGGCACCAGCCGAGATAGCCGTCGACCGGCGTTGCGAGGATCATCTTGCGCAGGCGCTCGACAAGGGCCGCATCCTCCTTGAGCGCGCGCGGCGAAACCCACCGCTGCATGGCGCCATCGACCTGCGATGCCATGCCGTCTTTCTTCGCCGCCACAATTCGCTGGTCCCAGACGGGCTGCGCCTCGTCGGGAATGCGGCTCGAGGTCGAGACCAGAAGGAGGCACTTGAAGCGCTCGGGATAAAGAAAGCCGAGATACTGGCCGACCATGCCGCCCATGGAGAGGCCGAGGAAGCTCGCCTTGTCCATGCCGCAGGCCGTCATCAGATCGACGACGTCCTTGGCGAGGGTCTCGAAGGCATAGGCCCCGGCGGGCGCGTCGCTCGCGCCGTGGCCGCGCGCATCGAGGCGCAGGACGCGGTATTTCTCTTCGAGCGCCGCGGTCAGCTCGTCCCAGCAGGAGAGATTGGTCGCGAGCGGATGATGGAGGACGACGGCGGGTCCGTCAGCGGCGCCGGAAAGCTCGTAGTTGATGGCGATGCCATTGACGGTCGATTTCATGGGTGATCCTCCTTCAGATGGCCCGGCCGGCGGGCGCAGCTCTCGTATGCCTAGGAATTCTAGTATCCATCAGGCAGAACGATGTACAGAGCGGAGGAGCCTGCGGACTATATGCAGTGGCCGCTCCCATAGGAATCGCAATGCGCACGGCCGACTTCGATTTCGACTTGCCTGAGGATCGCATTGCCCTTCATCCGGCCGTGCCGCGCGATACTGCGCGACTGCTGCTGGTGAGGCCCGGCGATGCCCCGCAATTGGAAGACCATGTTGTCGGTGATCTTCCGGACCTTCTGCGGCACGATGATGTCCTCGTCTTCAATGATACGCGCGTGATCCCGGCCGCACTCGAAGGGACGCGCGTGCGCGGGCCGCACGAGACACCCGTGTCGTTCAACCTGACGAAGCGCGTGGACGAGAGCCGCTGGCGCGCCTTCGCGCAGCCGGCGCGGCGGCTCAATGTGGGCGACCTGATCCGCTTCGGCGCGGAGACGGACGGCCGCGTCTGCCTGCTCGGCACGCTCGATGCGACCGTCGCGGCGAAGCACGAGAATGGCGAGGTCGAGCTGGCCTTCTCGTTCCACAGCGCCTTTCTCGACGAGGCCATCGAGGCGCTGGGACGGATGCCGCTGCCGCCATACATCGCCTCGCGCAGGCCGGCCGGTCCCGAGGACCGCGAAAGCTACCAGACCATGTTCGCGAAGCGCGAAGGGGCCGTGGCCGCGCCGACCGCAGCGCTGCATTTCACGCCGGCGCTCATGGAGCTGCTGAAGGCCCAGGGCATCACGAACGAGCTCGTCACGCTGCATGTCGGCGCCGGCACCTTCCTGCCAGTGAAGGTCGAGCAGACCGAAGACCACCGCATGCACACCGAGTGGGGCGAGATCACAGCCGACACCGCCGAGCGACTGACGGCGGCGCGCCGCGCGGGCCGCCGCCTCGTCGCGGTGGGCACGACGGCGCTGCGGCTTCTGGAGTCGGCGGCCGATGCCGATGGCACCGTCAAGCCTTTCCGCGGCGACACGGGCATCTTCATCACGCCGGGCTACCGCTTTCGTGCCGTCGATGTACTGATGACCAACTTCCATCTGCCGCGCTCGACGCTCTTCATGCTCGTCTCGGCATTTTCCGGGCTCGAAACCATGAAAGCGGCCTATGCGCACGCGATCGCGCAGAGCTATCGCTTCTATTCGTATGGCGATGCGTGCCTGCTGCAGCCCGCCGCGCGCTGAGCATTCAGCATAGTGCAAAGCACGCGTGCGAAGGCGCGCGCGCCGCGCTATAGGGCTCGCATGTCCGATACACCCTCATCCACGCCGTCGTTCGGTTATACCCTCCTTGCGGAGGATGGCCTCGCGCGCCTCGGCGATATCATGACGTCGCGCGGCATCATTCGCACGCCCGCGTTCATGCCGGTCGGCACCGTGGCGACGGTCAAGGCGCTTTATCCGGAGCAGGTGAAGGAAGCCGGCGCCGATATCCTGCTCGCGAATACCTATCACCTCATGCTGCGGCCGACGGCGGAGCGCATTCACCGTCTCGGCGGGCTGCACAAGTTCATGCGCTGGGATGGGCCGATCCTGACGGACTCCGGCGGCTTCCAGGTCATGAGCCTATCGAAGATCCGCAAGGTGACGGAGGATGCCGCGCTCTTCCAGTCGCATATCGACGGCTCGCGCCATGTGCTCAGTCCGGAGCGCGCGATCGAAATCCAGTGCCTGCTCGGCTCGGACATCCAGATGCAGCTCGACGAGTGCATCGAGCTGCCGGCGAGCCATGCGGAGACGGCGCGTGCGATGGAGCTGTCGCTGCGCTGGGCCGAGCGGTGCAAGAATGCGTTCGCGAAAAATCTCGAAAGCGGGCTCGCGAAGCCGGGGCAGGCACTGTTCGGTATCGTGCAGGGCGGTATCGAGCACGATCTGAGACGCCGCTCGGCGGAAACGCTCGTCGGCATGGATCTTCCGGGCTACGCGGTCGGCGGGCTCGCGGTCGGCGAGGGGCACGAGGTGATGCTGCGTACGCTCGATGCGACGCTGCCATTCCTGCCGACGTCGAAGCCGCGTTACCTCATGGGTGTCGGTACGCCGGAAGATCTCATCGAGGCTGTGGCGCGCGGCGTCGACATGTTCGATTGCGTGCTGCCGACGCGGAATGGCCGCCACGGACTCGCCTTCACGTGGAACGGCCGCGTGAACCTGCGCAATGCCAAGCACGCTGAGGATACAGCCCCGCTCGATCCCGAGAGTACATGTCCGGCCGCGCGCGACTATTCGCGGGCCTATCTCCATCATCTGGTGAAGTCCGGCGAGCTGCTCGGTTCGATGCTGCTGTCGTGGGTGAATACGGCCTTCTACCAGGAGCTGATGGCCGCCATGCGCGTGGCCATCCGCGAGGGTCGTTTTGCGGCTTGGGCAGAAGAAACGAAGGCACGGATTGCTCGTTAAATCCCCTCTCCCCGTTCTGACGGGGAGAGGGCCAGGGTGAGGGGCGGAAGCTTGTTTGACGTTGGCGTATGCCGCCCGCCCCTCATGTCGTGCTGGAAGCACGCCCGAGGCGTGGCCTTCTCCCCGTAAGCACGGGGAGAAGGGGAAGTTAGCCTAATTCCCCTCTGCCTTCCGCCGCTCGACGGCGGTGACGTGCTCGCGATGCACGAGATAGACGCCCGATCCGATCACGATGAGCGCGCCCGCGATCGTCCAGGCATCCGGAAGCTGGTCGAAGACGAGATAGCCGATCGCCGTATGCGTGATCAGGCCGAAGTAGATGAAGGGCGCGAGCGTCGGCGCGGGAGCATGGCGATAGGCCAGAATAAAGATGTAATGGCCGAGCCCGCCCCACAGGCCGGTCGAGAGCAGCAGCGCCCACGTAAAGGCATCGGCGGGCCAGATCCATTCCGCAATGGCAAACGGCGCCATGACGAAGACGCCGGCCAGCATCGAATAAAAGATCGTCACCTCAGGCGGATCGAAGCGCGTCAGGTAGCGCGTCAGCAGCATGAAGATCGCGTAGCAGAGCGTGCCGAGTGCGGCGAAGATCATGCCGACCTCGAACGCGGCATATCCAGGGCGCACCACGACGAGGATGCCACAGAAACCGACGATGATGGCGATCAGCCGCCGCCAGCGAATCCATTCGCCGAGAAAGGGACCGGCGAGCAAGGCGACGACGAATGGTGCCAGGAAGCCGATGGTCAAGGTCTGGTCGAGCCGCAATGTCTTCAGCGCCATGAAGTTGAACGCGGTCGATCCGAGCATGAGGAACGACCTGAAGACCTGATGCATCCACCTCCGGCTGTAGAGCAGGCGCGGAACGGCGAGCGCGCCGAACGTGAGCACGACCAGCACGAACTGGCTCATGAAGCGCAGCCACGTCACCTGCGAAACGGGAAGCCCGCTCCGCGTCGCGATGTATTTGGCCGTTCCGTCGAGCGCGGAGAACAGCACCAACGCCACGCACATGAGGCCGATGCCCCTGAGCGCGCTGGTTCCTGCCTGGGCCGCATCGCCCGCCGCCTCGCGCTGCATGGCGCCTCAAGTCCCCGTTTTGGAGGTCCGTTGACGGCCCCCACCGCTTCGGGCGGCTTA
Source organism: Pseudomonadota bacterium (assembly GCA_023387235.1). GTDB lineage: Bacteria > Pseudomonadota > Alphaproteobacteria > Rhizobiales > Hyphomicrobiaceae. Next base: position 38,135 of record JAEWIJ010000028.1, read on the forward strand.
TACCTGTTTCGGATGGCGCCCGTCAGGAAATGACGCGAGAATGCACATGCGGCACGGGTATGCCGGCACGCGCCAAAGAGGGGGTGTCATGAAGTCGCTCTTTCCGGTGACCGAGCACACGATCGCGACGGGACGACACAAGACGTTCTTCCTGGCCTGTGGCGCGCCCGAGGCGCCGCCCATCATCTTCATTCACGGCTGGCCGGAGCTGTCATTGAGCTGGCGGCATCAGCTTCCCTGTTTCGCCAGTCTCGGCTTCCGCGCCATCGCACCGGACATGCGTGGCTATGGACGCTCCGCGGTCTATGCACGCCATGAGGACTATGCGCTCGAGATGATCGTCGAGGATATGCTCGAGCTGCTCACAGCGCTCGGTCATGAAAATGCGATCTGGGTCGGGCACGACTGGGGCAGTCCGGTCGTGTGGAGTCTCGCATCTCATCACGCCGACTGCTGCCGGGCTGTGGCGAGCCTCTGCGTTCCCTATTTTCCGGGCGGCTTCCGTCCCGAGAGCCTCGTCCCCTATATCGACCGCAATGTGTATCCCGAGGCGGAATATCCGGTCGGGCAATGGGATTATCAGCTCTTTTATGAGGAGAGCTTCGAGAAGGCGCGCGGGGATTTCGAGGCGGATGTCGCAAGCACGATCAAGGCGCTCTTTCGGGCGGGAACGGCGGCGAACAAGGGCAAGCCCGCGCGAACATCCGACGTGCGCCGTCGTGGCGGTTGGTTCGCGCCGCTCAATCGCGCGCCGCCATTGCCGCTCGATACGCGCGTGCTGAGCGAGGAGGAACTCGCCGTGTATGCCGAGGCGCTCGAGCGCAACGGCTTCTTCGGGCCGGACAGCTGGTACATGAACCATCGGCGCAATGCCGAGTTCGCCGCCCGCGCGCCGAACGGTGGGCAGCTCTCGATGCCGGTGCTGTTCCTGCACGGCGACTACGATGTCGTGTGCGAGACGACGGTATCGCGGCTCGCCGATCCCATGCGCAGCGCGTGCGCGAACCTCAGCGAGGTGGTCGTTCCGTCAGGTCACTGGATGGCGCAGGAGCAGCCCGTGGCGGTCAATGCCGCGATCGCGCGCTGGCTTGCGACCAAGGTGCCGGACGCGTGGGCGATGCCTTAGGGCGCCTCAAAAAAGGGAGGAGGGCCGCAGGGGAAACGGCCCTCCTCGTCCGCGGCTGTGCACGGGGATGCAGTCGCGCGGATGTTTCGTCAGCGGTACGAGCGGACCAGAGCCTCATGGCGGCGCTGGGCGGCATTCAGCTTGATCTTCTCGATGAACGTGATGCGGCCATCGGCGAAGGCGTCACGCCGCCTTTCGGCAAGGTTCGCAGCGCTCTCGCGGATCGGGCTCGGGCGATAGACGGGACGGTACGCCGGGCGGTACTCGTGGTGGCGATGAACGACGCGCGGCGTGGCGCGGTAGATCTTGCCGGCCTGCGTACCGTGCGGCCGCCACGTGGACGTGTTGACGGTGTCGGCGAAGGCGGCGCCCGCAGAGAACGTCATGGTGACGGCGGCAGCAGCGGCGGCGATCAAAGCGGTCTTCATGATCTCAACTCCTCTGGTTCAGCCGCCTAACCACCATCGGGTTTTTTGGCGTGGTATTCTGCGGCGTGCATGAGGAGAACGGGTTGGTAAATAATCTTCCGTCGCGATTCCTGTAATTTTTTCAGTAGTTTAATAGGCGTTCATCTGAATGAACGTTCATCAGCGGACGGGCCTGCTAACCGATTGAGATTGCTCGCGGCGGTCAGCCGCGATGGATGGCGGGGCGATCGAGGCCGTAGTGCGCGCGCAGTGTCGTCCCCTGGTAGGCCGTGCGGAAGAGGCTGCGCTTCTGCAGGATCGGCACGACCTCGGCGATGAACACGTCGAGCATCCACGGCAGGATCGGCGGCATGACATTGAAGCCGTCGGCGGCGCCATTCTGGAACCAATCCGTCATGAGGTCGGCAACCTGCTCGGGTGTGCCGGCGAACGTGAAGTGTCCGCGTGCGCCGGCGAGACGCGCAAGCAGTTGCCGCAAAGTCGGCTGCTCGCGTCTGACGAGGCCGACGATCACCTCCGTGCGGCTGCGCGCAGCCTCATGCGCATCGGGCTTCGGGAAATCCTCCGGACGCAGCGGCTTGTCGAGCGACAGGTGCGAAAAATCATGTCCGCCGAAGCGGGCCGAGAGGCGCTTCCTTCCGACCTCGGGATCGCTCAGCTCGTTGAGCTCGCGCTCCAGGCGTCGCGCCTCTGTTTCCGTTGAAGCGATCATGGGACTCAGGCCCGGAAGAATGAGCGCCTGATCGCGGCGCCGTCCCGCAGCTTCGACGCGTGACTTGAGGTCGGCGTAGAATTCCTGTGCCGTCGCCTTTTCCATGTGCGCTGTGAAGACGGCTTCGGCGTGACGCGCGGCGAAGCTCCGCCCTGTGTCCGACGAGCCGGCCTGCACGAGCACGGGGCGGCCCTGCGGCGAGCGCGGTACGTTGAGTGGGCCTGCGACCTCGTAGTGCTCGCCCTTGTGACGAATGGGACGGATGGCATCGGCGCGTGCGTACTGCCCGTTCGCGCGATCGTCGAGCACGGCATCATCGTCCCAGCTATCCCATAGAGCGCGGACGACCTCCATGAATTCCTCGCCACGGGCATACCGGTCGGCGTGCGTGACCTGTCCGGCGCCGCCGAAGTTGCGCGCGACAGCCGCCATCCATGACGTCACGATATTCCAGCCGATGCGGCCGCCGCTCATGTGATCGAGCGAGGCGAACTGGCGCGCGAGATTGAAGGGCTCGGTGTAGGTCGTCGAGGCCGTGGCGATGAGCCCGATGCGCGCGGTCGAGACGGCCAGGGCGGCGAGGGCTGTGACCGGCTCGAGCCACGTGCGCGGCGCGCTGGCCATATCGTCGGGAAGCGCAAGCTGGTCGGCGAGAAAAATGGAGTCGAAGAGGCCGGCCTCCGCCTTCTGCGCGAGCTCCTGGAAGTAGCGGACATCGGTCAGCGCCAGCGGCGAGGACTTGGGATGCCGCCACGAGGCTTCATGATGGCCGCGGCTGTTGATGAACAGATTGAGATGGAGCTGCCGCCGCATGTTTTCCGCCCTGCCTTGCCGTGTTCGTTTTGGCTGAGCCTAGCCTGTGCGGGCTTGCGTGGCAGCGCCTCTCTCGTGCGGGCCGCCATGCGTTGATGGCTCGGAGCGAAAGGGCCCTTCGAAATCCAACGGCGCTAAGAGATCCTTGCTGAAGCATATATATGAATATATCTTCAAGTATCGCTTGGGAGGCCGGAACGACGTGATCGGTGGTGAAGCAGGCATGGAAAAGAAGGGCGCCGTGCCGCACGGTCCTGCCGGACACGATCATCATCACGATCACGCTCATGAGCACGGGCACGGCGCGCACGACCACAGCCACGCCCCGACGGTCACGGCGAGCAACGAGCGCACGGTTCTGCTGGCGCTGGTGCTGACTGCCGGCTTCATGGTCGCGGAGGTGATCGGCGGCCTGCTCTCAGGCTCGCTCGCGCTCATCGCGGACGCTGGTCACATGCTGACCGATGCCGTGGCGCTCGGGCTCGCCTGGGCGGGCTTCTATTTCGGCAAGCGGGCGGCGACCTCCACGAAGACCTTCGGCTATCTGCGGCTGGAAGTGCTTGCCGGCTTCGTCAATGCCGTGACGCTGCTGCTGCTCGTGGCGTGGATCGCCTGGGAGGCGGTGGGGCGTCTGCTTGCACCTTCTCCTGTGCTCGCCGGGCCGATGTTTGTCGTCGCAGTGATCGGTCTCGCGGTGAACGTGGGCGTATTCCTGATCCTGCGCCGCGCCGATACGGAGCACGTGAACATCCAGGGCGCCATGCTGCACGTGCTGGGCGATCTGCTGGGCTCGGTGGCGGCGATCGTCGCGGCGGTCGCGATTTATTTCACGGGCTGGACGCCGATCGATCCGCTCCTTTCCGTGCTGATCCTGCTGCTCATCCTGCGCAGTGCCTGGTCGCTGCTGAACCAATCGCTGCACATTCTTCTGGAAGGCGCGCCGGCGGATATCGATGTCGAGGTCTTGCGCCGGCATCTCATCGAGAAGGTCCAGGGCGTGAGCAGCGTGGATCACATCCATGTCTGGTCGATCACGTCGGGGATGCCCTCCGCGACGCTGGAGGCCGCCATCGAGCCGGATGCGGACGCGCGTACGGTGACGCAGGCGATCAAGCATGAGCTTTCGGAGAAATTCGGCATCGGACACAGCACGGTCGAGATCGTTTGGGGCGACGGGACGGCCTGCGCGCTTGAAGCCGGCGCCTCGGATGCGAAAGGGCACACGCCTTGAGCGCGCCAACGGCCGACCAGATCAGCGTCATCGCCGAGACCTATCGCCTGCTCGGCGACCCGACGCGGCTGCGCGTCTTGCTCGCCTGCCTCGCGGGCCCGATTGCGGTCGGCGACATCGCCAGGACGGTCGAGGCGAGCCCTTCGCTCGTCAGCCACCATTTGCGGCTGCTGAGGGCCGCGCGCCTCGTTCGCGGCACGCGCAGGACGCGCCAGATCCTCTACGAAGCCGCCGACGATCACATTCGGCACATGCTGCTGGGCATGATCGAGCACGTGCGTGAGGAAGAGGGCTGAACGGTGCGCCTGCTCGCATGAAAAATAGGCAGCTCCGCTCCGATGGACAGATTGCCAGCACGCCGATTGGCTATATTAGTAGGCGGATGCCCGGTGATGGTGCACGCGTTGCGCCGTCTAGCCGATCGGCTGCGGATGCGATCAAGCAGGAACTGCGCGCGTGTGCGGAATTGTCGGGTTGTTTCTGAAGGACAAGGCGCTGGAGCCGGAGCTGGGGCGCCTCACGGCCGCCATGCTGCACGAGATGTGCGGGCGCGGTCCGGATAGCGCCGGTTTCGCGATCTACGGGGATGCGGCGGCCGGCGTTTCCAAGATTTGCGCCGTGCGCCGAGCTTCGGCCCTCGATTGGAGCGAGGTTGCGACGCGTCTCGGCGAAGCCATCGGCGGCAAAGTGACGTTCGTGACGATCGAGGATCACGCCGTCATGCGGGTCGAGGGCGAGGGTGCCATGGCGCGCACATGGCTCATCGGGAACGTGCCCGAAATCACCGTCCTCAGCGAAGGCGAGGCCATCGAGATCTATAAGGGCGTCGGCGATCCGGATGCGATCAGCGCACGATTGCTGCTTTCGTCCTTCAGCGGCACTCATGCAATCGGGCACACGCGCATGGCGACCGAAAGCGCGGTGACGATCGCGGGATCGCACCCGTTCTCGACCGGACGCGATACCTGCCTCGTGCACAATGGCTCGCTCTCCAATCACAACCGGCTCCGCGAGACGCTGCGTCGTCACGGCGAGCACTTCCAGACCGAGAACGATACCGAGGTTGCGGCCGGCTATCTCTCGTGGCGCATGAAGGAAGGCGACAGCCTCGCCGGCGCGCTCGAGCACGCGCTCGATGATCTCGATGGCTTCTATACGTTCGTCGTCGGTACGCGCGACGGCTTTGCGGTGTTGCGCGATCCCGTTGCGTGTAAGCCCGCGGTGATGGCGGAGACGGACGACTGGGTGGCCTTCGGATCGGAGTTCCGCGCGCTCGCGGCGCTTCCCGGCATCGACGGTGCGCGCATCTGGGAGCCGGCGCCGGCGACCGTCTATGCCTGGAGCCGGAGCTGAGCATGGCGGCAGTGCGTATGGGCGTGAAGACGGCGCACGACACCCGCAACACGCGGCTCGATCTCGCGAGCCTCACCTTGCGGCAGGTGAACGAGACCCTGCAGAAGGCGGAGGCCGGCGCATTCGCGATTGCCAATCCGCGCGGCGCGCACGCGCTGGCGGCCGGGCTCGTGAGCCCGATCGACGTCACGATCGACGGGCATGTCGGCTACTACTGCGGCGGCATGAACCAGCAGGCCAGCATCACCATCAACGGCAATGTCGGCACCGGCGTCGCCGAGAACATGATGTCGGGTCGCGTGCACGTTAAGGGCGATGCCTCGCAGTCGGCAGGCGCGACGGGATGCGGCGGGCTGCTGGTCATCGACGGCAATGCGTCGGCGCGGCTCGGCATCTCGTTGCGCGGGCTCGATATCGTCGTGAAAGGTTCGATCGGACATATGGCCGCGTTCATGGCGCAGGCGGGCAACATCGTCGTGCTCGGTGATGCGGGCGATGCGCTCGGCGACAGCATCTACGAGGCGCGGCTCTTCGTGCGCGGGAAGGTCAAGAGTCTCGGCACGGACTGCATTGCCAAGGAAATGCGCGAGGAGCATCGCACGCTGCTGCGCGGGCTGCTCGATGCGGCCGGCATCGGCCCCGAGGTCGATGTGTCCGAGTTCACGCGCTACGGCTCGGCGCGCACGCTCTATCATTTCCATATCGACAACCTGGGGTCCTACTGATGGCCGACGACGATCGTTGGATCCACACGCCGCCCCGCGAGTCGGCGACCTTCGATCGCGCGACGATCGCGGAGATCCATCGCGCTGCGGCGACGGGCATCTACGACATCCGCGGCTTCGGCGCGAAGCGCAAGCTGCCGCATTTCGACGATCTGCTGTTTCTCGGCGCCTCCATCAGCCGCTATCCGCTCGAGGGCTATCGCGAGAAGTGCGGGACGAACGTCGTGCTCGGTACGCGCTTCGCGAAGACGCCGATCGAGATCAAGATTCCCATCACCATTGCCGGCATGAGCTTCGGCTCGCTTTCCGCGCCTGCGAAGGAAGCGCTCGGGCGCGGTGCCTCGGCTGTCGGGACGTCGACCACGACGGGCGACGGCGGCATGACGCAGGAGGAGCGCGCGGCGTCGAGCCTGCTCGTCTATCAGTATCTGCCTTCGCGCTACGGCATGGAGCCGGATCAGATGCGCAAGGCCGATGCAATCGAGATCGTCGTCGGCCAGGGTGCGAAGCCCGGCGGCGGGGGGATGCTGCTCGGCCAGAAAATTTCCGAGCGCGTCGCGAATATGCGCACACTGCCGGCCGGCATCGACCAGCGCTCGGCGTGTCGCCATCCCGATTGGACCGGCCCCGATGATCTCGAAATCAAGATCCTGGAGTTGCGCGAGATCACCGGCTGGGAAAAGCCCATCTACGTGAAGGTCGGCGCGGCGCGGCCGTACTACGATACGGCGCTTGCGGTGAAGTCCGGCGCCGATGTCGTGGTGCTCGACGGCATGCAGGGCGGCACGGCCGCGACGCAGGATGTGTTCATCGAGCATTGCGGGCTGCCGACGCTCGCGGCGATCCGCCCGGCAGTGAAGGCGCTCACCGAGCTCGACATGCATCGCAAGGTGCAGCTCATTGTTTCGGGCGGTATCCGCTCGGGTGCGGACGTCGCGAAGGCGCTGGCGCTCGGTGCCGATGCGGTGTCGATCGGCACGGCGGCGCTGATTGCGCTCGGCGACAATCATCCGCGCTGGGAGGACGAGTACCGCAAGATCGGCACGACGGCGGGCTGCTACGACGACTGGCACGAGGGCCGCGATCCGGCGGGCATCACGACGCAGGATCCGGAGCTGACGAAGCGCCTCGATCCAGTCGCGGCGGGCAAGCGCCTCGCGAACTATCTCTCGGTGCTCACACTCGAGTGCCAGACGATCGCGCGCGCGAACGGCAAGAGCCACGTGCACAATCTCGAGCCCGAGGATCTCGTTGCGCTGACCGTCGAGGCGGCAGCGATGGCGGGCGTACCGCTCGCCGGAACGAATTGGATTCCGGGCCGTAGTTCTCAAGACTAACCATGAAGCATCCAACCTAGGGAGTACCCCATGAAAGAACCGACCAAGATCAGCGCCACGATCAGCGCCGGCGGACAGCCGACAGAAGAGGACATCGCTGCGCTGAAAGCCGCCGGCTATCGCAAGATCATCAACCTGCGCCGTCCCGGCGAGCAGAACCAGCCGCTCGACCCTCAGGCTCAAGGCGATGTCGTCGAGGGCGCGGGGATGGCTTACGCCCACATTCCCGTCGATCCGAAGAACCTTCATCCTTCGTCCGCTGCTGCCGTGATCAAGGAGATCGAGGACGCGGACGGGCCGGTCTACATCCACTGCGCGGCTGGTGGCCGGGCGGTGACGCACGCGCTGCTTGCCGACGGCAAGGGCAAGTCGTCCGACGCCGTGTTCGCGAAAGCCGAGCAGATCGGCGTGCCTGTGACCGACGAGGGCTTCAAGGCTTTCGTCAAGAAGGTTGCGGACGGGGCGTAGCGAAATTCCGCATCAGTTTCGTCAATCGCCGGAGGGGATCGCATGTCGCTGTCGGAGTACGCCAGGAAGAACGGGGTCAAGTACTTCCTGATCTCGTTCGTCGACCTCTTCGGCACCATGCGCGCAAAGATCGTTCCGGCGACGGCGATCGACAGTGTCGCGAAATCCGGCGCGGGTTTTGCCGGCTTCGCGGCCTGGTTCGACATGACGCCCGCGCATCCCGATGTGCTGGTGTCTCCCGATCCGGAGACGGCCATCCAGCTTCCGTGGAAGCCCGAGGTCGCGTGGGTGACGGGTGATCTCGTGATGGACGGCAAGCCCGTCGACCAGAACCCGCGTCAGGTGCTGAAGCGCGTCATTGCCGATGCCGCGCGCGACGGCGTCGAGATGAAGACCGGTGTCGAGTGCGAGTACTTTCTGATCTCGCCGGATGGCACGGAGATCTCCGACGCTGCCGACTTCCAGGCCAAGCCGTGCTACGACCAGCAGGCGCTCATGCGGCGCTACGAGGTGATCAAGGAGATTTGCGACTCCATGATCGCGCTCGGTTGGGGGCCCTATCAAAACGACCACGAGGACGCGAACGGCCAGTTCGAGATGAACTGGGAGTACGACACGTGCCTCCGCACCGCCGACAAGCACGCCTTCTTCAAGTTCATGGTGAAGTCGATTGCGGAGAAGCACGGCTTGCGCGCGACGTTCATGCCGAAGCCCTTCGCGAACCTCACGGGCAACGGCTGCCATGCGCATGTCTCGCTCTGGTCGACGAGCACGGGGAAGTGCGTGTTCGACGACGCGGCGGGTGAGCTGGGGCTCTCCCAGCAAGCTTATCATTTCATCGGCGGGCTGCTGCATTCGGCGGGGTCGCTTGCGGCGATCACCAATCCGACCGTGAACTCCTACAAGCGCATCAATGCGCCGCCGACGACATCCGGCGCGACGTGGTCGCCGAGCTCGATCTCCTATGCAGGTAACAATCGCACGCATATGATCCGTATTCCGGATGCCGGCCGCTTCGAGCTTCGCCTTGCGGACGGCGCGACGAATCCCTATCTGCTGCAGGCAGCCATTCTCGCCGCGGGTCTCGATGGCATCCGCAATAAGCGCGATCCGGGCAAGCGCCTCGACATCAACATGTATACCGACGGGCATACGGCGAAGGATGTGAAGAAGCTGCCGCTCAATCTGCTCGATGCGCTGCGCAGCTTCGAGACGAGCGATATGCTGAAGGCGGCCTTCGGCGAGGCGACTGTTGCCTCCTACGCGAAGTTGCGACACGCGGACTGGAACGACTACGCGCGTCACCTGACGGATTGGGAACGCCGCACGACGCTCGACTGCTAGAGCACGTCAGCGTTGGATGAAATCACCGGCGGTCGTCCAGCGTGCTCTAGTTTCTTGTTTGAGAGACTGATTCACGCTCTCGATGGAAGCGCCAGCTTCCATCTCGACCGATCAGGCTCTAGCCGGCCGGCGGCGCTGGAGGTCGCCATGCCGCGCTTGTTCCTGCTGATCGTATTCATGATCGGCGCGATCGCGCCGCTAAGCGCTGAGCCGGCGCACTCACCGTGATGACGTACAACATGCGGGGCGGTCTCGGTGGTGCCGGGGCCGAGCGCAACCCGATCGAGGCGCGTGGCCAGTCGCTCGACCTGAGACCTGTCATTGCAGCCATAAGCTCAGCCAAGGCCGATGTTGTGGCGCTGCAGGAGGTAGTCGGCGAGGGACAGGCGCGCGAGATCGCGACCGCGCTCGGCGTGAAGCATGTCTACGCACGCCACGGAGCCAGGCATGGAAACTGGTGGGGGTTGGCGATTCTTTCGCGCTTTCCGATCTTGAGCCATCGCAGCGATCAGACGAGCACCGGACACGGCAATACGCGGAGCGATCTTACGGCTGTCATCCGCATTGACGGCCAGAGTCTCACGATCGTGAATGTCCATCCCGACAAGGATTTGAAGGACGGCGCGCCAATCAGGCGGACGATCGAGCGCGTCGCATCGGTGGAGGGGCCGCTGATTGTGCTCGGCGATTTCAATGCACGACCGAAGGGGTGCGGCTCGGGCCTGTTCGCTCACGGCTTGCCGACGCGGCTGACGTCGCGGCGAACGGCACCGACGTTAAAAAGCACGCGACCTTCATGCGCGAGGGCCAACCGCTGAGCGGCGCGCGGATCGACTACATCTTCGTCGATCCGAAATTCGTGGGTGTGCGGGATGTCCGCCTGCTCGACCGCGCGCACTGGCCGGCATCGGACCACATCGGCGTGATCGCGAGAATGGGATTACGAGGCAGGTAGCGCTTCTTCCCCCTCTCCCCGCGCGCGGGGAGAGGGAAAGAGTCAGAACATATTGAGCGCGAGGCGCGCCTCGTCCGACATGCGGCTCTGATCCCACGGCGGGTCGAACGTCAGGTTGACCGTCACCTGACCGACGCCGTCGATACTGCCGACCGCATTTTCCACCCAGATGGGCATCTCGCCGGCGACGGGGCAGCCCGGCGCCGTGAGCGTCATATCGACGCCGACGTTGCGGTCGTCATCAATGTCGATCTTGTAGATCAGGCCGAGCTCGTAGATGTCGGCGGGGATCTCGGGATCGTAGACGGTCTTCAGCGCGGCGACGATGTCGGCCGTCATCTGCTCGAGCTGTTCGGCGGAGAGCTTCGAGCCCTCGACGGGCGTGCCGCCCTCGGCAACCGACGGCGCGGCCGTGCGGTCAGGCGCGTCAGGCGTCTCGCCGCCGACGGTCAGGGTATCGCGCTCCACTGGCTTTCCATCCATGGGAACTACTCTGCTCTCTTATGCGAAGAAGTCGTGCGCCTTGACGAGCGCCTCGACCAGTGCATCGACCTCGGCGCGCGTATTGTACATGGCGAAGGACGCGCGGCACGTCGCGGAAACGCCGAGGCGCTCCATGAGCGGCTGCGCGCAGTGATGGCCGGCACGCACCGCGACGCCCGAGCGGTCGATGATCGTCGAGATGTCGTGCGGATGCATGCCGTCGATGTTGAAGGCGACGATCGAGCCCTTGCCCGGTGCGCGGCCGTAGATCTTGAGCCAGTTCAGCTCGGCGAGACGCTGGTGAGCATAGGTGCGCAGGTCCGCCTCGTGCGCCGCGATATTCTCGCGCCCGATCTGCATGACGTAGCTGAGCGCAGCGCCGAGCCCGATGGCCTGAACGATCGGCGGTGTGCCGGCTTCGAATTTGTGCGGCGTGACGCCGTAAGTGATGTTGTCCGTCGTCACGGTCTCGATCATCTCGCCGCCGCCGAGGAAGGGCGGCATGGCATCGAGGTGCTTCTTCTTGGCGTAGAGCACGCCGATGCCGGTCGGACCGTACACCTTGTGGCCGGTGAAGGCGTAGAAGTCGCAGTCGAGGTCCTGCACATCGACGGGCATGTGAACGGCCGCCTGCGCACCATCGACGAAGACGGGCACGCCGCGCGTGCGGGCGATGCGGACGACCTCCTTGATGGGCACGACCGTGCCGAGCACGTTCGACATGTGCGTGATCGCGACGAGGCGTGTGCGCGGGCTCAGCAGCTTTTCGAAGGCCTCGAGGTCGAGCACGCCGTCGTCGCTGATCGGCGCCCACTTGAGAACGCAACCCTTGCGCTCGCGCAGGAAATGCCACGGCACGATGTTGGAGTGGTGTTCCATGATCGAGAGGACGATCTCGTCGCCCTCTTTGAAGTCCGCGCCGAAGCTGTAGGACAGCAGGTTGATGGCTTCGGTGATGCTCTTCGTGAAGATCACCTGATCGACGCTCGGCGCATTGAGGAAGCGCCGCGTGATCTCGCGTGCCTCCTCGAATTTGGCCGTCGCGGTGTTTGAGAGATAGTGGAGGCCGCGATGGACGTTCGCGTACTCCATCTTGTAGGCGTGATCGATGGCATCGAGCACGGCGCGCGGCTTCTGCGCCGAGGCGCCGTTGTCGAGATAGACGAGCGGCTTCCCGTAGACCTCGCGAAAGAGGATCGGGAAGTCGGCCCTGATGCGCTCGACATTGAAAGCCGCCGCGCCTGATGGCGTCTTCGCGGTCGTTTCCGTGCTTGCCATGATCAGATCCTAGCTCCGGGGTTTATGGTCTCCCCGGTTCTCCGAGCATCAGCCGGCGCGCAGCCACCCGATGGCCAGCGTCTCGATCGCCTCGCGGATGTCCTCGTCCTCGATTTTCTCGATCGCCTCGCCGACGAAGCTTTCTGTCAGCATGGCGCGGGCCTCGTCCACGGGAATGCCGCGCGAGCGACAGTAGAAGAGAAGGTCGGCATCGATCTCGGTGCAGGTGGCGCCGTGACCGCAAACGACGTCGTCGGCGTAGATCTCCAGCTCGGGCTTCGAGGAGAACTGCGCGTCCGGCGAAAGCATGAGCGCCTGCGACATCTGCTTGCCGTCGGTCTTTTGGGCATCGGGGCGGACGATGATCTTGCCTTGGAAGATGCCGTGTGCGCGATCGGCGAGCACGCCCTTGAAGAGCTCGCGGCTCTCACAATGCGGCACGGCATGATCGACGACGAGTGTCGTGTCGATGTGCTCGGTGCCGCGCGCGAGGAAGGCGCCCGAGAGATCGAGCTTGCTGCCCTCGCCGGCGAACATGATGTTGATGTCGTTGCGCGCAAGCGCCGGGCTCGCCGTGAGCTGGAAGCCGCGATAGGTCGCATCCTTGCCGAGCTTCGTATTCCACGTCGCGAGATGCGTCGTGCCCAGCGTGTCGATGAGGCTCTTGATGTGATCGCAAGCGGCGCCATCGGCGAGCGTGACGTCGGTGACGACATTGCTCAGCGCACCGCGTGCGGCGCCGGGAAGTGCGACATGCGCCTCGATCAGCGTGAGTTTGGCGCCGGTTTCTAGGCTGATCACATTGCGGACGGCGAGCGCGCTCGGCTCCGACGACGTGCGTGCGTGAACGAGGAGCACGGGTTTGCCGGGATCCTGGCCCTTGCGAACCTTCAGCAGAACGCCGTCGCTCATGAAGGCCCTGTTGAGCGCGACAACGACACCCGCGTCGGTCGAGAACTTGCCTTCGAGCCAGGGCGGCGCTTTCTCGAGCATGGCGGCGAGCGACATCAGCTCGATGGCCGTGGATTCGGTCGAGACCTTCGAGAGATCGGCGCTGTATGCGCCATCGACAAGGACGATGCGTTCCGCGTCGATCGCGGCGAGCGGGCCAAGCGCTTCGTTAAGATCGGCCGTGCTGACTTCCGTGGATCTCGGTGCGCCCGGCGCCGGCATGTCACGCAGGCGCTCGCGCAGATCGGTGTATTTCCATTCCTCAACGCGGCGGCTCGGCAGGCCTTCGGCCGCGAAGGCGTCCATGGCGCGGGCGCGCAGCGTGCTGACCCAGCCGCTGCCCGGCAGATTGGGTGCCGCGGCATCGAACTGCTCGCGCAACTGGCTCTCGGCCTTGGTTCTGAGTGTGGTGACGTTCATTGCAATCGCGTCCTCACGCGGCCTTGCCGGTGAAGCCGGCGTAACCGGACTTCTCGAGCTCGAGCGCCAGCTCCTTGCCGCCCGTCTTCTGGATGCGGCCCTTGGCGAGCACGTGCACCTTGTCGGGGACGATGTAGTTCAGCAGGCGCTGATAGTGGGTGATGACCAGCATCGCGCGGTCGGGGCTGCGCAGCTTGGTCGCGCCCTCGGAGACGATGCGGATAGCGTCGATGTCGAGGCCCGAGTCGGTCTCGTCGAGCACGCAGAGCGTCGGCTCGAGTACGGCCATCTGCAGGATCTCCATGCGCTTCTTCTCGCCGCCGGAGAAGCCGACGTTGAGCGGACGCTTCAGCATCTCGTCACTGACGCCGAGCTCGGTGGCCTTTGCGCGCACGAATTTCAGGAATTCGGGCGTCGTCAGCTCCTTCTGCTCGCGCTTCTTGCGGACGGCATTGAGCGCGGCGCGCAGGAAGGTCATGGTCGCGACGCCGGGAATTTCCATCGGGTACTGGAAGGCGAGGAACACGCCCTTCGCCGCCCGCTCGTCCGGCTCCATTTCGAGGATCGACTCGCCGTTCCAGAGGATGTCGCCCTCGGTGACCTCGTAGTCGTCGCGGCCGGCGAGGACATAGGCGAGCGTGGACTTGCCCGAGCCGTTCGGGCCCATGATGGCGTGCACTTCGCCCGCGGGCACGACGAGGTCGATGCCTCGCAGGATCTCGGTGCCGTCCTCGGCAATGCGGGCGTGCAGGTTCTTGATCTCGAGCATGACCGTACGGGTCTCCAGTTGTCTTCCCCCTCGCCCATTCTTCGTGGGAGAGGGAAACTTGTCATCTCTGCTTCCCCTCTCCCCGTCCTTACGGGGAGAGGGCTAGGGTGAGGGGCGGC
>JAEWIJ010000032.1 GCA_023387235.1 Pseudomonadota bacterium
GCTGCGGATCCTTGATCTCGTCGAAGTGCGACGATGCAATGACGTAGTGGGCGAGCGCGGCATCCTTCGTGCCCGGATGCATCACGGCGTAGCGCTGCGCGGCCGCGACGGCCTCGGGATACTTGCCCGCCTTGTAGTAGGCATAGGACGCGAGCACCATCGCGCGCCGCGCTTCCTGCGCGTACGGGTGATGACGGTCGATCTCTTCGAATTTCTTCGCCGCGGTCTCGTGGCGCCCGTTGGCCAGCAGAGCGTCGGCCTCAGCGTACATCTTGCCGGGCGGATCCGGGTTCAGCGCCTTGAGGGCATCCGAGTTCGACGACGAGCAGCCTGCAAGCGCTAGTCCCACCAGCAAGGCCACCACACCAAACTTACGGCCGTGCCTTACTCCGGCATTCTGCGGCATTTGCATTCCGTCTTCCTCACGGTGTCGGCCCGCACAAGTCTCGCGAACCGAGCCCGCCCCACTCACCCCGTTCAGTCGGCACGGCGTACACGCCTTACCGAATCATCTAGCACGGCGGGCTACTTGCGAGCCACTCATGCCCGTGACGGCTAAAGTCTAGTCCACCGATATGGCGCCCATGCGGCAGCGCTCATATCCCGTCGCCGATGCGCGACCGTTTCAGTTGCGGTTCGCGGCGAAATGCACCGAGGCCAGACCGAGCGAGGCGTCGTAGCCGGCGACGTGCGGCGTCTCGCGCACCATCGGGGCATGAACCACCGTCCAGGCATCGGCATCAGCGAACAGTGCCTTGAGAACCGTGGCGTTGAGTCGATGGCCGCCACGTACGGAACGATAGGATGCCAAGAGCGGCGCACCGGCAAGGGCGAGATCACCCACCGCATCCAGCATCTTGTGACGCACGAACTCCTGCGGGTACCGGAGGCCTTCCGGGTTCATGACCCGGTCCTCGCCGATCGCAACGGTGTTCTCGAGCGAGGCGCCGAGCGCGAGACCCGACTTCCAGAGCATCTCCACGTCGCGCATGAAGCCGAACGTGCGAGCGCGACACAGCTCCTGGCGGAAGGCTCCCGGGCTCATATCCAGCGACATGCGCTGACGGCCGATGACGGGGCTGTCGAAATTGATCTCCACGTCGAGATGGAAGCTCGAGTGCGGCGTGAGCTCGCCCCAGCAGTCGCCCTCCTGGACGCGAATCGGCTTCAGCACCTTGATGAACTTGCGCGGCGTGGACAGCTCGCGGACGCCGACCTCATCGATGGCATCGACGAAAGCGGCGGCGCTTCCGTCCATGATCGGCACTTCTTTATTGTCGATCTCGATGAAGCAGTTGTCGACGCAAAGACCACGTAGCGCCGAGAGGAGGTGCTCCACGGTTCCGACGGTGACCCCCCGGTCATCCCCGATTACCGTGCATAGGGTCAGGTTGCGCACCGCCCTGACGTCGGCCTCGATCTGGGAGATGATTCTCCCCCGTTTCGAGACGATGAAACAGATTCCAGTGTCGGCCGGAGCCGGATGTATCACCACTGAAACCGGTGCCCCGCTATGCACCCCCGTGCCGGACACCTCGATCTCGCGCGCAACCGTTGTCTGGCGTGCACCGATGAATCGCTTCGACATGTAGCGCCGTCCCTCGATCCCCTTACGGCTCTCGCGTCGCAGACGAACTGCTGGAAGAGAGAGCCCCCCAAGATCGTATCCGGTCGCTTGCCTACGCCACTTTCCCCGGTGGAGCTTTTTTTGCCCCGTGCAAGCGTTCCGGAACCCGTCTTAATCACGACGATAACGTGATGCGCGCCGCCATAACAAGTCACGCTTTCTTACGAAATGTTGCCGCGGCGCCTCACCAACTTACGCATTGAATTATATGACGCTTTTGAACTCGCCTCGCCGCTGAGAACCGACTTTTCCACAAGCACGGAGCAAAGAACGGTTCAGTGGCTTGAGTGTGTCGCTTTTGTGATTCGCGCTCGGACGATCATGTGAGCGTGCCCGTTTTGAACGCAATCGCATGTATATGCCAGAATATCCGCCCCAGCCCGCGAGGCGAGACGGCCGACCTCAGCCTCTCCTGCCTTTTCCGCCGCCGACCAGACGCTGCAGGAGACCCCCGCGCGGCGGTTCCGGCGGCACCGGAGGCTCCAGCGGTTGCATCCGCGACTGCTGGCCCGAATAGAGCGGCGCCTTCGCCGCGTACTCACGCTGGCCGACTGGCGGAAACTCATCGACCGACGGCATCCGCCGATAGTCGCCATCGCCGGCGTGCTGAATCGGCGGCGGCGCCGTCGGCTGCTCGTTCCGCTCGACCGGAGAGGACGCCCTGCCGTGCTGCGGACCGCCGTTCTCTTCGATGACGACGCCGCCGGGCGCGCGCCACAACTCGCGCGATCCACCGGCATGCGCCTGGCGGTCGCGAGGCGCTGTGCGTTCTTGCGGCTCGTAGTAGTCGGCGTGAGGGTTCAGATCCTCCGGATCGAATCGGCGCCGCGACTGGTCGCTGGACGGCGGCACAGCCGATGTCGCGGCAGCGGCCGGCGCGCGCGCGGCGGGTGACGCCTGCGTCGATGGCACTGCCTGCTGAGCGGCGGCGATCCCCATGCCGGACGCGACGATGGCGATTCGCATGGTGTTGGTCATGCTGTCGTCGAACGATGCGCCGACGATGATGTTCGCGTCCTCGTCCACTTCCTGGCGCACGCGACTCGCGGCCTCGTCGACCTCGAAGAGCGTCATGTCGCGGCCGCCGATGATGGAGAGCAGCACGCCCTTCGCGCCGCTCAGCGAGAGGTCGTCGATGAGCGGATTGGCGAGCGCCATCTCGGCCGCCTTGCGTGCGCGTCCCTCGCCCGAAGCCTCGCCCGTGCCCATCATGGCCGCGCCCATGCCGCGCATGATCACCTGTACATCGGCGAAGTCGAGGTTGATCAGGCCGTCCTTCATGATGAGGTCGACGATGCACGCGACACCTGCGTGCAGCACCTTGTCGGCGAGAACGAAGGCTTCGGCGAATGTCGTCCGCTCGTTGGCGATTCGGAAGAGGTTCTGATTCGGGATGACGATCAGCGTGTCGACCGAGGTCTTGAGCTCGGAGATCCCCGCTTCGGCGACGCGCATCCGCCGCGCGCCCTCGAAGTGGAAGGGCTTGGTGACGATCGCGACCGTGAGAAGCCCCATGTCGCGGGCCGTGCGCGCAATGACGGCCGCAGCGCCGGTGCCGGTGCCGCCGCCCATGCCGGCCGCGATGAAGGCCATGTGTGCGCCCTCGAGCGCCTTGGTGATCTCTTCCTTCGCCTCTTCGGCGGCGGCGAGCCCGATTTCCGGCCGCGAACCGGCGCCGAGCCCCTGCGTGAGATTCACGCCGAGCTGGATGCGGCGCTCAGCACCAGAGGACGCCAGCGCCTGCGCATCCGTATTGGCGACGATGTAGTCCACGTCCTGGAGGCCGGACGCGATCATGTTGTTGATCGCGTTGCCGCCGGCGCCGCCGACCCCGATCACCTTGATGATAGGGCGCAGATCGCTGAACGGTGATTGCGGACCTGTGCTCATCGATGCCTCGTGTCCGTTCTGTCCTCGTGCGCCGCGCCGGGCTCAGCCCTTCGCGCGGCTCAACCAGTTACCGATCCAGCTCACGTAGCCGCTTCCACGCCAACCCCTGAGACCACCCGTCCGCGCAGCGAAGTGCTGCTGCAGCGAATCGCCGATGAGCCCGCTCACCGTTGCGAATGCAGGCCCCAGCATATCGGCGGACATGCCCTCGATCGGGCTCGGCCGGCCCACGCGCACCGTGCTCGCGCGCGCCGCAGCCGCCATGCCCCCCGAGGCTTCCCGCATGTTCCCCCAAACGCTGTCGATCCCCTCGAGCCCGGCCCCGCCTCCGGTCAGTACGACCCGCTCCAGTATGCTCCTGTCGAGCTTGGCAGCGACGAGCCGCTCATTCACCAGCGCCGCGATGCCGTGGATCCGCGGCTCGATCAGCGAACGCAACTCTGCCCGAGAGATCCGAGCCGTCGCCTCGTCCGCACCGTCGGTGACGGAGAACGAGAACGACTCGTGATCGTTCGAGCGCGCCGGCAGCAGTGTGCCATAAAGCGTTTTGATTCGCTCGGCTTCCGTCACCGGCGTGCCGAGGCGACGGGCAATGTCGAATGTGACGAGCTGCGCGCCGACCGGCACGACCTCGGCCATGGCCAGACGGCCGCCGGCAAAAGCCGCGATGGAGGTCACGCCGGCGCCGATATCGATGACGAGCGCGCCGAGCTGGCGCTCCTCTTCCGTGCTGACGGCCATGGCGCTCGCGTAGGGTGTAGCCGCAAGCTGGTGTGGCTCCAGATAGCAGCGCTCGACGACGGCGAGCAGGTTCTGCAGTGGCCCGTCGTCGGCCGTGACGGCCACGAGATCGGCGCTCAGCTCATTGCCAGCCATGCCGCGCGGATCGGCCACCCCCTCGGCGCCGTCGACGTGCCACGCCTCGTTGTGGAACTGGATGAGCGTGCGCCCGCCGCGCGCCGCGAAGGCCTCGCCGCCCGAGAGCGCCCGCGCCACGTCGCCGTCGCCGGCAATGCCGGTCTCGGTCCTGACGCGCGCGGCAAAGCGCTGCGACTTGAGGCGCCCGCACGCCACCGCGACGCTCACCTGCTCCATGGTCACGCCGGCCATGCGTTCGGCCTGTCCGACGGCGGCGCGCACGGCCTGCTCGGCAGCATCCGGATCGACCACCATGCCGGCCTTGATGCCGCCGCTGCGCTGATGCCCGATGCCGAGGAGACGCGTGCGCCCGCCCTTGTCGCCCGTCGCGATCAGGCAGACGACCTTGCTCGTACCGATATCGAGCGCGGCGATGACCGGCGCGCTGCGCGGAAGTGGCGGGGGTTTGCTTCTGCTGCGGTCCATGCTGCTCTACGCCTCTACAAAGCCGAAGCTGATTTGCGTGGTTTCGGTATGGCTGCGGGCGCCGGGTCGCTCGACGCCGCCTGCGGGGCCGGCCGCGCAGCAACGGCAATGCGATCGTCGATCCTGAGATCGATGACGCGTCCGGGCTGACTGAGGAGGCCACCCGCGCTGTCGGCGAGCTTCACGAGGCGCGCGAGCGCGGCGCTCTCGCCTTCGGCCGGCAGATGAATGCGGCTGCCATTGTCGAGTTCGAGCGACCAGCGGCGCTCGCCGACGCGCTCGGAGACGCGCACGCGCGCCGCAAGTGCGGGCTGCTGACGGAGCGCGGCAAAGAGCCTCGCCGCGGCCTCGGGCGCACCGGCACCCGAAATGCGCGGCAGCTTTTCCTGCGTCGACGCCGGAACGCGCGCCAGCTCGCGACCTTCGCCATCGACGAGGCTTGCACTGCCCTCACGGAGCCACAGCGCGATCGGCGTGCGCTCGATCACGCGAACTTCCACCGTATCCGGCAAGACGCGCGTAACCGTCGCGCGCCAGACCCACGGGAGCGCCTCGACCCGCTGGCGGGCAGCTTCGGGATTGTAGCGGAGCAGCGATGTCGGCCGGTCCAGATCGAGCGCCGCGAAGATCGCCCGGGCTTCCGTATAGGCATACCCCGTGACGTGGATCTCATCGACGCCGAGACCGGCCATGATCATCAGCTCGTCGACATGCGCGCTGAGCGGCGCCGAGGCTGGAAGCGTCCCCGCACGGCTCACGATCGCGAACGCCGCGCCGCCCAGGAGCAGCGCCGCGCCCAGCGTGACCGGGATCCACGACCGCCCACGGCGCGTTCTCGGCGCCTCGGGCCCCTCGACTACAGAGAGCACGGTATCCAGCGGGGCAAATCGCGCGCGCCGATCCGGGCGCGCGGGCGCAGGCGCGCGCGGACGCTCGCGCTCGACAGCGCGCCACCAGAACCTCGGACTTTCGAGCCGCTCCCGCACGCCATTCATCCGCTGCTGCCACTGCCCCGTCTCACCCGATCCGCCGCCTGAGCGCCCTCGTCAGCACGCACGCGCGACCGGCCCGCGAGAGCTGGTGCACCATCGTTAACCATTTCGGCGATTTGGTTAATTTTCGGTGAAAGTTGCAGCGGCCGCTGAGGCCCGTGCAGATATCAGCGCGCGATCGAGGCGTCCTCGACGAGCCAGGCCACGAGCTGGCCGAACGTGAGGCCCATGTGCTGGCCGAGCTCCGGCACGAGGGAGGTCGGCGTCATGCCCGGCTGGGTATTGATCTCGAGGAAGACCAATTCGCCCGTCGCCTCGTCCCAGCGGAAATCCGAGCGCGAAACGCCGCGGCAGCCGAGTGCGCGATGCGCCGCGAGCGTGTGCGTCTGTACGGCGCTGCGGATCTTCTCCGGAATGCGCGCCGGCAGAATGTGCTTCGAGCCGCCCGGCGCGTACTTCGCCTCGTAGTCGTAGAATTCGAGGTGATCGGCCGCGACGATGTCGATGATGTCGGTCGTCCGATCGCCGATGACGGCGCAGGTCAGCTCGCGCCCCGCGACGAACTTCTCAACCATGATCTGGCCGTCACGGCTCACAGGCACCTTGCGAATGGCTTCAGGCGGCCGATTGGCGCCGGCCTTCACGATCACGACACCGACGCTCGAGCCCTCGGCAACCGGCTTCGCGACATAGGGCGGCGGCAAGGCATGATCGACGAGCGCCTCATCCGGCGTCACGAGGACACCGTGCGCGACCGGAACGCCGAGCGCGCTCACGATCTTCTTCGTGCGCTCCTTGTCCATGGCGATCGCGGACGCGAGCACGCCCGAGTGCGTGTACGGCATCTCGAGCACTTCGAGCAGCCCCTGCACACAGCCATCCTCGCCCCAGCGCCCGTGCAGCGCATTGAAGCAGACATCGGGCTTGAGCTCGACGAGCCGCGCCGCGAGATCGTGGCCGACATCGAGACGCGTCACCTGAAAGCCTTCGCCTTCAAGCGCGTTGGCGCATTCGCGCCCCGAGGAGAGACTTACCTCGCGCTCGGCGGACCAGCCGCCCATGAGCACGGCAACATGTGGCTTGCCTTGCCGCGCGGTCGTGGCGCTCATCGCACGTGCTCCTCGACCAGGGCGACGCCGGTCGCATGTCCCGCAAGGGCTTCGCCGACGCGCACGATCTCCCATTGCAGCTCGATGCCGCTCGACGCGCGCACGCGCGCCCGCACGGTCTCGCCGAGCCGTTCGATATCTTCCGCCGCCGCCTGCCGGTCGTTGATGAGGAAGTTGCAGTGCATCTCCGAGACCATGGCGCCGCCGACCCGCAAGCCGCGGCAGCCCGCCGCGTCGATCAGTTTCCAGGCGCTGTTGTCGGGCGGATTCTTGAACGTGGAGCCGCCCGTGCGCTCCTTGATCGGCTGGTGTTTCTCGCGATAGGCCGCGACCTCATCCATGGAGCGCGCGATCTCCTCGGGCTCGCCCGGCGTGCCTTCGAAGGTTGCGCTCGTGAAGATCCAATCGCGCGGCACGCCACTGCGGCGATAGGTGAAACCCATCTCGGCGTTGGTCAGCTCGTGCACGCGGCCCTCGCGATCGACCGCGCGCGCCGAAAGAAGCACGTCCTTGGTCTCGCTGCCGTGAGCGCCCGCGTTCATGCGCAGCGCACCGCCGATGCCGCCGGGTATTCCACGATAGAACGAGAGGCCGGCAATGCCCGCATCCGCTGCCGCACGTGCGACCTTGACGTCCGGGCAAGCCGTACCGGCGCGCACGCGCGTCGCATCCAGAACCTCGATCTCACCGAACCCGCGACCGAGACGAACGACCACACCCCGCACGCCGCCGTCGCGCACGAGCAGGTTCGAGCAGAGTCCGATCACGAACACGGGCACTTCCGCCGGTACGCGCGACATGAAGTACGCGAGATCAGCTTCCTCGGCCGGCGTGTAGAGCACCTCCGCAGCACCGCCGACGCGGAACCACGTGATGTCCTTGAGCGGCGCGTCGGGAACGAGGCGCCCGCGCAGGTCGGGCAGCAGGACTTTCAACTCTTCGGCAAGGCTCGACACGGTCAGACAGCGCTCCCGACGCGCAGAGGAATCGCCGCGAGCCAGCCGGGCAGCGCGTGCGCCCACTCGGTGGAATTGCCGGCCCCCATGCAGATCACCATATCGCCGGGCCCGGCGATATTGCGGAGCGCCGGCACAAGATCCTGCGGCGTATCGACCGCAACGACGCTGCGGTGACCGGCGCGCGCAATTCCGGCCGCGAGGCTCCTTGCGTCAATGCCATCGATCGGCGCCTCGCCGGCGGAGTAGAGCGGTGCGACGATCACGTGATCCGCATCCCTGAAGCAGGCGGAGAATTCCTCGAACAGCGACTGCACGCGCGTGTAGCGATGCGGCTCGACAACGGCAATGACGCTGCGCCCGGCGCCCGCCCGCGCGGCCGCGAGTACAGCCGAAATCTCGACCGGATGATGACCGTAGTCATCGAAGAAGTGCGCGCCGTTCCAGGTTCCGGTCGGCTGGAAGCGACGCTTGACGCCGGAGAAGCTCGCCATGGCCGCGCGGATTTTCTCGTCCGAGATGCCGGCCTCGGCTGCGACGCCGATCGCCGCCAGCGCATTGAGCGCATTGTGGGCACCGGGCACGGGCACGGCCCACTCGCTGATCTCGCGCGCGCCGCCAGCGGCGCGCTCGCCGAGCCGCGCATCGAAGATCGTCATCGCGCCTTCGACACGCGCGCGTGTCAGCACGAGATCGGCGCTCGGATCAGTGCCGTAGGTCAGTAGGCGGCGGCCGTCGCGGCGCAGGTTCAGCTCCTCGATCATGGCCCGCGCGATCGGATGATCGATGCAGGTCATGGCGAGGCCGTAGAACGGGATATTGCGGTAGAAGGCGCGATAGGCCTCGTGCATCGCCTCGACATTACCGAAGTAGTCGAGGTGCTCGGGATCGATGTTCGTCACGACGCCGATCTGCGAGGGAATCTTGATGAACGTGCCGTCGGACTCGTCGGCTTCAACGACCATCCACGGCCCCGCGCCGAGCCGCGCATTCGAGCCCCAGGCATTGATGATGCCGCCCGTGATGACGGTCGGCTCGAGGCCGGCCTCGACGAAAATGTGCGCGACGAGCGACGTCGTGGTCGTCTTGCCATGCGTGCCAGTGATCGAGACCGTCGAGTAGAGGCGCATGAGCTCGGCGAGCATCTCGGCGCGGCGGATGATCGTCAGGCCTTTCTCGCGCGCCGCCTTGAGCTCGGGATTCGTATCCTTCACGGCAGTGGAGATCACCACATAGCGCGCGCCGACGAGGTTCACCGCGTCATGACCGACGAACACGCGGATGCCCTTGGCGCGCAGCCGCTTGACGTTGGCGCTTTCCTTCTGGTCGCTGCCCTGGACGGTGTGGCCCTTAGCGCGCAGGATTTCGGCAATCGCGCTCATCCCGATGCCGCCGATGCCGATGATGTGGAATGTGCCCGGTTCGCTCGGTATCTGCATGGCCGTTGAGCCTCTTCCCGTCCCCTCGTGCAAGCTGCGGATCGCGCCACTCACGCGCGATTCGCCGCTCGCGCACCAATCAACTCTTCCGCGAGGTCGGCGAGCCGCACAACGGCATCAGGCCGACCGAGCTGCTTCGCCGCAACTGCCGCAGTCGCTAGAACCGCCGGCTGCTCCATGAGCGAAGACATTGTTTCAGATAATTTTTCCGCCGTCAGGCTTTTCTGCTCGATGCACCAGCCGGCCCCGACATCCGCAAGCCGCCTGGCATTGCGGAGCTGGTCGTTGTCCACGGCATGCGGCAGCGGCACGAGCACGGCAGGGCGCCCGAGCACGGTCAGCTCGGCGATGCTCGACGCGCCGGCACGGCCGATGACGAGATGGGCGTTGGCCATGCGCTCGGGGAGATCCTTGAAGAATGTCTGCAGCTCGGCGGTAACGCCTGCGGCTGCGTAAGCGTTGCGGACCTCGGCGAGATCCTCCTCGCGGCACTGCTGGACGATGCGCAGGCGGGCCCGCTGATTAAGAGTCAGCTGCTCGATCGCGGGAGGCACGGCCTCGGAGAAATATCGCGCACCCTGGCTGCCGCCGAACACGAGCAGATTGAAGGGCTCATCCGGGCCGGCGGGGCGATAGGGCCGCGCACTCCAGTCGATCACGGCATCGCGCACGGGATTTCCCGTGAAGCGCACGCGAGGGGCGAGATTGTCGGCAAGGAGTGCCGTCCGCTCGAAGGACGTCGCAATGCGCGAGACGCGCGGCGCGAGCATCCGATTGGCGCGGCCGAGCACGGCATTCGCCTCGTGAATGGCCGTCGGGATTCGCCTGAGCTTGGCGGCAACCAGCGGCGGAAATGTCGGATAGCCGCCAAAGCCGATAACCGCGCCGGGCCGCACGCGGCCGAGCAGCGAGAACGCGGCGCCCACGCCGCTTATGAGGGAGAATACCGTCTTCGCGGCGCCGACAATCGAGCGACCGGCGAGCGTCGCCGAGGGGACAGTGTGGATCGCACGCGCTGGAAAGCCCGTGCCATAGCGGTCGCCGCGCGTGTCCGTCACGAGGTCGACCACGACCCCGCGCCGACCGAGCTCCTGCGCCAGGGCAAAGGCTGGAAACAGATGTCCCCCCGTGCCGCCGGCGGCCAGCATGACCGACTTTTCCCCCACGTCCTCTCCCTTCCCCGCATTCGAAACTTAGCGCGCATTGCGGCCAATCGGCGGCAGTGTGCTTGCGACTTTCGGACGCCCGACGACGCGCGGATCGGCCCGGCGGCGGCCGAGCGCGAGCAGCATCCCGACCGTCAGCGACGCCGCGATCATCGACGAGCCGCCTGCCGAGATGAACGGCAGCGTCATGCCCTTGGCCGGCACGAGCCCCACATTGACGGCCATGTTGATGGCGGCTTGCAGCGCGATGAGGAGCGCGAGACCGTTGACGGCGAGATGCGTGAACGGATCGCGGCGATCCCGGTAGCGCATGAGCGCGCGTCCGACAATGAATGCAAAGAGCGCGATCAGGACGAGGCAGGCAAGGGCGCCGTACTCCTCCGCCACCACGGCGAAGATGAAATCCGTATGCGCGTCCGGCAGGACGGACTTGATGGTGCCCTCGCCCGGGCCGCGCCCGAGGAATCCGCCTTCCGCGAAGGACTGGATCGCGCGATCCGTCTGAAAGCTGTCGCCCGAGGCCGGATCGAGGAAGCGCGCAAAGCGGCCGCGCACGTGCGGAAACGCGTAGTAGGCCGCGGCAAGCCCGCCGACGCCGACGCCGCCGAGCGCGAATGCCCCGAGCAACGGCTGGCCCGAAATGAAGAACAGCGAACCGAACACGAGCGACACGAGCAGCCACTGCCCGACATCGGGCTGCAACAGGAGCAGCGCGGAGACCACGGCATAGAGGGCGAAAGCGAGCGGCACCATGCCAGTGCCTGGCCGCGCGCGCGCCTCCGAAAAAAGCCACGCGACGGCAATGGCGAACGCGGGCTTCGCGATCTCCGAGGGCTGCAGCGAGAAACCGGCAAACCGTATCCAGCGCCGCGCGCCATTGACCTCAATGCCATGAACGACCGCCACCGCCATGAGGCCGACCATCAGGGCGAGGAGCACAGCCGCCAGCGTTTGAATGCCGCGCAGATCGAGCAGCGAGACGGCGAGCATCAGCATGACGCCGGCTGCCGCGAAGACGAGATGGCGCTCCACGAAGTAGAAGGGCGGCAGCCCCTTGCGCGTCGCCACTGCCGGGCTCGCCGCGAGCGAGAGGATGATGCCGATGCCGATCAGTGCCAGCACCGCCGCGAGCAGCACGCGGTCGACCGAGAACCACCACTCGGTGACCACGCTGCGGTCGTCGCGGGCGATCCTCATGCGCCATCCCCGCCCTTGATCAGGTCCGCGACGAGGGCGCGAAACACATCGCCGCGGTGGCCATAGCTCTTGAACTGGTCGTAGGACGCACAGGCCGGCGAGAGAAGGACGACGGGCTCAGGCGCGTCACTTGACGCCGCATCGCGCGCGGCCGCGGCGAGCGCTTTATCGAGTATGCCGGCCTGCTCATAGGGCACTTGCCCGTCGAGCGCGCGCGCGAAGTCGTCGGCGGCCTTGCCGATCAGATAGGCTTTGGCGACGCGCGGGAAACATGCGGCGAGCGGTGCGATCCCGCCCTCCTTCGGCAGACCGCCAGCAATCCAGTAGATGTCGCGCGGCCAGGAGGTGAGCGCCTTCTCGGTCGAGTCGGCGTTCGTTGCCTTGCTGTCGTTGATGAACAGCACCTTGCCCTTGCGGCCGACGTCCTCCATGCGATGCGGCAGGCCGGGGAACGTGCGGAAGGCCGCGACATGATCGGCGAGCGCAACATCGGGCAGCGCGAGTGATGCGACGGCCAGCGCCGCGAGCGCATTCTGCATGTTGTGGCGGCCGCGCAGCGATCCAATCCCGTCGATACTGCCCACGTCGACCGGCAAGGCGTCCACTGCGACGAAATGCAGGTGGCCTTCGTCACCATAGAAAAGCGGAACGTCGCTCGGTCGCACGCCGAGGCTGCTGACCGCCGTCACTGGAATGCCATCCTCCGTCGCGCGATCGGCGATAGCGGCGCTGAGCGGATCGTCGATGCCGATCACGGCAGTGGCAGAGCGCTCGATCAGGCTCTCCTTGATCGCCACATAGCGCGACATGGTCCCATGCCGGTCGAGATGATCCGGCGAGAGGTTGAGCATCACGCCAATGGTCGGCGCCAGCGACGGCGTGAGATCGATCTGGAAGGTGCTCATTTCGAGCACGTGGATGCGCTTGCCATCGGGCGGCGCGAGCTCGAGCACGGGCACGCCGATATTGCCGCCCATCTCGACATTGGCGCCCGCCGCTGCAAGCGTGTGCGCGATCAGCGCCGTCGTCGTCGATTTGCCGTTCGTGCCCGTGATGCAGATGACCTGCGAGTTCGGCGCCAATCGCACACGCTCACGGAAGAACAGCTCGATATCGCCGATGACCTCGATGCCGGCCTCCCGCGCGCGCTGCACCGTCCAGTGCGGCTCGGGATGCGTCAGCGGCACGCCCGGCGCGAGGATCAGCACCGCGAAACGGCTCCAGTCCGCGCCGGCCAGATCGACGATGTGCGTGCCTTCCGCGGCGGCGGCTGAACGCGCGGCCTCGCCGTCATCCCAGGCCGCGACGCGCGCGCCGCCCGCGAGCAAGGCCCGGCACGTCGAGCGGCCGGAGGCCCCAAGCCCGAACACGGCCACCTCGTGGCCCGCGAATGACGTGACGGGAATCATGGGTTGCATAGTACCTGAATCGGGGCGCTACCGCCGCCGGCATGTCAGCGCAGGCGGCTCATATCCACCTGGAAGACCACCGGAAAGAACGTCGCCCACGAGAGCCAGCGCTTCGATCCGGCCTCGCTGACCGTCCACAGGCGCCCCTGGCTGTCAAAGCCGATGTCCTCGGTGCCGGCCGGCATGGGGAAGCGCGCCTGGACGGCGCCGCTCTTCGGATCGAGGCGGACGAGCTCGCCGAAACTGCCGCTGCTCCGCGTCACCCAGAGCTGCCCCTTGGCGTCGAAGGCGGCGCCCTGCGCGCGCTGCGGCACCACCACGGAAGCGTCAGCATCCTTCTCGTTGATCTCGTCCTTGATGCTCGCGAGCGGAAAGCGGTAGAGCCGCGGCTCGCCGTGGGTCTCATAGGCGCCGAGCCACAGTGCGTCGCCCGTACCGGCCGCGTAGGAGCCTTTCACCTGCCCCGTCAGACGCACGTGCCGCACGACCCTGC
This sequence comes from Pseudomonadota bacterium, assembly GCA_023387235.1. Lineage (GTDB taxonomy): Bacteria > Pseudomonadota > Alphaproteobacteria > Rhizobiales > Hyphomicrobiaceae. The sequence continues at coordinate 13,623 of JAEWIJ010000032.1, forward strand.
CGATCCCGGCGCTCGGTGGCACATCGAGCTGAACCTCGAAGATATCGCGCGTATCGGCGACCCACAGGCGGCCGGGCGCGCCCTTCGCGGCGCCGCCGGCATGGCCGCAGCGCGCCGGCAGGTCGAGCATCCCGGCGACGCGCCCGCTTTGCCCGTCGAGCTTGTAGAGGCGGCAAGGCCCGCGTCCCGCGTTCTCGACGCTCTTGTAGGCCGCGACGTAGACCGCGTCGTCGACAACCGTCACGCCTTGCGGAATGAAACCGTCATCCAGCCCTGGCATCCAGATGCGGCGCAGGATTGCTTCCTCATTCGGGAGCGGCCCCGCCGGCAATATGCCGAGCTTCTTGTCCGTGTAGGTCGGGCGCGTGCCGAGCGGCTCGCCGGCGAACGATGCTGAGGTCATGAGTGCCACCGCGATGAACGGCCACAAGATCCGGCGCAGCATGAGTGCCTCTTCGTTCCCTGCGCTCAGCGCAGCTTCAGGGTCGCCAGTCCGAGCAGGGCCAGCACGACAGAGATGATCCAGAAGCGCACGACGACCGTCGCCTCGTGCCACCCCTTCTGCTCGAAATGATGATGCAGAGGCGCCATGCGGAAGACGCGTTTGCCCGTCAGTTTGAAGGACGCGACCTGGATCATGACCGACAGCGTCTCCAGCACGAAAAGCCCGCCGACGATCCCGAGCACGATCTCGTGCTTGGTCGCGATGGCGATGGCGCCGAGAGCGCCGCCGAGTGCGAGGGAGCCCGTATCGCCCATGAAGATCATAGCCGGCGGCGCATTGAACCAGAGAAAGCCGAGGCCGGCGCCGACGAGCGCCCCGCAGATCACGGCGAGTTCGCCGACGCCCGCGACATAGTGGATCTGCAGATAGCCCGAGAAGCGCACGTTGCCGACGAGATAGGCAATGAGCCCGAATGTCGCCGCCGCGATCATCACCGGCACGATCGCGAGGCCGTCGAGGCCATCCGTGAGGTTGACCGCGTTGCCCGCGCCCGCGATCACGAGCATGCCGAGGACCACGAAGAGAAAGCCGAGCGGAATGATAGTATTCTTGAAGAAGGGTATTGTCAGCGCGTCGGAGAATCCGGGCGCCCCGAGCTGCATAACGACATAGGTTGCGATCCCCGCAATCGCGAACTCCAGGCCGAGCCGGCCCTTGCCGCCGAAGCCCCCCGTCGTCTGCCGCGTCACCTTCAGATAGTCGTCGTAGAAGCCGATGGCGCCGAATGCGAGCGTCACGCCGAGCACGACCCAGACATAGGCGTTCGACCAGTTCGCCCAGAGCAGCGTCGAGACCGTGACGCCGGCCAGGATCATGAGCCCGCCCATGGTCGGCGTGCCCTTCTTGGAGAAGTGGCTTTTCGGACCATCGTCGCGGATGGGCTGCCCCTTGCCCTGCTTGATGCGGAGGAGGTCGATGATCGCGGGCCCGAACAGGAACACGAACAGCAGCGCCGTCATGATCGCGCCGCCCGTGCGGAACGTGATGTAGCGAAACACGTTCAACGGACTGAACTGGTCGCTGAAAGTGACAAGCTCGTAGAGCATTCCGGCCCCCTGTTGCCTCGCGCGCCTCACTGGCCCTGCGCGCACCGCGCCGGCAGTGCCAAGGCGCGGCGTTTGCCCTTAGCACTTCCGACGGCAAAAATTGAGATGCTTTCTGCGCATTCATTTCTGCGCGGCGGACAAGGTCCCGGCCGTCTGATGCGTCGCAAATTTGCGCGTTCCATCAACTTCTTGCACGAATTGTGGCCACGCCTGCACGAGCTTGCGACAGATCACCCGAATACCAGGCATCCCCGCCGGATGCCGTGTCACGCGGGCGCAGAGCCGCCCCGCAGCGGCGCGCTTGCACCTGACCTCCGATCGCGCGACCTTGAAGTGTGGCCCCGGCGCGTGCCTGGGCGGTAACGGGCTGGGGTGTCATGAGCACGTACGATCTCATACTCAAAGGGGGGCGCGTCATCGACCCCTCTCAGAACATCGATCGCGTCACGGACGTGGCTTTCGCCAGCGGCAAGGTCGCGGCGGTCGGCAACGATCTCAAGGGCGGCGCCGAGGTCCGCGACGTCAAAGGCACCATCGTGTCTCCGGGCCTCATCGACATGCACACGCACGTCTACTGGGGCGGCACCTCTCTCGGCATCGATGCGGAGGAATTCTGCCGCACGTCGGGCGTGACAACGGCCATCGACACCGGCAGCGCCGGGCCCGGCAACTTCGCCGGCTTCCGCAAGCACGTGATCGAGCCCTCGGCCGTGCGCATCCTCGCCTATCTGCACATATCGTTCGCCGGCATCTTCGGGTTCTCCAAGACCATCATGGTCGGCGAGAGCGAGAACATGAAGCTGATGGCGCCGCGCGATGCCGCTGCGGTCGCCGATGCGAACCGCGACGTGATCATCGGCATCAAGGTGCGCGTCGGCGCCGGCTCCTCGGGCGAGCAGGGCGCGGCGCCGCTCGGGATTGCGCTGCAGGTCGCGGAAGAAGTCGGCATGCCGCTCATGTGCCACATCGATGCGCCGCCGCCTTCCTACGAGGAAGTGCTCGACATGCTGCGGCCGGGCGATGTGCTGACACACGCCTTCCGCCCATTTCCAAATGCGCCGTGCACCTCACAAGGAAAGGTCAAGCCCGCCGTACTCGCGGCGCGCGAACGAGGCGTGAAGTTCGACATCGGGCACGGCAAGGGCTCGTTCGCCTTCAAGACGGCGCGAGCGATGCTGGCGAACGGCTTCCAGCCGGATACGATCTCTTCCGATGTGCACGCGCTCTGCATCGACGGCCCCGCCTACGATCAGGTCACGACCATGTCGAAGTTCCTGTGCCTCGGCGTGCCGCTCAACGACGTCATCGCGCAGTCGACGATCAATGCCGCCCACGCGCTGAAGCGGCCTGAGCTCGGCAGTTTGAAGCCCGGCTCGGTCGGCGACGCGACCCTGCTGACCGTCAAGGACGGCAAGTTCGAGTACGAGGATGTCATGGGCGAGAAGATGATCGGCGATAAGCGCATCTTCTCCGAAGGTGCGGTCGTCGGCGGGCGCTGGTTTCATCCAAAGCGCTCGCAGAAGTTCGCCAAGCTCAAGAGCGCCTAAGGGAGGAAGACGATGACGCCGGAAGAGAAGCTCAAGTCGCTCGGCCTTTCACTGCCGAAAGTGCCGACCCCGGTCGCCAACTATGTGCCGTTCAAGGTCGACGGCCGCACGATCTATCTCTCGGGCCAAGGCCCGCGCCGCCCCGACGGCTCGCTCATCACCGGGCGCGTCGGCGAGGAAATCACCCTCGAGAAGGCATACGAGTGCGCACGCCTTACCGGGCTCGGGCTGCTGGCAGCGGCGAAGCTCGCGGCAGGTGACCTCGGCAAGGTCGAGGTTCTGAAGGTGCTCGGCATGGTCAATGCCGTGCCGGGTTTTGGCGATCAGCCGAAGGTCATCAACGGCTGCTCCGACCTTTTCGTCGAAGTGCTCGGCGAGCGCGGGCGTCACGCGCGCTCGGCGGTCGGCATGGGCGGGCTGCCGTCCAACATGCCCGTCGAGATCGAGGCCATCATGCGGATCGTGGATTGATCTGCCCGGCGCTGGTGCGCCTCAACGCATCAGCGCCACGCTCTTGATCTGCGCGAAGACGGGCGTCCCGGGCGCGAGCGACAGCGCCGCCCGCGACTTGCGCGTAATCCGCGCGGCAATGCGGGCGCCCGAGCCGTCCGCGCCCAGTGCCGCAATGACGTTGACCTGAGCCTCATTGCCTGCGCCGTCGATCGAAACGATGCGCGCCGGCAGGCAGTTGAGGATCGTCGTATCGCTCGCAGCCGTCAGCGTGAAGCTCACGTCGCTCGCCGCGATCCTGAGACGGCGCTCGGCACCGGGCTCGCCCTGTCGCCCAGGCACGACGAGCGTGCCGCCCGGAACGGTGAAGTGCGTCAGCAGGAATTCCTCGTCGAAGCGCGCGACGCGTCCCTCGATCATCACGGCTGCATCGGGCGCGGCGACGAGCGGCAGGTTCGGATCGGTCTGAAGTTGCAGCAGCGGCCCCGAGGCGATCACGCGCCCCTTGCCGAGCAGCACCATGGTGTCGGCCAAACGCGCCACCTCGCCGATATCATGGCTAACATAGACGATCGGCAGCGCCAGGTTCTCATGCAGCCGCTCGAAGTAGGGAAGGATTTCCTCCTTGGTCATGCGATCGAGGGCAGAGAGTGGCTCGTCCATGAGCAGAATGCGCGGGCGCGAGAGAAGCGCTCGTCCGACCGACACGCGCTGGCGTTCGCCGCCGGAGAGCGCAACCGGCGACCGCTCCAGCAGGTGGCTGATGCCGAGCAGCTCGACGATGGCGTCGAAGTCGAGGGCATCGGAGCCCGGCGCGCTGCCGGCCCGCTTGGCGCCGAAGAGCAGGTTCTGGCGAACGGAGAGATGCTGGAACAGACTCGCTTCCTGGAAGACATAGCCGAGCGGCCGCTCGTGCGTGCGCACGAAGACGCTCTTGTCGCTGTCCTGCCAGACTTCGCCGCCGACGATGAAATGGCCGGACAGCTTCTGCAGCCCCGCCATGCAGCGCAGGATCGTCGTCTTGCCGCAGCCTGAAGGACCGAAGAGCGCCGTGATGCCGCGCATGGGCATCGTGAAGGCAACATCGAGGTCGAAGCTACCAAGCGTCCCCGCGAAGGCGGTCGAGATCTCAGCGGACGCCTGGTTCATCGGCCTTGCTGTCCGTAGCGCCGGCCGAGCATCATGGTCGCGAGAATGACGGCGAACGAGAAGATGACCATGCCCCCCGCGAGGATGTGCGCCTCTCGCCAGTGCTGCGTCTCGACGAAGTCGTAGATCGCGACGGAGAGCACTTTCGTCTGCCCGGGGATATTGCCGCCGATCATCAGGATGACGCCGAACTCGCCGATCGTATGCGCGAAGCCGAGAATGGCGCCGGTGAGAAATCCCGGCCGTGCCAGCGGCACGGCGACGGACCAGAAGGCATCCCACGGCGAGGCCCTGAGCGTCGCTGCGACCTCGAGCGGCCGGTCACCGAAAGCCTCGAAGGCGTTGCGGATCGGCTGCACCACGAACGGCATGGAATAGAGCACCGAGCCAATCACGAGCCCCGTGAACGTGAAGGCGAGCGTGCGTGCGCCATAGAGGCCCGCGATCCATCCGCCGGGACCGTTCGGGCCGAGCATGAGGAGCAGATAGAAGCCGAGCACGGTCGGCGGCAGCACGAGCGGCATCGCGACGATCGTCGCCACCGCTTCCTTCCAGCGCGCCTTCGAACGCGCCAGCCACCATGCGATTGGCGTTCCGACGATGAGCAGCAGAACGGTGGTGATAAAGGCGAGCTCGATCGTCAGCCGGATCGGCGACCAGAGCTGCGCGACATTGAGCTCACCCACATCTCACCCGTGCTCTAGTCCACAAAGCCGTAGCCGTACTTCTGGATGACCTTGCGTGCCTCGGGGCCCTTGAGGAAGGCGAGGAAGGCCTTGGCAGCTTCATTGTTGGCGCCAGTCTTCAGCAGCACGGCATCCTGCGCAATGGTCTTGTGGAGGTTGGCGGGCACTTCCCAGCGCGAGCCGCCCGACTTCAGCGCGACCTGCGAGTAGGCAATGAAGCCGACCTCGGCATTGCCCGTGTCGACGAACTGATAAGTCTGCGCGATGTTGTTGCCTTCGACGATCTTGGCCTTGAGCGCGTCGTAGACGCCGAGCTTCTGCATGGTCTCCACGGCAGCCGTGCCGTAGGGTGCCGTCTTCGGATTGGCGATCGCGAGCTTCTCGAACTTGCCATCCTTGAGCGCCTGCTCGCCGAGCTTCAGGCCCTCCGTCTTGCTGAAGAGCACGAGCTTGCCGGTCGCGTAAGTGTAGGAAGTCCCCGCGACGCCGTGGCCCTCCTTGATGGCCTTTGCCGGCGTGGTGTCGTCGGCGGAGAGAAACACCTCGAAGGGTGCCGCCTGCGTGATCTGGTTATAGAGGCCGCCGGTCGGGCCGAAGCTGAAGACGGCCTTGTGGCCGCTCGCCTTCTCGAAGAGCGCGCCGATTTCCTTGACCGGCTCGGTGAAGTTCGCGGCCACGGCGACCTTGACCTCGGCCGCACACACGGCCGCAGCCGTCGAAGCGACGATCATGACCGAGGCCAATGCGGCCATCGGAAGTTTCAGCCATGAAGGGCGCATGCGCATGGGTCCGGCTCCGCTGTTCGAGATATCCTGTTCAATACAGCGCTCATAAAAGTCCGGCGCGTGCGTGGCAAGCTATATTTCTCGCCGGATATGTCGCTTGGCACGGCGCACCGGCACCTCGACGGCGCGGGAGACTATCGCGTCGCGCTTTTGGCGGGGGGGCTGAGCCGCTGCTCCAGGTCCGCAATCTGCTTTCCGAACGACTTGAGCGCCTGCGCCTCGATGGCGCGGTAATGCCCGACAAGAGCGTGGCCGAAGGAGGTCAGGCGCGCGTGGCCGCCGCCTGCGCCGCCATGCTGCGTCTCCAGCACCGGCTCGCTGAACATGCGATTTACCTCGTCCGCCAGTAGCCATGCGCGGCGGTACGACATCTTCATCTCTCGCGCCGCGCCGCTGATCGAACCATGCTCGCCGATGAGCTCGAGAAGGCGGATCTTGCCATGGCCGACCTGGCGGCCACCGTCGAAGTCGATGCGGATCGTAAGGCGCGTCATGGCGAATTCCGGCTGGGTGTGCTGCGAACGGGCACGATACCTGGCTATGTCCGAGCCATACCACAGGATGCACGCGCCAGGGCACGAGATATGTTCCGATCGACCTATCCTCGCTTCCGCTTGGTTATCGCGGCCACGTCGGCACCAGCAAGCGTGCACCGTAATTATATTCAATGAGATATCTCGATGCGGCGACCTCAGGCCGCCTGGGTCTTCATGACCCTGGCTACATCGTCGACGACGGCATCGATCTCTTCATCGGTCGTCGCGCGGCCGAGACTGAAGCGGATAGCGCCCATGCCGACCTCGGGCCGCACTTGCATGGCCGCGAGCACCGGCGAGAGCTCGACCAGCCCACTATGACAGGCCGAGCCCGTCGAGGCTGCAACACCGTCGAGCGCGGCCAGGATTTCTGCGCCGATCCTGCCGACGAACGAGATGTTGGCCGTATTCGGCAAGCGCGCGTCAGCATGCCCATTCAGGCGAACACGATCGCCGAAGCGCGCCTGCAGTTGCGCCCAAAGGCGCTCGCGGAGCGCCAATACGCGCTTCATGGGTGCAAGATCCATGGCCTCGCGCGCGGCGGCGCCGAGCGCGACCGCGAGGAGCGCGCTTTCCGTTCCCGCGCGCATTCCATGCTCGTGGCCCGCGCCATGGATGAGCGGCTCCAATGGCGTGCCGCTCCGCACGTAGAGAGCGCCAATGCCCTTCGGTGCGCCGAGCTTGTGGCCGGCAATGGTGAGCAGATCGACGCCGAGCACATCGACATTCGTCTGGATCTTGCCGATGGACTGTGCGGCATCCGTGTGCATGAGCGCACCATTGGCGTGCGCGATCTTCGCAATCTCGGAGATCGGGTTGATCGTCCCGACCTCGTTGTTCGCGTGCATGATGCTGATGAGAACCGTATCCCGCCTCATGGCGCGCGCCACCGCCTCCGGATCGACGCGGCACGCGTGATCGACCGGCACGCGCGTCACCTCGAAGCCGATTCTCTCGAGAAACGCGCATGGCGCCTGAATGGCCGGATGCTCGGCCTCGGCCGTGATGATGTGCCGGCCCTTATCGCGACGTGCAAATGCCACGCCCTTCAAAGCGAGATTGTTGGACTCGCTGCCACCGCTCGTGAAAATGATCTCTGAGGCCGATGCGCCGAGCAGCGCAGCCACGGCCCCGCGGGCGTCCTCGACGGCGGCGCGCGCCGGTTTGCCGGCCCAATGCGGGCTCGAGGGATTGCCGTAGGCTTGCTCGAGATAAGGCGCCATGGCCGAGCGCGCACCTTGGCTGATTGGGGTGCTGGCATTGTAGTCGAGATAGATGCGCCGCATGGTTCGTGTTCCCGATCTCGAGGCGGCAACGCCGGGAAGGAGGCTTCCCGGCGCCGCGATGTGTGCACGTGCTGACGTTTGCTAGGCCGGCATCTGCTGCGCGGTGATCGTGTACTTGAAGGCGTCCGGATCGAGCTCGTCGAGGCGGCCGCGCGCGGTCTCGGCCTGAGGATACATGAGGAAGGACACAGGCGGACCCTTCGAGCCCGGCAAGATCACGTCGTGCGCATCGTTGTAGCCGAGCCAGTTCGTTTCCCAAGAGCCGAATAGCGCCGCCCGCGCCGCTTTGACTTTGGGATCGTCGACCGCAAGGCTTCCGGGCGGCTCCTCGAGTATGACCTTGCGCACGTCCGCAGGATCCACGGGAAGCCAGCCGACGCCATCGACAAAGACGGCTGCACGGCAGTGCTGCGCCTTCGTTATGTTGGCCGTACCGGCGCCAAGGCTCTTGTAGCCGAATGCCGAAGGCGCAACGCGCACGCCGTAGATGTCACGCGCCGGCAGGCCCGAGGCACGCGCCAATCCGACATAGAGCGCGTTGAGATCCGCGCACTTGCCGGTGAGGTTGCCGCTCTTGAGCATCGACTCGATATCGCCGGTTCCGCATCCCCGCGTTTTCGGATTGCGCGTCGTATTGTCGACGATCCAGTCGTAGATGCGCTTGGCCTTTTCGAGATCGTTCTTTGCACCGGCAGTAATCTTCGTCGAAGTCTCGGTGACGATGCCCGCAAGACGCAGCGTCGACGTGCTGGCCGTATAGTGCTTGCGCTGCTCCGGACTGAGCTTTGTCGACGCATCGGCTTTGCTGGGATCCACCTTGAGATCGCGGGCCGAGAAACGGCTGACAGCCGTAACCTCGGGTTGCGGCTCGTCCGCTGCCCAGGCCACGTGAAGAAGGCGCGCGCCGGATTTCGCATCCCGCACGATTGCCGCCTTGCCGCTCTTGGTCTGGAAGGTCGTTTCGCCGGGCTTGATCCAGCCTTCACCTTCGAAAGCGGGGATGGGCAGCCAGACTTGGGTCTCTCCTTGCGGGTTGAGGATTTCGACCCGCGTCGTGATCTCGTAGTTTCGCCAAGCGCCCGGCGTCGGCGCAAATACCGCTCCCGATGCAGCCTGCGCCCACGCACCGCCCGGTACGGCGGCCATGGCGGCACCTGATGCGCCATACTTGAGAAAGTCGCGTCGATCGATCTTCATTGGTTTCCTCCTTTGACGATGCAGATCTCTTTGCTGTTGCTCATTGCTGCGGACTCGGGCTTCGCAAGCGCGCCCTCGAGCCGCCGAATTATCGGCTCGCTATCCCACTCGAGCGCTCCCGCGATCTTCCAGAGCGGGCAAAGCGTGGAATCGAGCACGTACGAGGTGGGGAGCATCTCGACGCTCCACGCGCGCATCGCCTGCTTGTCGAAATCGATCAGAACGGGAAAGCGCAGTGTGATGCCATTGCGCTCGAGAAAACGGCGGACGCGATCGGCTGGCTCGCCGACGTCAACAGCGAGTATGCGGAATGCGCGTCCCTCGAAGCGCTCGGCAAGAGCCTCGAGCGATTTGAGCTCGTCGCGGCAAGGCTCGCACCACGTGGCGAAGAAATGCACGATCACGAGCTTTCCAGCGTCTGCGCGCATGTCTGCCTCGGATCCATCCAGCGTCGGCAGACTGAGCATCGGCACGCTTGCGGCGCCCCAAATCTCGAGAGCGTCGGCGCACGCCGGCCGAGCGCCCGCGAGCAGGAGCGCGCCCAAGATCGTGAGCGCACCAATGCGTCGGCAAGCAAGGCGCAACGGCTTAAGCAAGCGACCTCCACGGACGCGCAGAACCTCAAGCTGCGAATGCGCCGCGCATCCGCCGCCCGCATCAGCCAGGCAGCAGGACGCAACGGCGCAATGCCGCTTTGTGCGTCAATATCGGCGCCGCAGATCGGCGCCAGGGCTGAGTGATAGAGGTGAGCGTCGAGGGCACTCCGGAGCACTGCTGGCTCCAAAGCCGCGATCGGACCGCGATTGATCTCGCGGCAGGCGGAACCCGCCATCATCACGGGGCCTGAGCGCGGACCGCGCATCGGACCCTTCGAACGCCACAGGGACACTATACCCGCTGAGGGCACGGCGTCCACAGAGCAAATGGCGACGAGGAGAGGGCTACTCCCAAACGCTCAGCAGATCCGGCGCATGATCGTCACGCGGCAGCAGCGCCTTCGCAGGCGTGCCGAGCATGAGGAATGCGGCGAGCTCCTCCTCGTTGGCGAGGCCAAGCGCGAGACGGACACGGCGCGACGTCGCCGAATGACCGCTGCGCAGACAACCGGCATAGCCGAGCGCGGACGCGGCGAGCAGCATGTTCTCGATGGCGGCCCCCGCCGCGAGCATCTGATCCGTGACCGAGACGCGCGGATGATCACGCACGATGCGCAGCACCACCGCGAGCAGCATAGCACCCCGATAGGCCTTCTCGCCGGCCCGCTCGATCTCGCCAGCCGAGGCGCCGGGATCGCGCTCGGCCTTTGCCTCACGAAAGGTCGTGGCGAGATCGCCGCGACGCCCGGGCGGGATGAGGATGAAGCGATATGGCTTGAGGTTCTTGTGGTCCGGCGCCGCCGCAGCCGCGCGCAGGATGAGGGCCAGCTCGTCTTTCGTCGGCGTCGGCTCGACGAGGAACCGCGGCGAAACGGACCGCCGTGAAAGAACGAGATCGAGCGCGCGAGATGCTTCCGTCATGACGTCCATTCCTTCCTGCGCGGGCAGTGCGCAGCAGCCGGCCGAGTGTAGCGCAGTGCTTCCCTAGCGGCAGCCTCAGGCATCGAAGCGCTCCCATTCCGGACGCGCACCGAACCGGGCGACGAGGAAGTCGATGAACACGCGGGTCTTGGCCGCGAGATACCGGTTCGGCGTGTAGAGGGCGTAGATGCCGAGCTCGGTGCGCGGAAAATCGCGGAGCACGAGCGCGAGTTTCCCCGCGGCGATGTCACACCCGACGAGGAAAGTCGGAAGCTCGGTAATGCCCGCGCCGGCGAGCGCGGCATCGCGCAGGATGTGTCCGTTATTGGAGATCAGCGCGCACTTGAGTTGCACCACGCCGGCGCTGCCATCCGCCTTCAGATACGGCCAGCGCTGCAGTCCTGCGGTGGCGGCATAGCCGAGCCAGCGATGGCGCGCGAGGTCGTCGGGCGTAGCCGGCGCACCGTGCGCGGCGAGGTACGCCGGCGATGCCACCAGCACACGACGGGTGGCCGCGAGCTTGCGCGCGATGAGGCTCGAATCCGAGAGCGCGGCAATGCGGATCGTGACGTCGACGCCCTCCTCGATCGGATCGATGAACCGGTCGTTGAGGGTCATCTCGACATTGAGGCCCGGATGGGCAGCCATGAAGTCCGTGATGGCACTGCCGAGATACAGCATCCCGAACGACATGGGCGCGTTGACGCGCAGCAGGCCCCTCGGCTCGTCGTGAAGACGTGAGACCTGGAGCTCCGTCTCCTCGATGCGCGCGAGAATGTCGAGACAGTGCTCGTAATAGGAAAGCCCGGCCTCCGTCGGGCTGACCCGGCGCGTCGTGCGGTCGAGAAGGCGGGCACCGAGCGCCTGCTCCAGCTCCATCACCGCCTTGCTCACCGCCGATCGGGTGAGGCCGAGGGCACGACCCGCCTCGGCATAGCTGCCAAGGGCCACGACCTTGGCGAACGCATTCATGGCTTCGAGCTTGTCCATGAGATGATTGTATCCAAACGGGATGCAGTGTGGCCAGAAGATATTGGATTGATGCGCCGCAGGAGGAGCCATACGTACCGAACGTGCATTCGACGTCGCCGAGAGGTCACCGGAGGGCTCCGCAGCCGGCGGAACTTCGGCTCCCGGCACACGGTTCTCGGACTACGGGCGGGCCTCGGAGCCCAGGAAATCAATCGGTCCTATCGAGGCCGGACACTGGAGAAATGATCATGAGCAAGGTTCTGGTTCTCTATTATTCGAGCTACGGGCATATCGAGAAGATGGCTGAGGCCGTTGCCGCAGGCGCCCGCGAGGGCGGCGCGCAGGTGGACATCAAGCGCGTGCCGGAGCTTGTTCCGGAGGAAGTCGCGAAGAAATCGGGCTTCAAGCTCGATCAGGCGGCGCCGATCGCGACGGTCGATGACCTTCCGAACTACGATGCGATCATCCTCGGCGTGCCGACTCGCTACGGCAATATGCCTGCGCAGATGAAGAACTTCCTCGACCAGACGGGCAGCCTCTGGATGAAGGGCGCGCTGATCGGCAAGGTCGGCAGCGTGTTCAGCTCGAGCGCGACGCAGCACGGCGGACAAGAGAGCACGATCCTCTCGACCCACATCGTGCTCCTCCATCACGGCATGGTGATTGCGGGCCTACCCTATTCGTTCAAGGGCCAGATGGGCGTGAAAGAGGTCACGGGCGGCTCACCCTACGGCGCGACCACCATCGCCGACGGCGACGGCTCGCGCCAACCCTCAGAGAACGAGCTTGCGGGCGCCCGCTTCCAGGGCCGCCATGTTGCCGGTCTCGCCGCAAAGCTCGCCGCCGCGTAGCATCGATCGGGATGGCAGGCCTGCAGGTCGGCCATCCCGCGCGACCAAAAGAACGATTGCGACGAAGCAGGAACCTGCGCTGAACTGCGCTCCAGACCTCGAACCATGATTTCAGGAGAAGCGCGATGGCCGACATCAAGATCGAGCGCGAGCTGACGCCGAGCAAAGGGCGCTATGTCGCTCGTATCGACGGCATCGAGGGCGAAGGCGAGTTGACCTTCTCGCGCGCCAGTCCGACGCTCGTCATTGCGGACCACACGCTTGCGCCGGATTCGATGCGCGGCATGGGCGTCGCCAAGGCTATGGTCGACCGGCTGATCGCCGACGCCCGCAGCGAAGGCTTCAAGATCTTCGCGCTCTGCCCTTATGTGAAAGCGCAGTTCGACCGGCATCCCGAATGGGCAGACGTCAGGTCCAGCTGAGCAACCCGCCCCCCAGAGCACGTCAGCGTTGGATGGAATCAACGGCCGTCGTCCAGCGTGCTCCAGCTTCTTGTTTGAGAGACTGATTCACGCTCTCGATGAAAGCGCCAGCGCTTCCATCTCGACCGATCAGGCTCTATTTCGTGGTTGCCTCGGCCTTGACCTTCGTGCTCGCCGCGTCGCCCCTCTCGGGCTCGATGTATTTGCTCCAGGTCTGCGAGCGGCGCTCTGAGGATCGCGGCTGCTCGTCCTGCGGCCGCTGCAGATCGCGCGAGTTCGCCACCATGCCGGCGAGATTGCGCTGCGTCGCGCAGCCGAACTCCGGATAATTGAGGCGCTCCGGATCGCGCGCGACGTCGCGATGCCAGTGACCGCACTCGGGCGCGACCGCTTCGGGCGTCGCATAGCTCAAGCGAACAACCGGACGCAGGCGCGCATCGGCATGCCGCGTACGCACGACGCGTTCGGGAACGATCTCGGCTTCCCGCAGGATGCGTCCGAGCTCCGCGACGACCTGCGAACTCCCGGCATCGCTCTGCTTCGGAGCCGAGATGACGAGCCGTCCGACGCCCTCCGCCTTGTAGCGGGCGACGAAGCGATAGAGGTCGGCGGACTGGTTGTGGCTGAGGTCGCGGCCGCGCGGCGGCGCGTCGACGTTCAGGACTTCGCGCCTGTCCACGAAGCCTATGGGATGACGAGCGTCGACGTCATTGAGCGCCACGCCCATGAAGTCCGGCAGGCGCGCGCGATGATGGTCCTCGCAAGCGGCAAGCGCGAGGCTCGCAACGACGGCGGCCGAAGCGGCGGCGACACTCAAGGCGCGGAAGCTCGATGCGGCGTTTAACATCCTGATCAGCCTTTCTTGCCGCCGTCGGGATAGGCGATGATGAAACCGAACTCACCTTCGAGCGAGCCGCCGATCGGACCGTAGAGACGGTGCATATGGCCGAAGAAGATGCTCTTGAGATCGCTCGCGGGTGCGAAGTTCTTGTCGGGTTTCGCGGCCTGCGCCTTCGACATGTGCGTCGCGATGTACGGCGTGACGAGAATGACGAGCTCGGTCTCACGGCGGCGATAGTCGTTCGAGCGGAAGAGCTGGCCGAGTACGGGGATATTCTTCAGGCCGGGAAGACCATCCACGTTCGCTCTTGTCTCGTCGGAGAGCATTCCAGCCATTGCGAGTGTGCCGCCGCTCGGCATTTCGAGTGTGGTGCTCGCCCTGCGCACCTTGAGAGCCGGAACTGCAATGCCGGCAGAGACCACGGCGCCCTCACTCGTGAGCTCACTTACCTCGGCACTGATTGCCAAGCTGATCCGCCCGTCACTTAAGACGACCGGCTTGAATTTCGTGCTGACTCCAAACGACTTGAAGGTGACTGTAACCTCGCTGCCTTCACCCTGGACCGGAATCGGAAACTCACCGCCGGCAAGAAAATCTGCTGTCTCGCCTGAGAGTGCGGTCAAATTTGGCTCTGCCAGAGTCCGCATCAGCCCCGTGCGCTCAAGCGCCTCGATGAACGCCGCAACTGAATTGTTGCCGCTGGACCATCCAATTCCCGTACTCGATCCGGCTGTACCAAGCGGCGCGACCACGCCTGTCACGGGAAACGCGTTGGTGACGATCTTCTGGAATGTGAAATTGCCGCTCTGCAAAGCAGCATTCGGAAAATCCACGCCCAACCGCCGCAGCGCCTCGCGCTGCATCTCGGCGACGGTGACCTTGAGGAGCACCTGCTCCTTGGCCGGCTCGACGACGGTCAGCAGATTGACGACGCTGTCCTTCTCCTTCTTCTTCATCGCGCGCTGTGCGAGTTCGGCGGCGCGATTGGCGTCTGCGGGCGTCAGCACGCTGCCGCTGAGCACGATATTGTCGCCCATCGTGTCGACGGTGATCTTCGCGCCCGGCAACAGCCGGTGCAGCGTATCGTTGAGCGCCGTCAGATCGCGTGCCACGACGATTTCGAGCAGCAGGATCTTCTGCCCGTTAGGCCCCATGAAGAATGCGTTGGCCTCGCCCTGGTCCTTGCCGAGCAGATAGATCTGCCGCTGCGATTTCACGACCGCATTGACGATATCGGGATTGGAGACGAGGACGTTCTCGAGATCGATCGGCAGATCGATCAGCATGGATTTGTCCACGCCGATCGTGATCCTGCGCGTTGCCGGCAGGGGCACGTTGGCGGGCACCCTGAGATAGGAGCGGTGCACCGGCTCGCCGAAGAAACCCGAGGCGTGCTGACCCTGCGCCGCCGCGCCGCTCGCCCCGAGGCAAGCCGCAAGCGCCAGAACAATGAGCCCCGTCAGTCGGCGGATGCCGGACCGAGGATTGAACGTACTTTCGAACACAGTCACATGCCCCCGCTGGTACGGAGGACCCACGCGACGCAAAACATCTGGCCCCCTGCCAGGGCAGGCACACACTGCGCACCGGTCGCCTCACGGCGCGTTCTCGAGGCTCCACCACGCATGGAGCCACATTCGAGACAGCCGTTTCGCCGGCGGACACCGCGACCTCTGCTTCAAGCCCTGCCCGGCGGCACCTGCCATACGCGCGCCCCAGGCGAGGCCATCGACCGAAGGTCCCTGCCTACCCCACGGCGCCAACTGATCACGAAACCTTGACGCGGAGCCAGCCGCCACGATCGGCGTCGTGTGACCTTTGCCGGGCCGATCCACAGATTGTCCAAGCCGGACGGCCGCGGGCGCGCACTGCCGGTCATGCCGCCGAGCACGCGCGGGACAGCCTTTTCAGGCTGCTATTCGCGGGAGGAAGCAGCAATCCGCACAGCCGGCAAAGGAGCGCGGCGCATTCTGTGCATAAGCCTGCGGTAGCCGGAACAATGAGCCGTCGGGCGGTGGCCGGCACTTCGGAATGCCGACCGATTGCGAGGCTCCTCAGCCCGCGACGCGGAGATTCGAGATCTCGCGGCCGATGGCCTGGAAGATCTGGTAGAGCGCCGCGCCGTCACTCGCCACGAAGGCCTTGCTGCCGTCCGATGCGCAGGCCGAAAGCAGCGCGCGCGTTGTGGCATCGTTCTCGAGCCTGAAGGCGATCGTGTAGACGATGACGCCGCGTGTCTTCGCATTCGTGCAGGCCGTGCGCGTCTTGGTGTTCATCGCGTTCGTCAAGGCCGACGACGAGTTGCTGTTCCCAAGCCGCCCCTTGGCGCCATAGCCGAAGGCGCCGTAAGCCGTCCAATTCGGGTTGCCGCTGTAGCGCGTGTAGGTGTTCTGGCCGTCCGTCATCAGGACGATGACCTTCTGGTTCTTCTCCTCGCTCCACAGGCGGCCCGTCGTGAACGGTGCCTCGGGCGAGAGCACGCGCCAGCCCCACATCAGCCCCTCGCCGATGTTCGTGAGGCCGTTTGCCTGCATGGCGTCGATCGCCGCGACCACGTCCTCCTTGTAGGAGGTGAGCTCGAGCAGCGGCGCGGTCGTGCAGCCGTAGTTGGGGCCGAGGCCAGACGGCGTGGAGGCGCCTTCGTACTTGCACATGCGCGCCTGGGCGGTGGCTGGCGTCAAGGGCTTGGGGCCGTATTGAGTGCAGCGGTCCTTGCTCTTGTTGTACTTGAGACAGACCTGCTCGGGTGTCGGGCAGCTTCCGCCGAAATCATCGAGGTAGTTGTTCTGATAGTTGACTCCATCCGCGTTGCCCTCATCCGGCTCGTCGGGGGCGAGCATCGGCACGAACAGCGTCGCCGGCGTCCCGTCCGAGGGCTGCGCGTCGTTGACGTCGTAAGGCGCAGGGCGCGCCTCGACGCAGCCGCGCCAGGACGTGCCGAGCTGATCGAACACCTGGAAGCGCGTGCGGGGCTCGGCGAAGTTCTCGTGGTGGATGGGAGAAAGGCCCTCGGAATCGATCCATCCCGAGTCGCGGTGCTGAGAACCGACGTTTACCGAGCCCGCGAACGGCACCACGCCGACGTGGACCTTGTCGTTGCCCATGGCGCCCGCGAAAACCACATCGACGAGATTGCGCGCGGCGTCCTTGAGATCGGCCAGCGGATTGCCGGCCATGGAGCCCGAATTGTCGAGAACAAGCGCCACCTCGACAGTGCCGTCGCCGCGCACGACTTTGGTTCCGGCAGCGAGACCAATATCCTTGACGCCGAAGGCGCTCATCAGCGTCGTTGGATGACGGCCGCCCGATGAGAGCCTCACCTCGCCCGCAGCGACATCCATCTCCATATCCGTGATGGTGAGTTTCGAGCCCTCGGGGACGTTTGCCTTGAAGAAGGCCATGGCGGCGGCGGGCCCGGACTCTTCCTGGTCATCCCTGCCGAGTCGATGTGCGGCTGCAAGCGCGGCGGCATCGAGCGCCCGTTGCATGCGCAGCCGTTCGATCTCGACCCGCCCGTAGTCGATCGCAATGGCGGCGGCGAGCCCGAAGACGGAAAACCCGATGGCGAAGATGATGATCGTCACGCCGCTCTGGTCGGCGCCGAAACGCCGGAAAAGGGCGCGCAAGCCCGCCGGTGGCGCGCGACGGCGCCCTGCCCCGTTAACGACCCGCATTCTCGTCCGCCTCCTCGCCCCCGCGTACACCGGAGGTTTAGCGGCCGATGGCTGCGGTCGCGTAAAGCCGAAACCGACAAGTTTATGCAGTTTCACTTAGCTTGCGAGACGGTAAATTTTACGGCACCCGCTCAACGCGCCATCAAGCAAGACGCGGCTCAGCGGAGCGTCGTCGCCACGGTCCACCAGCCGGGTTCTGCGGCGCGGATGCGTTGCGCGGCCATCTCTGCCGCTTCGGCGGTCTCGAACAGCGCAAAGCACGTCGGCCCGCTCCCGGACATGCGGGCGAGGAGGGCGCCCGGCGCACGGCCGAGCGCGGCCAGCACCGCGCCGACGGCAGGGCAGAGCGCACCCGCCGCCGCTTCGAGATCATTGCCGCGGGCATTGACGAATGCGGCCACCGCCGCGAGATCCGGGAAAGGCCCTGGCCCGGTCGGCGGAGCCATCCGCGCAGGGACGGGCAGCGCGTTGAGGGCCCGGAAGACGGCCGCCGTGGCGAGCGGCACGCCTGGATTGACGAGGACCGCAGGCAGCGGGGGAGTCTCCGGCACCGGCGCGGTCTCGCGGCCGATGCCCCACATGAGCTGCGCCGTGCTTGCGAGACAGACCGGGACGTCGGCGCCGAGCGAGGCCGCGAGTGCCGGCCAGTCGACGGCGGAGGCCAGCCCGGGGTTCGCTCTCCGGACTGCGCGAAGTACCGCCGCCGCATCGGCCGATCCGCCGCCGATACCGGCCGCGACAGGGAGCTGCTTGTCGATCCGCACGTCGCCGAGGACGAGGGCAGGGACGGCTTCGGTAAGGGACCGGAGAGCGCGGGCGGCGATATTCTCGCCGTCGATGGCGGTCGCGTAAGGGCCGCTCACGGTCACCGCGACCGGCGCTCCGACGCGCAGCGTGACCTCATCGCCGATGTCCGCGAACGCGACGAGGCTTTCGAGTTCGTGATAGCCGTCCGCGCGGCAGCCAAGCACGCGAAGCGTCAGGTTGACTTTCGCGCGCGCCGTCTCAGTAAGAACCGCCGACATTTACCGGAGCTGCGGCGAGGCCGGCGCCACCTCGGTGCGCTTCTTGCGCTGCGCATCGCGGCGCGCCTGCTGGTTGGGCCGCTTCACGACCTGCGTTCGTGCACGCGCCGGCAGGCCCTCGGCCAGCTTCGACTTGATCTTGTCGACATCTTCGGCCTCGGGATTGAGTGTCAGCGACTGGCTCCACTGGAAGCGGGCTTCACGCCGCCGGCCGACGCGCCAGTACGCATCGCCGAGATGGTCGTTGAGGATCGGATCCTGCGGCATCAGCTCGACGGCCCGCTCGAGATAGCGCACCGCATCCCGGTAGTTGCCGAGCCGGTAATGCGCCCAGCCGAGGCTGTCGACGATGTGGCCGTCGTCCGGGCGCAGGCGCACGGCCTTGCGGATGTGCTCCATGCCGAGCTTGAGGTTCTTGTTCTGGTCGACCCACGAGTAGCCGAGATAATTGAGCACCGATGGCTGGTCGGGTGCGAGCTTGAGCGCGCGCTGAAGATCGCTCTCCGCCTTCGGCCAGTTCTTGGACCGCTCATAGGCGGTGCCGCGCGCGAAGAAGAGGGTCCAATGCTGCTTCTGCGGCGGGCCGATCCGCTCCATGACGCGGTCGTAGTAGGTGATGGCCTCGTCATAGCGCTTGCGCGCCCGCATGATGTTGCCGAGGGCGTCGAGAGCGCGGACGTCGGCCGTGTCCTCATCCGCCATGCGCTCGAGCAACACTTGCGACTCGTCCACACGCTCGAGCTGGTTGAGCAGGAGCGCCTTCCTTACCTTGATCGATGACTCGATGGGCGTACCGGTGGGAATCCGCTCGTACGTGCGGATCGCACTCTCGTAGCGCTTCGTCGTCTCGTAGACCGACGCCAGCGCGGCGAGCGCGAAGGGCGAGGACGGCTCGAGGTAGAGCGCAAGCTGCAGGTAGACGGTGCCGAAGCCGATGCCCCCCTCGCTCGACAGGGCCTCGCCGAGGCCAAAGAAGACTTCGGCCAGTCCCTCGCTCGGGCTCGTGACAAGCATCGGTATGTTGTCGCCGCGCTCGAGCGCCGCGCTCAGCGCGCTGATGTAGGGATGCACATTACCGGTCGTGCGCCGCGTATGGTCGGCAATGATCGAGCGCGCAAGCTTGCGATCGCCGCGCGCCGCCGCGTGCTGAGCATAAGCCAGCGTCAATCGCACGAGCCGCTGCTCGCTGCGGAAGGCCCGCTCAAAGAGCCGCCCCGCCTCCTGGTTGCGCCCGGCGAGATCGGCGATGAGCGCCCTGTGATAGCGAAGATAGAACTGTGCCCAGTCAGCCTGCTTGAGGCCGTCGAGCTGCGTCAGCGCGCCATCGACATCGCCCCGCGCGTAGCGCGCCCAGGCACCGGCAAGCGTGCTCGTCACCTCGCCGACGAGACTGACCGACGCGCGCTTGAACAAATCGCCGGCGTCGGCATATTCGGAGCGTTTCGCCGCATCCACGCCAAGCACGAGGCCGGCAATCCGGTGGGAGGCGTGCGCCGAGAGCAGCCGGCGCGAGAGATCGACCGATTCGCCGATCTGCCCCTCCGTGAGATCCATGATGAGCGCCTGCTCGAGGAGCGTCTCGTTCGATGGATCCCGCGAAAGCGCCCGCTTGAAGAAGTGCGACGCCGATTCCGTATCGTGCAGGCCGCGCGCGACGCGGCCCGCGAGATAGCCGCCAAAGGATGGCCGGACATCGGTCTGGCTCTCGTCGCCGCGCGCGCTGGCGGGCTGGCAAAGCGGGCAGGCCACAAGGGCGGCGATCAGCGCGGCTCGCGCAAATGGCATCTCGTCTCTCCACAGGGCCGCACATCTTCGTGCTGCGCGCGCCTGAAAGTGCCCAGTCCACTGATCCGACCAACTGATCCGATCCCGGCCTGGGCAACTAGCCTAACAAGTGCGGCACTATCTTGGCCAGCCGAGCGCCGCTGAAATCAACTCAATTCTAGGTTTGCCGCATCCCGCTGCAGCATATGCCGCAAGGCCCGTTGCGCGGCCGGATAACACGAGAATGCCAGGCGCTATCAATCTTCTCGGCAGTATCTTAGTCCGCCCCGCCGCGGGCACGCGTCTCGAGATGCCGGCGCAGCGAGGCTTCGGCTGTCGCATAGGGCTCCTGCAGCTCGACGCTCCAGTAACGAAGCTCCGTCAGCGGGATTGGTTCCCCGGTCACGGCGCAGACGACATAGTCCCCCGGCGATACGACTTGGAACTCGCCGTCCAGGTATTTCACCTTGGCCTCGCCCCGGAAGCCGAACAGACGTTCAAAACGATTCATCGGGCGGATCACGGCCTTTCTTTGATCGCCGAGGCACGGGCGCCCGCCCGCGTCGGCGGGCCGTACGTTACATGGACGGCCCCGCCCGCGCCAGCCGTCTCGCACGCGACACCTTGTGCCGCCGCCCTGCCGGACCAGTGTCATTCCGATAGCGCCCTAACCTTGACAGCCGGCCCCGGCTGCTGCCACAAGCCCCCTCCGCAAGACATCCGTCTTACCTGCGTGGTTGGCAGCGAGTGAGAGGAGCAGGATACCATGGCCGAGATCACCCTGACATTTCCCGATGGCGCCAAGCGCCAGGTGCCCGCCGGCACCACCGGCATCGACGTGGCGAAGTCGATCGCGCCGTCGCTCGCCAAGCGCACCGTCGCCATGGTCCTCAATGGGACGCTGAGCGATGCCGCCGACCCGATCACGGCCGACGCCAGCATAAAATTCGTCTCGCGCACCGACCCGGAAGCCCTGGAGCTGATCCGGCACGATGCCGCGCACGTACTCGCCGAGGCCGTACAGGCTCTCTGGCCCGGTACTCAGGTTACCATCGGCCCGGTGATCGAGAACGGCTTCTTCTATGACTTCGCCAAGGCCGAGCCCTTCAAGCCCGAAGATCTCCCCGTCATCGAAAAGAAGATGCACGAGATCATCGCGCGCAACGCCGCCTTCAAGAAGGACGTGTGGAGCCGCGACAAGGCGAAGGACTACTTCCGCGCCAAGGGCGAACTCTTCAAGGTCGAGCTCGTCGACGCGATCCCCGAGGGCGAGGACGTCAAGATCTACAGCCAGGGCGAATGGCTCGATCTCTGCCGCGGTCCGCACATGACGTCGACCGGCCAGGTCGGCAAGGCCTTCAAGCTCATGCGGTTCTCCGGGAGCTATTGGCGCGGCGACGCACAGGGTGCGCAGCTCCAGCGCATCTACGGCACGGCCTTCGCCGAGGAAAAGGAGCTGTCCGCCTATCTCACTCAGCTCGAAGAGGCCGAAAAGCGCGATCACCGCAAGCTCGGGCGCGAGATGGATCTCTTCCATTTCCAGGACGACGCGCCGGGCACCGTCTTCTGGCATCCCAAGGGCTGGACGCTCTTCCAGGGCCTCATCGCCTATATGCGCCGCCGTCAGGTCGCCGAAGGTTATGTCGAGGTGAACTCGCCGCAGCTTCTCGAACGCTCGCTCTGGGAGACCTCGGGCCACTGGGAAACTTATCACGCGAACATGTTCGTCACCGAGACCGAGGACGAGCGGGTGTTCGCGCTGAAGCCCATGAACTGCCCGGGTCACGTGCAGATCTTCAAGCACGGCCTCAAGAGCTACCGCGAGCTGCCGATCAAGATCGCTGAGTTCGGCTGCGTGCATCGCTACGAGCCGTCGGGTGCGCTGCACGGTCTTATGCGTGTGCGCGCCTTCACGCAGGACGACGCGCACATCTTCTGCTCGGAGGACCAGATCGCCGAGCAGTGCCTCGATATCAACCAGTTCATGCTGTCGATCTACAAGGACTTCGACTTCGAGGACGTCCACATCAAGCTCGCGACGCGGCCCGAGAAGCGCGTCGGCGCGGATGAGCTCTGGGACAAGGCCGAGAGCGCCATGATGGGTGTGCTCGACGAGATCAAGCGCGCCTCGAACGACCGTATCAAGACCTCGATCGCGGAGGGCGAGGGCGCGTTCTATGGCCCGAAGTTCGAGTATCACCTGCGCGACGCGATCGGCCGCACCTGGCAGTGCGGCACCACGCAGGTCGACTTCAACCTGCCCGCCCGCTTCGGCGCCTTCTACATCGACGCCAACAGCGAAAAGCGCACGCCGGTGATGATCCATCGCGCCATGTTCGGCTCGCTGGAGCGCTTCATGGGCATTCTCACGGAGAACACCGCGGGGCACTTCCCGCTGTGGCTGGCGCCCGTGCAAGCCGTGATCGCCACGATCGTCTCGGATGCGGACGAGTACGCGCTGAAGGTCGCGGCGGAGCTGCGGCGCGCCGGACTGCGCGTCGAGACCGATCTTCGCAACGAGAAGATCAACTACAAGGTGCGCGAGCATTCGCTGGCGAAGACGCCGGCAATTTTGGTCGTCGGCAAGCGCGAAGCCGAGGAGGGCAAGGTCGCCATGCGCCGGCTCGGCAGCAACGACAGCAAGACGCTGACGCTTGCCGAGGTGAAGGCCCTGCTCGTCGATGAAGGCGAGGCGCCGGACCTCAAGCGCGCGCGGGCGGGCGACTGAGCCTTACGGACTGCCGGCCGGCGGTGCAGCGGGAGCTGCCGGCGCCTGCGGCGCGTTCGGTGCGACAAACTCGGCGGGCTGCACGGCTTCCAGCGCGACGAGCCCTACCTTGAGATAACCGGCGGCGCGGAGCTGATCGAGCACCGCGATGAGCTGGCCGTAGGGCACGGACTTGTCAGCACGCAGGAAAAGCCGCTTGTCGCGATTGCCTTCGGTGACGCGGGCGATCGTCGGCAGGAACATCGGCCTGCCTATGGTCTCCTCGCCGACGGCGATCTCGAGGTTCGCCTTGATCGTCACGTAGATCGGCTTCTCGGGGCGCGGCTGCGGCTTCGCTGTCGCGGCCGGGAGCTGCACGGCGATATCGACCGTTGAAAGCGGCGCCGCCACCATGAAGACAATGAGCAGAACGAGGATCACGTCGATGAACGGCGTGACGTTGATCTCGCTCATCTCGCCGTCGTCATCGTCCTCGGTATCGCGTATGCCGCCTGCCATGGCGCTCAGCCCCGCCTGACCAGCGCGGCCGGCGGCGGCCTGCTCACAGCGCGGCGGTCGATGTCGCGGGACACCAGACGCTGGACCTCATCATTCGTCTCGCGAACAAGCGCACGGTACGTCGCGATCGAGCGGTTAAGCTGGTTGTAGAGGATCACCGCGGGGATGGCTGCGACGAGGCCGATGCCCGTCGCGAGCAGCGCCTCGGCGATGCCCGGCGCGACGACGGCAAGGCTCGTCGTCTGCGACTTCGAGATGCCGATGAAGCTGTTCATGATGCCCCAGACCGTGCCGAACAGCCCGACGAAGGGGCCGATCGCGCCGACGGTCGCGAGCAGGCTCATGCCGCGCCGCATCCGCCGCGTGAGCGTGGCCTCGAGACCGGTGAGGCGAGAGGCGACCCGCTCTTTGAGACCGGCGCCATTGATCACATCCTCGGAGAGATGGATCTCGGCCTGTGCGAGCTGAACCATGCCACGCGCGACCGACGTGCGGCGCGTCAGATGCATGGCCGCCGAGTCGAGCGAGGGCTCTTCCAGAAGGGCCCTGAGGCCGCGGCGCAGACCTAAGCGCGCCGTGATCAGCTCCATGATCTTGGCGAGCCAGACCGTCCAGACGGCGAACGACGCAACGGCGAGGCCGATCATCACCGCTTTGACGACGATATCCGCCGCCATGAACATGCCCCACGGCGAAAGATCGTGCGGCAGGTGCGGGGATCGTTCCGGATCGACGGGCGACGGACTGGCAATCGGTGCCGGCGATCCAATCTCGGCCGGCGAACCGGCCGGAGCTATCTGCCCACTCGCGTCGGGAGCCGGCGCGGCAGGCTGCGCCGTCGTCGGTAGATCCACGGGCGGCGCCGAGGGGGCGAACGGCGCGCTCGCGCTCGGAGTGGGTGCGACGCTGGGCGCCATTGGTGCAGGCGACGTGGCCGGAGGCGCTTGCGGGCTCGCCATGGGAGCCTGAGCAGCTGGCGCCGCCGCTGGAGGCGTCGTGGGCGCCGGTGCGACAGGCGCTGCGGACGCCGGCGGATCAGCGGGTACGGACTGTGCGAGCGGCGCTCCAAGCGGCAGCGCCAAGGCGAGGACAAGCGGCAGTGCGCGGCGCAGACGGCCGGCGACCCATTGGGCCCTGGCCCCGACCTCTCGACACCTTGAAGTGGCGGTTCTCACAGAGTTTTCCCTCATGCGCATTCGCGGGCGACATGCCGGCCTATCCCCGGGGGCCTTGCTACAATTGATGACTCCCGTAGTCTAGTTTTAGTTTGCCGCAGCGCACGCCGCATGGTCGACCGCCACGAGCGCATGGCCGATGCCGCGCGAATATACTTGACTTGCATAGTATAGATTTGTTCTCTCGTTCCGCGCTTGCCGGGTCCCGGTGGTGCATCGGATCCGACGCCCGACGGGGCGACCGAATTGCCGGATCCAGGGAGACGCCAACCGAAGGGGGGTGGCCGATCCTGCATGTATGCCGGTCTTGCGGCCGCTCGGCGCCGCGCCTCGTCTCCGGAGGGTTCCTTGCCTCCCTGACCGGAGATCGGCCCAGGTGCCGTTTGGCTTGGCTGGCTGCCCCGCGGATGTTCCGGGCATGACATGATCCCCCGATCATGTGCCGGGCATCCGCGGGATCGGCCGCTCGATTGCTTCTCAGCCCTTCGCCTTGCGGTACCATCGGATCGTGACAGTATGCGCGGTCGCCAGCCGACTGCTCGCACCGCAGAGCTAAAAAAACATCACGGGAGAGAAGCGACCATGGCCGCCATCGAGAAGATCGAAGCCGGATACTATCGCGTGCCGCTGCCGGTGCCGCTTTCGGACTCGACGCACGGCACGATGACCTCCTTCGAGCTGATCACCGCCCGCGTCCGCGATGCCGATGGCGCCGAGGGCGTGGGCTACACGTACACCACCGGCCACAATGGTGGCGCCGTAGCGCGCCTGCTCGCGCGCGACATTCCGGAGATCGTCGGAGCCGAGGATGCCGACCGCATCGAGCGCCTATGGCAGAAAGTCTGGTGGGGCTTGCACTATGGCGGACGCGGCGGCCCGAGCGTGCTGGCGCTGTCAGCCTTTGACATGGCGCTCTGGGATCTCAAGGCGCGGCGCGCGAACCTGCCGCTCTGGCGCCTGTTGGGCGGGAATGACCCGGCCGTTCCCTGCTATGCCGGCGGCATCGATCTCCACCTTTCGGTCGACGATCTCGTCAAGGAGCACGACGCCAACCTCGCCAAGGGCTTTCGCGCCATCAAGATGAAGGCCGGACGCGCGCGCATGTCGGAGGACGTCGAGCGCATCAAGGGCCTGCGCGCGCATCTCGGCGACGGCTTTCCGCTCATGGCCGATGCCAACATGGCCTGGACGGCCGATGAGGCCATACGACGGGCGCGCGCCTTCGAGCCCTATGGCCTGGTCTGGCTGGAAGAGCCTATCATTCCCGATGATGTCGCCGGACACGCACGCGTCGTGGCACATGGCGGCGTGCCGATCGCTACGGGCGAGAATTTGCGCTCGCTCTACGAGTTCAAGGCGCTCATTGCGGCCGGTGGCGTCAGCTTCCCGGAGCCGGACGTCACGAACTGCGGCGGCGTCACGGTTTTCATGAAGGTCGCCCACCTCGCCGAGGCGTACAACCTGCCCGTCACCTCCCACGGCGCGCACGACGTGTCGGTGCACCTTCTAGCCGCCTGCCCGAACCGCAGCTTCCTCGAAATTCACGGCTTCGGGCTCGACCGCTATATCTGCGAAGCGCTTCCACTGCGCGAAGGCAATGCCATCGCACCCGACCGGCCCGGCCACGGCATCAGCTTCGACTGGGCCGGCCTCGGCAAGCACGCAGTCGCTTAGGGCTCAGCGCTTGGCCTTGGCGGCGTGCTCCGGCTTTCCCTTGCGCTTCGTCTCGGCCATCTTCTTCAGCTCGGCCTCGCTCATGCTCTCGGCCATCCCGCGCGAGGCGCCTTTGAGCTCGCTCTTCTTCATGTCGCCGCGCTTGGCTGCCAGTGCCGCACCGGCTGCCTTCTGCTGGGCCTTGGATTTGGCTGGCATGGTTGTTCTCCGCTAGGATTGATGGCCGCGGAACGCGCTCGCGGTCGAATGGTTCATGCCGGGAACGACTTGCTCTCACGACAGTTCGCCAACAATCAGTGTTTTGGGAGGTTCGACATGTTGAGGCTCTTACTTGTCTGCGCCAGCACGGTTGCTCTCGCCGCATCGGCTGCCATGGCACAGGACGCCAAGACCGCCACGGCGGCATTCATCAGCAAGGCTGGCAAGGAGGCAGGCACCGCCAAGCTCACGGGTACCGAGAAGGGCGTGCTCATAGAGCTGGACGTCAGCGGCCTTCCGGCAGGCCAGTGGGTTGCCTTCCATGTGCACGAGACCGGCTCATGCGAGCACGCGGGAGGGCACATGTCCGCCGGCGGCCATTTCAATCCCGGCAAGGCCGCTCATGGGTTCAACGATGCCAAGGGGCCGCATGCCGGTGACATGCCGAACCAGTACGTTGGCGCGGACGGCACGCTGAAGGCGCAGGTCTTCAACAGCTTCGTGCGTCTCGACAAGGGTGATACCGGCATTCTCGGCCGCGCCTTGATGATCCATGGCAAGGCCGACGACTACAAGAGCCAGCCCGCCGGCGACGCGGGTGACCGTCAAGCCTGCGCGGTCATCAAGTAAGGCGTGCGGACAAAAAAAGGACGCGAGCGCAACAGCGGCGCTCGCGTCTTTCTTTTCGTCTATTTGTATCGATTCAGTACCGCTCGGCGGTCGTCCCATCCAAGGCGAATGGATCGAGGCCGTCATCGTCGATGAGCGGAACGTAACAGGGCAGCTCGCCATAGTGCGGATCGTAGCCCGAACCCGATCCTTCGCCTCCCAGCTCATCAATCTCGAAGTCATCGTCCATCGGCGCGAGCAGCGCGTCATACGCGAGCTGGACCTCGTGCCGGCACTTCCATGTGGCTGATGCCATTGCGCATCTCCGTGCGAAGCCGGCCTGCTTATGCCCGCCGAACGACTTGCGCGGAGGAAGGTTCCCGAGAGCGATCGCAGTTTCAGCGCTTTGCGCGCACGAGCCGGTCGGCGATGATACCGATGGCGACGAGGCCTATGCCGATGAACTGCACACCGCTCAATTGCTCGCCGAGGAGAAGCACGCCGATCAACACGACGGTCACAAGCTCCAGGCTCACGATGATGGAGTATCGGCCGGCACTGAGGCGCGGCAGCGCATAGGCGAAGGACGCAATCTGGATCGCGCCGCCGATGAGACCGATGGCAAGCAAGCTCGGCCACGCGGAAGCGCTCGGGATCAAGGAGGTGCCGAACAGAAAAACCGCGATCGCGTACCCGGACCCGAGGCCTAGATAGATCGCGCTCGCGCCGGCGAAGGGCGAAGCCTGCCGCGTATAGCGGTAGGCGATCGCAACGTACAGGCTGAAGATGATCGGCGTCGCCAGAACACAGACGAGGCCTACGGGATCGGCGCCGCCGAGACCGAGCGAGGGCCAGCCTGCGAGCAGCGCACCAGTGAAAATGAGCGTGACGGCGGCGATCGACTGCCACCGTATATGCAGCCCGTAAACGTAGCGATCGAGCGCCAGCGTGATCATCGGATAGACGAAGAACACCGTGACCACGACGCTGGACGGCACGGTCTGCACGGCGCGGAAGTAGGTGTAGGTCTGCGCGACACCGAGCGTGATGCCGTTCAGGAAGAGGCCACGCCCCGCGCCGAACCACTCAGCGCGAAGATTGGAGCTCGTCCACCAGGCGAGCGGAATGAGGACCGCAAGAGCGATCCAATAGCGCCAGAACAGTACGGACGCGACGTCCATGCCGCTCTTGTAGAGACCGATCGCGAAGAACGGCACCGTGCCGACGAGAGAGGAGCCGAGCGCGGCGGCCGCTACGGCGCGCGCCTCCCCGCCGGAGCCGGGTTGGGTCTGGGCTGACATCTGGATGTGCCGAACTCGGGATGGCGGAAAACGGGAACGCGTAAGGACGAACAAGACCGCCGCTTATAGCGCTGCCCGCGAGCCGAAGCGATGGAGCTGGAACGCACCCGCAGCAATCGCAAGCACGCGCTTGCGCCGACCGGGCGCGCGCTCAGGCCGCCGTCACCAGCTCCGCGACCTCGCGCATGGATGCCGGCGCATCCCCGAGCAGGAGAGCGGCGATCCGGTCCTCGCCGCGCCCGGCTTCGAGGGCGAAGGGATCGCGTGCGGCAAGGCGATGGTCGAGCACCAGCCGCGAGAGCAGCAGGCGGCGTGCGTCGCCGCGGTACTTGTGAATGCGATCGGCTTCCCAGGCGAGATAGACGGCGCTCGCCACGTGGTAGAGCACGCTCGTCGCGCGGCGGGTATCGGCCTCGTTGTCGGCCTCGCGCGCGACACGCTGTGCAAAGCCGATCGCGGCATCGACATTGCGGCGGAGGCGATCGCGGAAGACCGCCGGTACGCCGGGGCTATCGTCGAGCCGGGCCGCGAGATCGGCGGCAAGCGCCGCCTCGGCACTGTGCCGGCCGACCGCGCGGGTCAACGCATCGAGGGCGACGATATTGCCCGTGCCTTCCCAGATGGACCCGAGGTGGGCATCGCGCAGGAGGCGCGCGCACGCGAACTCCTCGACGTAGCCGATGCCGCCGCGGAACTCGAGCGCATCGCCCGTCATCTTCCGCGCGTCGCGCGTCGAGCGATACTTGAGCACAGGCGTCAGCATGCGAACGAGCGCCGCGGCCTCCTGGCTGCCGCCGAGTTCCGCCCGATCGAGCGCATCGGCCGTGACGAAGCACATGGAGAGTGCCTGCTCGAGCGGCAGGATGAGCTTCAGAAGCTGGCGGCGCGCGAGCGGCAGCTCGATGATGCGGCGTCCGAAGGCACGGCGCCCATGCGCAACCGTCAGCGCATCGTGAAGCGCGCGCCGCATGAGCGCGGTCGACTTGACGCCGTTCGAGAGCCGCGACCAGTTGACCATCTCGGCCATCTGTACGAAGCCGCGACCTAGATTGCCGACGGCATAGGCGACGGCGCCTTCGAGCTTGATCTCGCCCGAGGCCATGGAGCGCGTGCCGAGCTTGTCCTTGAGACGCACGATCCGGTAGCTGTTGACGCTGCCGTCATCGAGATGGCGCGGCATGAGGAAGAGCCCGACGCCGCGCGTGCCGCCGACCGCGCCTTCCGGCCGCGCGAGCAGCATGGCGATGCCGGCGTCCGCATTGGAGCAGAACCACTTGTCGCCATGGAGGCGCCAGTGATCGCCCTCGGGCTTCGCGATCGTCGTCAGACTGCCGACGTCCGAGCCGCCTTCCTTCTCGGTCATGAACTGCGCGCCCTGCGTCAGACGGCTCATATCCGTCTCCGTCAGGCGGTCGAGATACTTCGCCTTCAGTGCCTCATCGCCGTAGCGGGAGAGCAGCATGGCCGCGCCGTCCGTCACATTCAGCGGGCAGCCCATGCCGAACTCGGCCTGATTGAAGAGATAGGTGAAGGCGTGCTTCGCCGCGGCCGGATAGGTGCCGGCCCATCCCAGGATGCCCTTGCGGTGCGACATGGCGTGAATACCGAATTCGCCAAAGCCGACGCGTTCGAGCTCCCGGTACGCGGGATGATACTCGATATGCTGCACGTCATTGCCGAAGCGGTCGCGCGCATGAAGGATCGGCGGATGGCAATCCGCAAGGCGGGCGCACGTGTCGAGATGGTCGCCCGCAAGTTCTCCGAGGCGATCGAGATGCGGCTCGATGTGCGTGAGAATCTCCTGCGGCAGATGGATGCGCAGCAGGTCCATGAGCGAGGGATCGGCACGAAAGAAATTGAGCCCGGTCGTATCAGGGGCGATTGCTCCGGTCCGGGAAGGCGATACCGTCTCAGCCATCTCAGCACTCCTCAAAACAAAAACGGTGCGCGGCGCTCGTGCACCGGCACCGCTGCCATGCCACCACCGCGCGAGGCTCAGCCGGGGGGCGGATCGTATTTGCCGTCGCCGGCTTCGTCGGCGAGCGATCGCACGAGATCGAGAACGGACTTGCGCACCTTCGGATCGGTGATGCGCGAGAATGCACGGTTCAGCTCGAGACCTTCGCGGCTGCTCAGAAACTCGAAGACATGGCTGTCGGACGAACGCTCGGCAAATCCAGGGGTCGCGCTCTGCTGGCTGCCGCTGGCGGGTGCGTCCTCGTAAAAGAATTGAACGGGCACGCCGAGTACGCGCGACAGCTCGAACAAGCGGCTCGCGCCGATACGGTTGATGCCCTTCTCGTACTTCTGCACCTGCTGGAAGGTGAGGCCGAGGCGCTCGCCGAGCTTCTCCTGGCTGATCCCGATGAGCATCCGCTGAAGGCGGACGCGATTTCCGACGTGCACGTCGATCGGGTTTGGCCGGCGCGTTCCTCGCTCCAGCGCCTCGCCGTCGTCTGCCGGATCAACCATGGCATCCCCCAAAAATAATCAACATTGACCCCACAAATCCGCATCTGCCCATGCGGACGCTCGCAATTCCTAGGTGTGGGCAGCAATTTCGTCAACCACATGATGCGGCGAATGAAAGGAAACTTCCGCACACTTCAGGACAGAATTCCCATCGCACTCGAAAACGCAGTCCTTGCAGACGCGGGGGCTGGCCTCGTAGTTATTGCGGCGACACGACGAGACAGGCGATTGCGGGCGGCAGAGGGGCTCATGGCGCGACTGAAAACGACGATCAATTCCGCCTCGGAAGATTTCGCGGCGAACCGCGCAGCCATGACGGCTCTCGTCGACGATCTTGCTGAGAAGCGGCGCGCGGCGGCCGCCGGCGGCCCCGAGCGGTTGCGCGAGCGCCATCTCGCCCGCGGCAAGCTCCTGCCGCGCGATCGTGTGCTCGGGCTGATCGATCCGGGCTCGCCCTTCCTCGAGCTCTCCCAGCTCGCGGCCTTCGACATGTACGGCGGCGACATCCACGGCGCCGGCGTCATCACCGGCATCGGAGGCGTTGCCGGCAGGCCGTGCATGATCGTGTGCAACGACGCGACGATCAAAGGCGGCACGTACTATCCGCTGACCGTCAAGAAGCACGTCCGTGCCCAGGAGATCGCGTGGGAGAACAATCTCCCCTGCCTCTATCTCGTCGATTCCGGCGGCGCGAATCTGCCGCACTGGACGGAGGTCTTTCCCGATCGCGACCACTTCGGCCGCATCTTCTACAATCAGGCGCGCATGTCGGCGGACGGCATTCCGCAGATCGCCGTGGTCATGGGCTCGTGCACGGCGGGCGGTGCGTATGTCCCGGCCATGTCCGACGAGACCGTCATCGTGCGCCGCCAGGGCACGATCTTCCTCGGCGGGCCGCCGCTCGTGAAGGCCGCGACCGGCGAGGACGTCTCGGCGGAAGATCTCGGCGGCGCCGACGTGCACACGCGCCTCTCGGGCGTCGCGGATCACTACGCACTCAACGATCGACATGCGCTGGAGATCGCGCGCAGCATCGTCGCGACGCTTCCCGCCCGCGAAGGCGCCGGGGTGCTGACGCGCGCGCCCGTTGCACCGGCTTATGACCCCGCCGAGCTCGATGGTGTCGTGCCGGCCTCGCTCATGACGCAGTACGACACCCGCGAGGTGATCGCGCGGATCGTCGATGGATCCGAGCTTCACGAGTTCAAGAAGAACTACGCGACGACGCTGGTCACCGGATTCGCGCACATCGAGGGGCAGCCGGTCGCCATCCTCGCCAACAACGGCATTCTCTATTCCGAAACGGCGCAGAAAGCCGCCCACTTCATCGAGCTTGCCTGCCAGCGCAAAACGCCGCTGCTCTTTCTCCAGAACATTACGGGTTTCATGGTCGGCCGCGATGCGGAAGCGGGGGGCATCGCGCGTCACGGCGCGAAAATGGTCATGGCCGTCGCCAATGCGGACGTGCCGAAGATCACGCTGATCATCGGCGGCAGCTACGGAGCCGGCAACTACGCCATGTGCGGGCGCGCCTACGGGCCGCGCTTCCTGTTCACGTGGCCCAATGCGCGTGTCTCGGTCATGGGCGGTCAGCAGGCAGCAAGCGTGCTCGCGACCGTGCGGCGCGACAATATCGAGGCCGAAGGCAAGGCGTGGTCGAAGGCGCAAGAGGATGCCTTCAAGCAGCCCGTGCTCGACGCCTACGAGCGCGAGGGCCATCCGTACTACGGCACGGCGCGTCTCTGGGACGACGGCATCATCGCGCCTTCCGAGACGCGGCGCGTGCTCGGCCTCGCGCTGGCCGTCTGCTTCGAGCGGCCAATTCCCGAGACGAAGTTCGGCGTCTTCAGGATGTAGCGGCCTCGATTATTGCCAGAGACCGAGGCGCTCCCAGTCCGCCTTCGGGATTTCGCGGCCGACCTGATAGGCAAAGGACGTGGCCTTCATCCAATCGTCTGTCAGATCGCAGGAGAAGGTCAGTGCGTACCAATGACCTGACGCTCTCACGGCACCACCGGTAGCTGTGAGCTTGGTTCCGTCGAGCACGGCCGGGCGAAAGATGGATGTCTTCATGCGATCGGCGCGCCGCAGCGTCTTGTCCTGGCGCATCGCGCTCAGCCCGCGCAGGATGCAGACTTGATGCGACCGGAACTCCGGCGTGAGCTTGGCCAGCGAGTCCTCGAAAGAACCTGCCGACGCGGCAACCGGCAAACCAATGCTCAAGCCAATTGCAGCTGCGACTATGTTCTTCATGATGCCCCCTCACTCTCCCATCCGTAGGCGAGGGGACGGGACAGAGCAAGGGCACTCTATGCCGCAACTTTGGCGACAATCGAGCTCACACGCGCGCCTCGCTCCGCCGCGCTGATCGGCTGCCGCTTCGCCATACGTGCCGCAATCAGCAGCGCGTTCTGCGTCGCGCCGAGGTTCGCGATCCCCTTGCCCGCGATGTCGTAGGCCGTGCCATGAGCCGGTGTGCAGACAGGAAAGGCATAGCCGCCGATCAGCGTTATGCCGCGCTCGAATCCCATGAGCTTCATCGCGATCTGGCCTTGGTCGTGATACATGGTCTGCACCGCATCGAAGTCGCCCCGCCGCGCGCGCAGGAATACGGTGTCGGAGGGGAATGGCCCTTCGCACGCGATGCCTTGCGCCTTGGCTGCAGCCACAGCCGGCTCGATGATGTCGATCTCCTCGCGGCCGAAGTTGCCGCCATCTCCCGCGTGCGGATTGAGGCCGGCGACGGCAATGCGCGGGCGCTGAATGCCGGCATCGCGCATGCAGCGATCGGTCAGCACGAGACCGTTGACGACGGCCTCCTTCGTGATGTGGCGCGCGACATCCTTCAGCGGCACATGGCTCGTGACGCGCGCATTCCACAGGTCGTCGAGGACGTTGAACTCGCGGCCGTGGCGCTCCGCCCCGCTTTCCTCGGTGATGACCGCGATCTCGTCCTCGTAGGTGCCATCGGCGAGCTTCATGGCGTACTTGTTGAAGGGCGTGAACGTGACGGCGTCCACCGCGCCCGTTGCGCCGAGACGCAGCGCGGCGCGGAAGTTGGCCAGCGCGAAAGTGCCGCCCGCGCGCGAAGCCGTGCCGCGCTGAACTTGCGACGGATCGAGATGACCGAGATCGACGAACACCGGCGCGCCGTCGAAGGCGAGCGGCGTGCCCGGTTTCCAATCGCGGCAATCGCAAGAGAGACCTGCGACTGCCTCGCCTTCGACGAGCACGCGACGGTCGCCGATCACGATCACGTCGGCTGCTGCGCGGATTTCCGGGTCCATGAGGGCTTTGGCCGTGAGCTCCGGGCTGATGCCGCACGGGTCACCCATCGCGAGCGCGAGAACGGGACGGACGTCACTCATAGCCATGGCGTTACTCCTT
Organism: Pseudomonadota bacterium; assembly: GCA_023387235.1. GTDB lineage: Bacteria > Pseudomonadota > Alphaproteobacteria > Rhizobiales > Hyphomicrobiaceae. Next base: position 47,918 of record JAEWIJ010000032.1, read on the forward strand.
TTTCCCCTTCCCCCCGTTCTTGCGGCTAAGGACGGGGAGAGGGAACAAATTAGTTCGGTCCCGCAAACCGCTTCGCGCGCACCGTCGCGGTGATCTCGTGGGCGAGCATCCCTTCCTCGTGGCAGACACGTGCCATGATCGGCGCGGCTTCGAGCGAGGCGCGGCGCGTGAGGCGCTGGTAGGTCACGGTCTTGATGAACTTGCCGACCCAGAGACCGCCCGTGTAGCGTGCGGCGCCGGCCGTCGGCAGCGTGTGGTTCGTGCCGATGCCTTTGTCGCCGTAAGCAACGGTCGATTCCTCGCCGATGAAGAGCGAGCCGTAGTTCTTGAGCTTCTCGAGATAGTAGTCGTCGCGCCCGGTCTGAATTTCGAGATGCTCCGGCGCGTACTCGTCGGAGACGGCGATGGCTTCGTCGTCGCTGCCGACCACGACGATCTCGCCCCAGTCGGCCCATGAGCGCGAAGCGACCTCACGCGTCGGCAGGGTCTTCAGTTGCAGCTCGACCTCGGCAAGCACCGCGCGGCCCAACTTCTCGGACGGCGTGACGAACCATGCGGGGCTGTCGGGACCATGCTCCGCCTGGCCGAGGAGGTCCGTCGCGACGAGCGCGGGATCGGCCGTATCGTCGGCGATGACGAGAATTTCGGTCGGCCCGGCGGGCAGGTCGATGCCGACCATGCCGAAGAGCTGGCGCTTGGCTTCGGCGACGTACGGATTGCCGGGACCGGTGATCATGTCGACGCGGGGCATACCCACGCAGCCGTAGGCCATGGCCGCCATGGCTTGCACGCCACCGACGCAATAGATCTCGTCGGCGCCCGAGTGATGCAGCGCATAGAGCGTCTGCGGATAGATGCCATCAGGGCCGCGCGGCGGCGCGGCGGCGACAATGCGCTCGACGCCGGCGACCTTCGCCGTGCCGACGCTCATGATCGCTGCGGAGATGAGCGGATACTTGCCGCCCGGGATGTAGCAGCCGACGGTCGAGATCGGGATGAGCTTCTGGCCGAGCAGCACGCCCGGCTTGAGCTCGACCTCGAAGGCCTTGATGCTTTCCTTCTGCCGCTTCGCGAATTCCGTCACCTGCGCGTGGCAGTAGGCGAAGTCCTCCTTGAAGGACGTCGGAAGCGCGCGCGCGACTTCGTCGATGCGCGCCTGCGGTACGCGGAACTCGCCCGTCCACTTGTCGAGGTCGCGGGCATAGCGGCGGACGGCCTCGTCGCGGTTTTCGGCCACGTCGGCGATCATGCGCCGGACGGTGGCCTCGACTTCGGCTGCGCGCGGCCCTGCCTGCAGCGCGGCGCGTTTCAGATAGTGGCGGGCCACGGCGTTCTCCCGTTTGTTGAGACGTTTCCAAGCTTGGAGCGAGACGCTAGGTGGCCGGCATCGGGCGGTCAAGATGGGCAGCTAGGGGCGCCCGAACGAAAACATCCCGGCGCAGGGGCCGGGATGCTTGCTGTTCATGCTCTGCGGTGGTCGTGTGTGCTCAGCTATCCGCGCTGCGCCGACGAACCCTGCGGCAGAAGCTTCATGATGCCTTGTGCAGCAGCGCCGGCAGCGGCATCGGCCGTATTCCCCCAAGAGCCGTCAAGCGACCCTTCGGGAATCTCGTTCTTCTGCGAGACGGTGCCGAGCGAGCGGCCCTGCGGATCGCGCACCAGCCAATCGATCTGGATGGTCTGCTTGCCCGCCTCGCCCTGGCCGAGGGCCACCTTGCCCTCGATGCGGTAGGATGAGCCCGGCCGGTTGGCCATCGTCACGCCCTGACGCGAGAGCTCGCGCTGGAGCGCACTCGAAAGTGCGGTATTGCCATCACCCGGCGCACCGGTAACGGCCGGCACGATCGCAGCGACATCACCCGTCGACGGCAAGCTCGCGGTCGTCGTGCGCGCCGCGGCAGGCTCGGCGGCCGGCGTCGCAGGTGCTGCGGCGATCGGCTGTGGTGATCCCGTCGTGTCGGGCGCGGACTGGTTGGCGACAGGCGGCGCGCCCGCCGGACGGTTCGCCGACAGCCACGTCGCAAGCTGCGTCGCCGTCTTGTCGGCGATGCTCTGCGTCACGGCACCCGTGACGGCCACCCAGGGGTCCTTGGCCGCGCCGGAGGGCGCCATCTCCTCGCCGGTCACGCGATTGACGCGCTTGCCGGTCGGGTCCGTCAGATCCCAGATGTACGAAACCTTGGTCTGCGAACGGTCCTTGGACGCGACGATGTAGCCGCGCAGCGTGTAGTCGCCCTTGGCATCGCGATCGTTGATGAGCGTGATGCGTTGGCGCTCGGCCGACTGCACGATCTGATCGGCAATCTGGCGCGAGACCGCATCGGGCGCACCGATCACCGGCGCGAGCGCGATACGCGCGAGCGTGGCCTGCTGTGCAGGCTTGGCCGCCTCCGGCGTCGACGTCGCCGGTCCTGAGGACAGGCTGCTGAAGAGCGACGAGCCGCTCGACTCGCACCCGGCAAGGCCGAGAGCGCTGATGCCAATGGCAACCGGCACTACGAAGCGCATCCGGCTCCGCGAAGTCCTCTCAGCGTCAGAATTGGTCACGGTGACGCCCCCTTGAATCTAGATTCCGCTGACTCCCGGTGACCGTCGTACGGACTTGGCGGCCTCGAGGCTTTCCCTCGACTCGGTACCCTTTTGCGAATCCTGTATCCGCTGGCTCCCCGACCGTCCAGATGCCGACGCCAGCTTTCCTGTTTCTGAAATTGAGCTTAGCAGGCAGATGATGGGTAAACTGTGGAAAAACTAGAGCAGCACGATGGCGGAGATTTGGCGGCCGTAGTCGGGCTCGCCGCGGTGGGTCGTCCTGCGATAGCTGAAAAAATCATCCGGATACGAATACGTGCAGCGCGTACAGCTTTCGACCTCGCCGAGCCCCATGGCGCCGAGGCGGGCGAGGACGAATGCCGGGAGATCGAAGTAGGGGCGTCCGCTCGCGGAGGACGTCTGCCGGAAAAAGCGCCGATATTCAGGGGATTGGGCGATGAAATTGGCCTCGAACTCCGGCCCCACCTCATAGGCCTCGGGCCCGATGCACGGACCGAGCGCGGCAACGATCCGCTCGCGTCGTGCGCCGATCTTCTCCATGGTCGCCACGGCCGATTCGAGCACGCCGCCGAGCGCCCCCTTCCAGCCGGCGTGCGCCGCCGCGACGATGCCGGCCTCCGCGTCAGCGAAGAGGACGGGCGCGCAATCGGCCGCAAGTGCGCCAACCGCGATGCCGCGTGTCGCCGTAACCAGAGCATCCGCCTTCGGCATGGTCTCGAACGTCCAGGGCTCGGTGACCACGATCGCGTCGGCGCTATGATGCTGGTAGGCCGTCAACAGACGATTCGGCGCCGCGCCGAGGTGATCGGCCACGCGGCGGCGGTTCTCGCCGACAAGATCGCGCGCATCCTTCGAGCCGAGGCCGCAGTTGAGCGCGGCGTAAATGCCTTCGGAGACGCCGCCTTGCCGGCCGAAAAAGCCGTGCGCAATGCCGCTGCCCCGCGCGAACCCTTCCGATCGAATCGGCTGAAGCATCGTCATCCTGCTCAGAGATCGTCGCCTGCAAACCGCATATCAGCCGGCGAGTAGCGGGTCGAGCTTTCCGGCACTATCGAGCGCGTAAAGCTCGTCGCAGCCGCCGACATGGATGTCGCCGATGAAGATCTGCGGAACCGTGGTCTGCCCTCCGGCCATCTCGACCAGCTCCTCGCGCTCGGCGGGCTTACCGGTGAGATTGATCTCCTCGAAGGGTACGTTCTTGGATTGCAGAAGCCGGAGCGCCGCAGAGCAGTAGCCGCACCAGTCTCTCGTGTAGATGACCACCTTTGGCATGCGCAGGCCGGGCTCCGGATTGTGTTTACCCGCCAAATGTAGTGGCTCCCGCCGGTCGATACGAGATATGTCGCGCGCTGTGCTGCATGACCGCGCACGCAAGGCTCACCCCTTGAACCGGGCTAAAGATCAGCCCGGCGCGGATCGGTGACCATGGCGGCCGCAAGCACATCGATGCGTGCGGCACCAGCCATCCGCAGCGCGCGCGCGCACGCGCCAACTGTCGCGCCCGTCGTGATCACGTCGTCGACGACAACGACCTTGCGGCCACGAAGGCGGTCCCGCATGGCGGCCGGCACGGCAAAGGCGCCGGCGACGTTGGCCGCTCGCTGCGCGGCACTCGAGCCGACCTGCGTCGGGGTGGACTTGATCTTGACGAGGAGGAAGGGATCGAAGGGGACGCCGCTCGAATGGGCGACCTCACGGGCGAGCAGCGCCGCCTGATTGAACTGCCGGCGCGCGAGCCGCCAGCGCGTCATGGGCACGGGCACGATCAGATCGGCGTCGGCAAGCAGCTCACGGCCCGCACCGCTCATCCACCGCGCGAGCAGCCGCCGCCCCTCGTGCCGGTCCGCGTACTTGAAACCATGAACGAGCTCGCGCACGACGCCTCCGAACACGGCCGCGGCGCGGGCGCGATCATACGGCGGCGGATCGGCGGCCGCGGCGGCAGATATCTGCAGGCCATCGCTGCCGAACGGCAGCGGCAGACCCAGCCGGTGACAGAGCGGCGGCGTAATGAAGGCCACCTGCTGCCAGCACCCCGCACACAGAGCATCGTGGGCAGCCGTGCGGCTATGACAGGCGAGGCACAGGGACGGGGCGAGCGCATTGCCGAGAGCTGAGATGGCTGCCCGCAGCCGCCCGCCCAGCGCGCCGGGCCAATGCTGCAGTCTCTCCCCACCTGCGACTTCATCACCTTCCGTCATTGGCCGCCCCCGAGACCGCTGTGCCCGGGAATGATGATAGCCCTTCCGGCAGAAAATTGGGCGAAAGCCTGGTCCGGATGCCCGCGGGCCTGTCGCGGCCTTGCAAAGTCCGCGATTGAATAAGATGTTGCGCCGCCGTTTTCGCGAACACGAGGTGGGACCGTGACATCGATCGATATCGGGGGCGAGGCTCCCTGGCGCGCACGCATTCGCGCGATGGTGGAAGCCGACTGGTTCCATCGCTTCATCATCACGGCCATTGCGGTCAATGCCGTCGGGCTTGGTCTCGAAACGATCCCCTTGGTCAACGAGGAGATCGGGCCACTTCTCTGGCTGATCGACACCGTCTGCTTGTTGATCTTCGTCTTCGAGATCTCGGCGAAGCTGCTGGCATACCGCATGAGCTACTTCAAGGATCCCTGGAACGTCTTCGACTTCACGATCGTGGCGATCGCCGTGCTGCCCATGGGCGGCGGGCTCTCCGTCATGCGCGCCCTCAGGATCCTGCGCGCCGTCCGCATCATCTCGGTGGTGCCTGCCATGCGGCGCGTCGTCGAGGGCCTGCTCCACGCCATCCCCTCGCTCGGCGCCGTGTTCGCGCTGCTGTCCATCCTGTTCTACATTGCGGCGGTGATGGCGACAAAGCTCTTCGGCAGCGAGTTCGACGAGCTGTTCGGTAACTTCGCGCGCTCTCTCTTCACGCTCTTCCAGATCATGACGCTCGAGAACTGGGCCGATGGCGCCGTCCGGCCCATCATGAAGGTCTACCCCTATGCGTGGCTCTTCTTCATTCCCTTCATCCTGATCATCACGTTCGCGGTGCTCAACCTGTTCATCGCGATCATCGTCAATTCCATGGAGGCGGCCGCCAAGGAAGACACCGAGATGCTACACGAGGACGCCGAGAAGCTTCACGCCGACGCCAAGCAGCAGACGCGCGAGAACGAGGCGCTCATGAGCGAAATCCGCGCGCTCAGGACGGAGATCGCCGATCTCAGGAGCGTCGTGAAACCCGGCACATGACGCGCGTACCGCAGCCTTGCCATGGAATGACAGAGGCTTAGAGTGAGCCGAATGCCGACAGCGGAAGAGTGAGTGCGACCGATGCAGATTCCCGAGAAGATCAAGGCCTATCACAGTGACCTCACCGCCTGGCGGCGCGACCTGCACGCCCATCCCGAGCTCGGCTTCGACGAGCACCGCACGAGCGATTTCGTTGCGAAGAAGCTCGGCGAATTCGGCGTGACAGTCCATCGCAACGTCGGCAAGACGGGCGTCGTTGGCGTACTGCAGACCGGCAATGGGCCGACGATCGGTTTGCGCTGCGATATGGACGCCTTGCCGATCGACGAGATCGCGGAGGTGCCCTACAAGTCCACGAAACCCGGCGTCATGCATGCCTGCGGTCACGATGGCCACACGACCATGCTGCTCGGCGCGGCGCGCTATCTCGCCGAGACCAAGAACTTCGATGGCACGGTCTATTTCATCTTCCAGCCTGCGGAGGAGGGCATCGGCGGCGCGCTGGCCATGATCGAGGACAAGCTGTTCGATCGCTTTCCCTGCGACAGCGTCTTCGGCATGCACAATACGCCGGGCCTGGAGGTCGGTAAGTTCTCGATCCGTCCGGGCGCGATGATGGCGGGCGGCGCCTTCTTCGATATCGACATCACGGGGCGCGGCTCGCATGGCGCGCGACCGGAGGAGTCGGTCGATCCGGTGCTCGTCGCGAGCCACATCGTGACGTCGCTGCAGGCCATCGTCTCGCGCAATGTCACGCCGACCGCGACCGCCGTCGTGAGCTGCACGGCGATCCACGCGGGCGATGCCTACAACGTCATTCCGCAGACAGCGACCATCCGCGGAACGGTGCGCACGTTCAATAAGGATGTCATGGCGCAGGTCGAGCAGGCCATGAAGCGCACGGCGGCCAATACGGCGGCAGCCTTCGGCGCGACGGCGCACGTGAATTTCGACGTGAAGTTCGCGCCGCTCGTCAACGACGAGAAGGAAACGGCCTTCATGGCCGACCGCGCCGTCGAGCTGGTCGGCGCAAAGGACGTCGAGCGCAACCGCGGCCTGATCATGGCATCGGAGGACTTCTCGTTCATGCTCGAGAAGTGCAAGGGCGCCTACATCAACATCGGCAATGGCGGGCTCGGCACGCCGACGAGCGTACCCGTGCACAATCCCGCCTACCAGTTCAACGACGAGATCCTGCCGCTCGGCTCGGCGCTTTACGCCCGCCTCGTCGAAGCCAAGCTCGGTCGCCTCGGCAAGGCCTGAGACTCAATTTCATCAAAAACGAAAATCTGGAAACGCTCCCATGGCCAAAGCATCGCGCAAAGTCATCATTACATGCGCCGTCACGGGCTCTATTCATACGCCCTCCATGTCGCCGCATCTGCCGATCACCGCCGAGGAAATCGCCGACGCCGCGATCGGTGCGGCGGAAGCGGGCGCGGCGGTGGTTCACCTCCACGCGCGCGATCCGAAGGACGGCAGGCCCGATCAGTCGACCGAGGCCTTCGCGCCGTTCCTCAAGGTGATCAAGCAGCGCTCGAACTGCGTCGTGAACATCACGACGGGCGGCGCGATGACCATGACCATCGAGGAGCGCGTGCGCCCGGCGGCGACCTTCAAGCCGGAGGTCGCCTCGCTCAACATGGGCACGATGAACTTCGGCCTCTACCCGATGCTGGAGCGCCAGAAGGAGTTCAAGCACGACTGGGAGAAACCGTATCTCGAAGGCTCGCGCGCCGGCTTCTTCAAGAACACGTTCGCCGACATCGAGTACATCCTGACCACCTGCGCAGCGAACGGCTCGCGCTTCGAGGTCGAGTGCTACGACATCGGCCACCTCTACACGCTGCGCCACTTCGCGGATCGCGGCATTATCAAGCCGCCGTTCTTCATCCAGTCGGTGTTCGGCATCCTCGGCGGCATCGGCCCGCACTACGAGGACGTGGTGATGATGAAGCGGACGGCGGATCGGCTGTTCGGCGACCAGTACCGCTGGAGCGTGCTCGGCGCCGGCCGCAATCAGCTTCCGACGGCGGCCATGGCCGCCGCGATGGGCGGCAACGTCCGCGTCGGCATGGAGGACAGCCTCTGGATCGGCCCGGGCAAGCTCGCCAAGTCGAACGCGGAGCAGGTCACGAAGGTGCGCCAGATCATCGAGGGCCTGGGCCTGGAGATCGCCTCCGCCGATGAAGCCCGCGAGATCCTGAGCCTCAAGGGCGGCGACAAGGTCGATTTCTGAGGCGTGGTCAGCGCTCTGGCCGTTCTTAACACATGGAGCGCCGGCCGCATTGATGGCGGTCGGCGCTTCTGTTAAGCCTGCGCCTTAACTCGCTAAATCCGGAAGGTCTACCGATGATCCCGCGCTACTCCCGCCCCGAGATGAGGGCGATCTGGGAGCCCGAGACCCGCTTCCGCATCTGGTTCGAGATCGAGGCGCACGCGGCCTCCGCCATGGCCGAGATCGGAATCGTGCCCAAGGAGGCCGCCAAGGTCATCTGGGAGAAGGGCGGCAAGGCGAAGTTCGACGTCGCCCGCATCGACGAGATCGAGGCCGTCACCAAGCACGATGTCATCGCCTTCCTGACGCACCTCGCCGAGCACGTCGGCCCCGAGGCGCGCTTCGTCCACCAGGGCATGACGTCCTCGGACGTGCTCGATACGTGTCTCAATGTTCAGCTCGTGCGCGCGAGCGATATCCTGCTTGCCGACATGGACCGTGTGCTGGCCGCGCTCAAGAAGCGCGCCTTCGAGCACAAGAGCACAATCACCATCGGGCGCAGTCACGGCATCCACGCCGAGCCGACCACGTTCGGCATCAAGCTCGCCTATGCCTATGCCGAGTTCGCACGCGGGCGCGAGCGCCTGGCGGCGGCGCGGAAAGAGGTCGCGATCTGCGCGCTCTCCGGCGCCGTGGGCACGTTCGCGAACATCGATCCGAGCATCGAAGAGTATGTAGCGAAATCCATGGGCCTGACGCCCGAGCCGGTCTCGACGCAAGTCATCCCGCGCGACCGCCATGCGATGTACTTCGCGACGCTCGGCGTCATCGCCTCCTCCATCGAGCGTCTGGCGACGGAGATCCGCCATCTGCAGCGCACCGAGGTGCTCGAAGCGGAAGAATTCTTCTCGCCGGGGCAGAAGGGCTCCTCGGCCATGCCGCACAAGCGCAATCCCGTGCTGACGGAGAACCTGACCGGTCTAGCGCGCATGGTGCGCTCGTTCGCGGCGCCTGCCATGGAGAACGTGGCGCTCTGGCACGAGCGCGACATCTCGCACTCTTCCGTCGAGCGCTTCATCGGTCCGGACGCGACCATCACGCTGGATTTCGCGCTGAACCGTCTCGCCGGCGTGGTGGAAAAGCTCGTCGTCTATCCGGAGAACATGCGGAAGAACCTCGACAAGCTCGGCGGCCTGCATAATTCGCAGCGCGTGC
>JAEWIJ010000073.1 GCA_023387235.1 Pseudomonadota bacterium
GTATCGAAGAAGCCGGCATCGTTGAGGATCATGCGATTGACCGTCACCTCGTCGATGCGCTCCTGCAGCCGTGCCTTGGCCACGAGATCGATCAGCGGCCCGCCGCCGGGAGGCGACTCGGGAAAGATCGCGAAAGCATCCCATTTACGGCGGGATGCATCCAGCATGGTCTTCATGTCCTTCCATCGCACTTCGTTGCCAATGACATGGACGTACGAGCACGAGATGAGATCGACCTTGTCGCTGCCGAGCATCAGCAGGAGAATGAGCGCGGTAAAGCCGTTCGTCGCCCCGTACTGCTCGACGATCCAGCGCTCGAACTCGCCTCCCTTGTCGCTTCTGGCCATTGCACCCTCAGAACTCGACAACGGGATATTCGAGCTTTTCCTGATCGAGAATGGCGAGATAGCTCGTGCCGAACTCCGCCTCGTACCAGCGCTCGAACTCGGCGAGCGCCGCGACAATATCCGGCGCGGGCGCGGAAGGGGTCGCTTCCGCGTCCTCGGGCGGTGGCTTCACGGCTTCCCAAACGGCGAGTGTCACGGGCCGCCAAGCCGCCAGGATTTTTCGGGGAGCCTCGCCCTCGCCATGCCAGCCGAACTCGGTAGCGAGCGCGGACGACTGCGCCGCGATCGCCCCCTCCGCGTCCTTCGACGATCGGGCGGCTTGCAGCATGAGTTCCGCCGTCGAGAGCCGCCGGAAGGCATACTGGCGGGCGCGCTCGCGCTTCTCGATCTCGCGGGCGACGTTGTCGCGGAAATTGATCTCTTCGCGCTGAGCCGCGGCGGCGGCCACGGCAAGCGGTCCCAGAAACTCGTCGTCGCGAACGCGCGCTTCATTCATCGGGAGACTATCGCCTCGTCAGACCCTATGGCGCAGCTTAAGTCTTCAGCCGCATTGCCTGACTGGCGTAGCTACTGGGCCGCCCTTGATCAAGGGGCTAGACGTCCGGGCGACGCCTCGGGCCGCCGGCTCTCCTCCCTACTGACCCACGACATACATCTGGATGACGAGGAAGAAGATTGCCGCGTGCGATCCGGCAAATATGAGCGCTGGCGCCAAAAACTCCCGCATGACTGAACCTTTCCCGCTGAAGATACTCGCGAACCTGAAATGGAAACGGCAGAAACTTCCTGCGGTTCCAAAGGCTCAGTCGTGCTGCGGTGCCAAAAGGTTCAAAGGTCCGAGCCGTAATTTTCAAACACCTGAAAATGAGTTGCCGATCCCCGGGGATTGGCGGCAAGCTGCCGCCGACGTTGAATTGCTGAAACGTCGGGTCAAGATAGATGTCGGCCGGTCTTCACGCTTTGTCGTGCGCCAGGCGCTCTAACTTGGTCGCCAGGAGGCCGGGCCTACCGCTGCCCTATACCCCCGCGCCTTACCGGAAACCGCCGCCGCTGTTGATCGATCCAGGTCTGCAGGGCGCCGGCCCGGCCATGTATTTCAATCTGCGCTCTACGCTCCGCCAAGATCAGATCACGAAGCAAGTTTAAGTAGAGGACGTCACGCACCATAAGCTGACACGGAGGAAAACAATGTCCAAGGACACACTCGCGCTTTCACGTCGAAGCTTGCTCGCCGGCGCCGGTCTCACAGCGGCCGCGGCGTACACCGGCGGCTTTTCCCTGCCGACCGCGCACGCCAAGGCACCGTTCGCCACTACCCAGGCGCCCTACTTCTACCGCTTCCCGCACGGGAAGATGCAGATGACGATGGTGTCGGACGGCCCCCTCCCGCTCGGTGATCCTTCCGGCGCCTTCCTTGGTGCGAAGAAGGAAGAGGTCACCCAGATGCTGACCGACAATTTCCTCTCGCCGACGAATGCCGTGCTCGAGCAGAACATCCTCGTCGTGAATACCGGTGACAAGGTCTATATCGTCGACACGGGCATGGGCACCTCGACGATGTTCGGCCCCACCACCGGCAAGCTGATGGCCTCCCTCAAGGCTGCCGGCATCGATCCGGCGAGCGTCGACGGCATCCTGGCGACGCACGCACACTGCGATCACGTCTGGGGCATCATGGGCGACGACGGCAAGCCCCACTTCCCCAATGCGCAGATCTACATCTCACAGGCCGACTTCGACTTCTGGACGGACGAGGCCAAGCTCTCGATGAAAGACCCGGCCTACATGAAGCCGTTCGTCGAGGGCGCGCGCAAGAACCTGCTGCCGGTCCGCGACCGCATCGTGTTCTTCAAGGATGGCGAGGAGTTCGTTCCCGGCATCCAGGCGATCTCGGCACCGGGCCACACCATCGGCCACACCGTCTTCATGATCACGTCCGACGGCAAGTCGATGGCCGCCATCGGCGATCTCACGCACCACCATATCCTGCTCGTCGAGCGCCCGCGCCTCGAGTTCGCCTACGATACGGATCCCAAGCAATCGGCCGGCTCGCGCGTGCGCATTCTCGATATGCTGGCGGCGAACAAGATTCCGCTCGTCGCGTACCACTTCCCGTGGCCCGGCAACGGCCATGTCGTGAAGAACGGCGACGGTTTCCGCTTCATCCCGGCGCCGATGAATATGACACTATAGTCGTATTGCCTGCATCCCTCTCCCTGCCCGCGCGGGGAGAGGATTGGCTTCCGATCGCCGTTTCACGGGTTATTCTTCCGAAGAATCAAGCCTGACGGGGCCCGAGGCGTGCCTCGATAGGCCCGGCCCTCGAACTATTGCATACGGCATACCTAGCGTGCCATGCTCGCTGCAATAACAACGGTCGGCGTAGATCGATCCAACACGGAGGAAAGCCCATGACAAAGGACACGGAAAGATTGAACAGGCGCCGCTTTCTCAAAGGCGGTGCGGTTACGGCTGCCGCGGCGGCCGGCGTGGTCGCCATGCCCAACGTCTCGCGCGCCCAGACCACGACCCTGAAGATGCAGGGTTCTTGGGGCGCCAAGGACGTCTTCAACGAGATGGCGCAGGACTACGTCGAGCGCGTCAACAAGATGGCCGGCGGCCGTCTCAAGATCGACTATCTCGTCGGCGGCGCGGTCGTGCATCCCTTCCAGGTGTTCGACGGCGTCCATGGCGGCCAGATCGACGGCGCGCATACCGTGACCGTCTACTGGTACGGCAAGCACAAGGCAGCCTCGCTGTTCGGCACCGGCCCGGTGTTCGGCTTCAATGCCAACGAAGGCCTCGGCTGGATTCACAACGGCGGCGGCCGCGAGCTGTTCCATGAGCTGCAGACGCAGATCATGAAGGTCAATATCGTCAGCTTCTTCGCAATGCCCATGCCGACCCAGCCGCTCGGCTGGTTCAAGAAGCCGATCACTTCGGTCGATCAGATCAAGGGCCTCAAGTACCGCACCGTCGGCCTCGCCGCCGATCTCTTCCAGGCGATGGGCGCCTCGGTCGCGCAGCTTCCGGGCGGCGAGATCGTGCCGGCCATGGAGCGCGGCGTCATTGAGGGTTTCGAGTTCAACAACCCGACGTCGGACCGCCGCTTCGGCGCCCAGGACGTCGCCAAGAACTACATGCTCGGCAGCCACCATCAGGCGACCGAGTACTTCGAGATCATGTTCAACAAGGGCAGGTTCGACAAGCTGCCCGACGAGCACAAGGCCATCCTGCAATACGCCGCCGAAGCCGTCTCCTCCGCCAACGAGTGGAAGGGGATGGACTACTATTCCAAGGATCTGCAGGAGCTGATCTCGAAGGACAAGGTCAACGTTCTGCGCACGCCGAAGGCCGTGTTCGACGCCCAGATCAAGGCCTGGGACGGCCTGATTGCCGGTCTCGAGAAAGATCCCTTCATGAAGAAGGTGATGGATTCCCAGAAAGAGTGGGTCCGGCGGGTCGTGTACTACAACATGATGAACGCGACCGACTATCGCGGCGCCTTCGATCACCACTTCCCGGGCGTCCTCAAGATCTGATCCCATTCCGGCATATCGTGCCGAAACCAAGAGGTAGTGCGGGCGGCGTACAGGTGCGCCGCCCGATATCTTGACGGCCCTGCCACGTGCAGCGTCCGCTGCGGATCGAAGCGCACATGAAAAATCTCCTCTTCTTCATCGACTCCCTCAGCACGTGGACCGGCAAGGCCTTTGCTTGGCTGATCATGGTCCTCACGCTCGGCGTGAGCTACGAAGTGCTCGTGCGATACGTCTTCCGCGCGCCGACCACCTGGGCTTTCGACTTCAGCTACATCAACTACGGCGCGATGTTCCTGATGGCCGGTGCCTATACCCTTTCACGCGGCGGCCATGTCCGCGCCGACGTCGTCTATCGCTTCCTCAAGCCGCGCACGCAGGCGACCATGGATCTCGTGCTTTACGTGATCTTCTTCCTGCCGGCCGTCGCCGCACTCATCTACTCGGGCTGGAACTATGCCGCGACGTCGATCCGCTTCAAGGAAGTGAGCATTTTCAGTCCGGCCGGCATCCCGATTTTTCCGCTGAAGGCGCTGATACCGGTAACTGGCGTGCTGCTGCTGCTGCAGGGCATCGCCGAGATCACACGCTGCATCATCTGCATTCGTGAGGGGGCGTGGCCGCAACGGCTGCACGACGTCGAGGAGACGGAGAGCATCGTCATCCGCGAGCGTCTGGAACATCAGGAGCCGCAGGCTCCGAACTCGGGCAAGGGGGCCTGAGCATGACCGATCCGCAAATTGGCATGATGATGCTGGCGCTGTTCATCTTCATCATCATGCTCGGCTTTCCCATTGCCTTCACGCTGATCGCGATGGGCGTTGGCTTCGGCTACTACGCTTACTTCATTCCCGATCAGGCGATCTTCGAGAACAGAGTATTCACGCTGCTGGTGCAGAAGACGTTCGAGGTCATGTCGAACGACACGCTGATCGCCGTGCCGTTATTCCTGTTCATGGGCTACCTCGTCGAACGGGCCAACATCCTCGATCGCTTGTTTCATGCGCTGCAGATCTCGATGTCGCGCGTTCCGGGCGCGCTCGCCGTCGCGACCATGATCACGTGCGCGATGTTCGCGACGGCGACCGGCATCGTCGGCGCCGTCGTGACGCTCATGGGCCTCCTGGCCTTGCCGGCGATGCTGCGCGCCAACTACGACATCAAGCTTTCGACCGGCGTCGTGTGTGCCGGCGGCTGCCTCGGCATTCTCATTCCGCCGAGCGTGCTGCTGATCGTCTACGCGGCCACGGCCGGCGTTTCCGCGGTCAAGCTCTATGCCGCCGCGTTCCTGCCCGGCTTCCTGTTGGCCGGTTTCTACATCCTCTACATCATCCTGCGGGCCGTCATAAATCCGGCGCTCTGCCCGAAGCTGCCGAAGGAGCAGACGGATATTCCCGCCCGCGAGGTGCTGTGGGCGCTGGCGACGTCGTTCCTGCCGCTCGCACTGCTGATCGTGTGCGTGCTCGGCGCCATTCTGTTCGGCCTGGCGACGCCCTCGGAAGCGGCGGCGGCCGGCGCACTCGCGAGCCTCGTGCTCGCAGCGGCCTACCGCGCACTCAACTACGAGATGCTGAAAGAGTCCGTCTATCTGACGGCGCGCGCCGCGGCGATGGTGTGCTACCTCTTCATCGGCTCGTGGACGTTTTCCTCCGTCTTCGCGCTGCTCGGCGGTCAGCAGGTCATCGAGAACTTCATCCTCGGCATGAATCTCTCGCCGACCCAGTTCCTCATCCTGACCCAGGTCATCATCTTCCTTCTCGGGTGGCCGCTCGAATGGACCGAGATCATCGTCATCTTCGTGCCGATCTTCCTGCCTCTGCTGGACGACTTCGGCATTGATCCGATCTTCTTCGGCATTTTGGTCGCGCTCAACACACAGACCGCGTTCAACACGCCACCCGTGGCGATGGCCGCGTTCTATCTCAAGGGTGTCGCGCCGCCACAGGTTCAGCTCACGCACATCTTCCGCGGTGCGCTGCCGTTCGTCGGCATGGTGTTCCTGACCATGTTCCTGGTCTACATCTTCCCGGGCATTGCGCTGTGGCTGCCCGACTACCTCTACTCGTCCCGCTAGGTGGAGGCGCGATGACAGGACTTTCACCATGACGCGCCCCGCGGATCTCGGCGTATCGGATGCGGCAGCCGCCATCCGCGACGGGCAAGTCACGGCCGTCGAGATGACCGAGAATTGCCTCGGTCGCGTGCGCGAGGTCGACGGCAACATACAGGCCTGGGCCTTCCTCGATCCCGCTCACGCGCTGCGCCAGGCACAAGCCGCCGACGCGCATCGCATGGCAGGAAGGCCGCTCGGCCCACTCCATGGCGTGCCCGTCGGCATCAAGGACATCTTCGACACGGCCGACTATCCGACCGAATTCGGCTCCGCGCTCTGGCGGGGCAGGACGCCGCGTGAAGATGCGGTCGCGGTCGCACGCCTGCGCGCGGCGGGAGCCATCGTCCTCGGCAAGACCGTGACGACCGAGTACGCCTATTTCCATCCCGGCAAGACGAGAAACCCGCACGATCCCGCACGGACACCCGGCGGCTCGTCCAGCGGATCCGCCGCGGCCGTGGCTGCCGGCATGGTGCCGGCGGCCATCGGGTCCCAGACGAACGGCTCGGTCATACGGCCGGCGTCATTCTGTGGGGTCGTCGGCTTCAAGCCGACACATGGCCTCATCCCGCGCACGGGTGCGATGCTGCTCTCGCGCGCGCTCGATCATGTGGGCGTGTTCGCGCGCTCCGTGACCGACGCGGCGCTCATCGCCGACATCCTCGCCGGCTATGATGCGGAGGATCCGGACACCCGCCCAATCGCGACCGGCCATCTCGCCGCCAATGCCGCCAGCGAACCGCCGCTGCCGCCCCGCTTCGCCTTCGTCAAGGGGCCCGCCTGGAAAGCGGCAGAGCCCTATCTCGACGAGGCCTTCGAGGAGCTCGTCGGCGCCCTCGGCGAGAATGTCCAGACCGTCGACCTCGGCCCCGCCTTCGAGCGCGGCATCGAGTTCCATGGGCACATCATGGCCGCCGACATGGCGCACAACTTCCGCCGCGATCTCGCCAAGGCCGGAGATGTTCTGAGCGTCCAACTGCGCGAGTTGCTCACGCGCGGCAAGGCGATCACGGCGCACGACTACCTCGAGGCGATAGCCGCGGCGGCAATTCTCAATCAGCAGCTCGATGACGTGTTCAACGAGTACGACGCGATCCTGACGGCCTCGGCTCCGGGCGAAGCGCCCATCGGCACCGCAACGGGCAACCCGATCTTCTGCTCGCTCTGGACCTACCTCGGTACACCCGCCATCTCGCTGCCGCTGCTCGCGGGGCCGAACGGCCTGCCGATCGGCGTGCAGCTCATTGCGCGGCGCGGCAACGATGCCCGCCTGCTCAGAACGGCGCGCTGGCTTTCCGCCCATGTCGCTGCGGCAGGGCGTCGCCGCAAACCATCGACCTCAGCCGCGAAAGGCTCCGGCCGCCGAACCAGCCAAAGGAAGGCGCAATGACCAACTTCATCACCGGCATCATCGGCATTTTGCTGGTCGCCAGCTTTCTTACATTCATGCTCGTCTGGGTGCCGGCGCCGCCGCTCATCATCATCGTCATCGCCGTCATGGCGATGCTCATCGTCGATTTCGTGCAGTCCTTGCGCAGCAACGGCAACGGGCGGTAGCCCTCCGACTCGATCCGATCGAAGGCGGGGAAGCCGCGCCTTCGATCATGGCGCTTGCTTCAGGCAAGCTGATTGCCGATCGGCAGCTCCCGGATGCGCTTTCCGGTCGCCGCGAAGATGGCGTTGCACAGCGCGGGCGCAAACGGCGGCACGCCCGGCTCGCCGACGCCACTCGGCGGCACGTCTATCCCGTGTGGGACGATGTGCACCCGCGTATCGAGCGGCGACTCGTCGATGCGGGCGAGCTGGAAGTCGTGGAAGTTCGACTGCTCGACGGCACCGTTCTTGAGCGTGATGGCGCCGTGCTTCGCGAGTGTCAGTCCCATGACCGCCGCACCCTCCATCTGCGAGCTGACCCGCTCGGGATGGACGCAGTAGCCGCAGTCGATCGCCGTATCGACCCGCGGGATCGAGATCGTCCCCTTGTCGCCGACGACCACGTGCACGACGGTCGCGATGTAGCTAACGAAGCTGCGATGCGCCGCAATGCCGAGACCCTGGCCCTTGGGCAGGGTCTTACCCCACTCGCCTTTCTCCGCCGCCAACTCGACCACGCGCCGCAGGCGTCCCGTATCGACCGGGAAGGTCTCGGAGGGCTCGCCGTAGTTCCACCACGGCGTCGTCACCTGTTTCGTCGGATCGACGATCCGGGCCGGACCGATCATCTCGAGCAGGTAGCCCTTCGGGTCCTTGCCGAGCTGATGGGCGAGCTCCGCGATGAAGGACTGGATCGACCACGCGTGCACCACGTTGTTGACCGACCGGAACCAGCCGATCCGCACGTGCGATTGCGCCTCGCCGCTCTCCATGCGCATGTTGGGCACGTTGAACGGCGTGTCCACCCAACCCATGCCGAGCTCGATCCCCGAGGGATGCTTCGGATCGGGAATGAACGTCGACAGGAACGTCGGTGAAGCGCTGCGATGGCGCCATGCCACGACCTTGTTGCCAGCGTCCAGCCCCGCCTCGAAGCGCTCCGCCGTCACGGTGTGATAGAAGCCGTGCCGCAGATCGTCCTCGCGGGTCCACACCACCTTGACCGGCGTTCCGCCAAGCTCGCGCGAGAGCAGCGCCGCCTCGATGGCAAAGTCGCACTTGGACTTGCGCCCGAAACCGCCGCCGAGCAGCGTCGTGTGCATGACGACCTCTGCGGGCGCAACGCCGAGCGCAGCTGCCACGTCATCACGCGCCTGACCAGGGCTCTGTACCGGCGCCCACAGCTCCCACTTGCCGTAGTTCATCCGCGCTGCGGCTGCAGGCGGCTCCATGGTCGCGTGCGCGAGATGGGGGGCGTAGTACTCCGCGGTGACGACGCGGGCCGCCGACGCCAGCGTCTTGTCGACATCGCCCTCGTTGCGCTCCATCTTGCCGGGCTTCTTCACCGCGGCTTCGAGCTCCGCCCTGTAGGTCTTTGAGTCGTGCGACTTGTTGGGGCCATCGTCCCAGGTGATCTTCAAGGCCTCCCGACCCTGCAGCGCCGCCCAGGTATTCTTGGCGATGACCGCAGCACCGCCGAGCGGCCCGAACTTGTAGGGCGCCGGCGTCGGCTGAAGCGTCACGACCTTCTCGACGCCCGG
This sequence comes from Pseudomonadota bacterium, assembly GCA_023387235.1. Lineage (GTDB taxonomy): Bacteria > Pseudomonadota > Alphaproteobacteria > Rhizobiales > Hyphomicrobiaceae. Next base: position 9,134 of record JAEWIJ010000073.1, read on the forward strand.
CACCTTCAATGCCGCGCTCGTATCGATGGAGGCGATCTTGCCCCCGAGTACCGGCGGGCGGGCAATGACCGCGAACTTCATGCCCGGCAGCACGACGTCCTGGCCATAGAGGGCCTTGCCCGAGGTGATGTCGTCGATGTCCGCGATACGGACCGTGCCCTTGCCGATATAGCGGAAGGCGCTCGCGTCCTTGAGCTTGATCTTGTCGGCGGCCGGCACGGGCAGTCCCGCGGCGGCGCCGGCAAGCTCGCCATAGCCGAGCTTGCGGCCCGACGGCTTGTGCACGACCTCGTGGAGCTGAGCCTCGACCTCGCCGACGTCGACGCCCCACGTCTTGGCGGCCGCCGTCTCGAGCATCTGGCGAGCTGCGGCGCCGCACTGTCGCATGGGCTGGATCCAGTGGCGCACGCTGCGTGAGCCATCCGTATCCTGATTGCCGTAGGTCTTCTCATCGCCCGGCGACTGCACGACGCGCACGCGCGACCAGTCTGCCTCGAGCTCGTCGGCGACGATCATGGGTAGCGCCGTTCGCGCCGCACCGTTGCCCATCTCGGCACGGGCCGCGATGATGCTCACCGTGCCGTCGGCGCCGATGGAGACGAACACCTTCGGATTGCTGACGACGCCGTTCGGCATGGCGTCCGCGCCTGTCGGATAGGCCGCAAGCGCGCCCCTGACCGCCGGCATCTGCGCTGCGAGAACCAGGCCGCCTGTCGCTGCGAGGCCCTTCAGCAAGTTGCGCCGGCTGACATTCCTGATGACCAGGCGGGAGTGTGTGCTGAGCTCTGTCATCTCACACCCCCTTCGCTGCGGCGCGCACGGCCGCATGGATGCGCTGATAACAGCCGCATCGACAGAGATTTCCCGTCATCGCTTCCGTGATCTCGGCGTCGGTAGGCGCCGGCTTCTTGGCCAGCAGGGATGCGGCCTGCATGATCTGTCCGGTCTGACAGTAGCCGCACTGCGGCACGCCGATCTCGCGCCAGGCGATCTGCAGCGCATGCTCTCCCTTCGGGTGAAGGCCTTCGATCGTGGTCACGTTCTTGCCGGCGACGGACGCCATGGGCGTGACGCAGGAGCGGGCTGCATCACCATCGACATGGACCGTGCAGGCACCACAGAGCGCAGCACCGCAACCGAACTTCGTGCCGGTGAGGCTGAGCTCGTCGCGCAGGTACCACAGCAGCGGCATTGACGGATCGCCGTCGTAAGCGCGCTCCTGTCCATTCACGCGTAGATTGGGCATGGTTTTCCTCCGTAGACGCAGATGCCATTCGGACTGCACGACTCGTCTGAGCCGGCTTCTTCGGGCCGGAGGGAGCACAAGGCTCTCGCGATCTCAAATCTGGAGCCGTATGCTGAATATATCCGCGGCGCCGGATCGTAGCGTGGCGTGCATGTTCACAAGCTCGTGACGCGAATGGGGGATCGAGCACTGCGCGTGACGGACGAAAGCGACTTCTGTCCGACGTGACGCAGCAGCGAAAGCGCGGGCGCCCAAGAGCACTTGGCGCGCCCGGAGGATTGCCGACATGAGCCGCAGTATCGCGGATCATGGCGCGAGCGTATTGCGGCGGCTCGCGCTTTGAGGGAATGTCTCGTCGAGGTCCTCAGGTCTTGTCCGAGAGGGTCGAGACATGAAGCAACCGTCGAAATGGCAGAGCAGGCCATACCGGGCACTTGTGTTCGGGCTTCTCCCCTGCCTCCTCGGGGTCGGCACGGCTCAGTACCTGCGCTGGACCGATTCCGTTTGGCTGACGATCGCGAGCTGGTTCTGGCCGATCCTTCTGTCGATCATCTCGGCGGCCATTCTGATCAAGCTCGTCTTCTCTCCCTTCGAGGACAGAACGAGCGCCGTCTCGGCCTGGCTGACGCTCGTGCTGACGTGGTTCTACGTGCCGATGTGGGCCTCGGCCATCGAGCTGCCGCGCTCTGCCGCCGTCGCCGACAGCAATGGCAATGTCCATCTCGCGACTCGCGCCACCCGACAGCCGGGCTACAGGATCTGGCTCCTGACCAGCAGTCCTGGAACTAAAATCGTGCACGATGTGTCGGGTCAGGTGACCACGCACGCGCTCGTCATCGACTACACCTATGCCGAGCCCTATATTGCGGCACGTCGCGATCAGGATGATCTCCTTGCATCACTGACGAAGGCAGCAAGCGCCGTGCTCCAAGAGGAGGTGAAACAGCCGCGCTCATCGAGGGTCGCGCTGCTCGACGATACGGCGTTACGCAAGGACGTGCTGGAGAGAATCTGCCGTGCTGCCGTCGGCGAGCAAATTCCCTGCCCGATCAAGATGAGGCTGACGCCCGAGGATAATGCAACGGCACCCGGCGCGACGTGGAGCAAGCTCCATACGGAGGAGGAAGCCCTACAGGAAAGGCATCTTCCGACGCTGGTACGTTTGCTGACGCAAACAGATACGCCGCTCGCCGACCGCGACAAGGTCTTTTCGCTGCTCCTGGAATGCGCCGACACCATCGCGCCGATTTCGCAGGTTGCGCAAAAGCCCTACTGGCTCAGCGACGACCAGTTCGCGGAACTGATCGCGCGCATACTGGCGTCGTCGGAGAGCGGCAACGATGCCGCTGCCATCGTCGCCCGCGTGACTCGCCTGAAGCCCGAGCAACGTCGCGCGCTGCGCGCGAAGGCGCTCGATGAAGCGAGCATCGCAGCACTGCTGGAGCACGCCGCGTCACTACACATTTCCGATGCCGAGCTCGTGCAGCTTGCCTCGCGGGCGGGGGCGACTTTCGCCACCGATCCCGCGACGGCCGTGCGGGCGCTCGATCTTTTTGCCGGGCGCTGGCCGCCGGAGACGCAGCGCGACGCCGTCGTCGCTATCGTGAAGGCCGATGCAGCCTATGCGCTGAAGGCGCTTGAGCATCTGAATTTTTCGAGCGAGCTGCGCCACATGCTCATGAAGAAGGTGCTTGCCGACGCGGAGTATGAGGATTTCACCAAGGCACGCCTCACGAAAGAGAAGCTGCAGGTCATGTTCTCGTCGGCGGAACTGCGCTCGCTGATCGAAATGGCCGTGAAGCGGAGCGAGACGTCCGAGAGCTGGATGAACTTCGCGCTGAACTCGCTGACGGTCCGCGAGATGACGCCTTCCGAGCGCAACTCCCTCCTTACGGGACTGCTGTTCAAGAGCCCCCGAGCCGCGCTCGAGTTCGTCAGCGAGAACCGGCGCTATCTCGAGCCCGAAGAGGTCAACGAGGTGACGCGCGACTACACCCGCACGATTGCGGCCGACCTCTGCCTGCACCTGTCGCACCGCAATGCGAATCGCCGGATGGAATACTTCAGCGAAACCCAGCTCCAGATCTTCCGCGACTGCGCCGCGCAGTCGAAGTAGACGCCGGATCCATGTCCGCGGCCGTCTCTTGGGCCGTCGCGGGGACGGCCTTCCCGGGGCCGCGGGCCAAAATCCAGAAAATCTCCACGAATCCTACAGCTTGACGTCAAGCGTAAGGGCCGTCCCAGGCCTATGTAACAGCCGCTGCCCACCGGCTGACAACAGCCGCGGCGGTCCATCAAAACACAACGCGTACAGAGACGATCATGAGCAACGTCGTCTCGATGGTGTGAGTACTCGAAGCCGACAAAAAAGAAGGAAACAAAATCATGAGCACGCAGAGAATTCATATCGACGGCTACAGCGGCACTGGTGCCGAGACACCCAAGTCAACCGCCAAGGCTCTTCTCGATGCCATCGTCGTGCCTGTGCGGCAGATGCTGGCCGGGTTCATACGGGAGCGTGCCCTGCGGCGCGCCGAGAACGAGCTCATGACGCTCGACGATCGGATGCTCAGGGATATCGGACTCAGCCGCGGCGAGATCTGGTCGGCCGTCCGCAATCCGGGCGAGGAGCGTCTCAACGGCGCGCGCGCCTCGACTTCATACCCCTATTGAGCGCACGGCCCGCCAACGCGTAAGGCGCAGGCGGAGCCGCAAACCAGAATTCGGCAAAGTGCCGAAGCCGGCCCGAGGGAATTGAGACCGCCGTTCCCCGGGCCGCCGATCCTCTTGTGCGCGGTCACAAAAAACGGAGAAGACAGATGAAGACGATCTTGAGCACCCTCATTGCCGCCGGACTGTTTGCCACTGTGGTGAATGCGGCCTTCGACCCCTTCAACGACCCGCGTCAGGCCCTGCCGCGCGGCGAGGGCTACGAGCAGGCCTTCCCGCACACCAGCAACGATGACTATCGTCAGGCGCTGCCGCGGTCGAGCAACGATGACTTCCGCACCGCGCTTCCGGTGATCGAGGAAGTGTTTCCCGATGTCGTGATCGCGAAGCCCTGAGCGCGCTCACGTTGACGCACAGAAATCGGCGGCCCGGAGCTTTCCGGGCCGCAGTCTTGTTTGGGCAGACGCCAGTACGCTGTCAGCCGTGCCGATCATTTACCATCCGGCGCTTCGATGCCGCTAGCCACCGACAATAGACCGCCTGGATCCTTCTGCATTTTTGTTGGGGCCTTGCCGAGCCCCGGTTCGCTGGATACCCTGAAGCGTCGGTCGCCAAACGCCGGCGATGCCTTCGGGTCTCCGGCTCGGGCAGTTGCCTTCGAGGGCCTCTCGCACCATCGCAATTCCGAAGGATGAAGTTCGTGTGATTTTTGGCGCGCTCCGCTCGCGCGCATACTCGTCTCCATGCTCCTGGGGCGAGGCATTCGGTCCCGAAAAGGTCAGTCGACATGTCGGTCGAGCCATTCAGCGCCGTCTCGAGCACGAGCGAACACCCCCTGCCGCGCGGACAGCAAGGCGCGCCGGCTTCATGGCTTGCGGCGCCCAGCATAGGATCGAACGCCGTCGCGCGCTTGATGAACGCGTGGAGAATTCCTGGAGAATTGCCGATCGAGGGCAACGAATGATCTATTCGATCGGGCCTATCTGCATCGATACGCACGCCTACGAGGTGCGCCGGGACGGCACGTCGATGAGCGTCGAGCCGCAGGTGTTCGACCTCCTCGTGCTGCTCATCGAGAACCGCGATCGCATCGTCACTCGTGACGAGATCATCGAGCGCGTCTGGAAAGGGCGCATCGTATCCGAGGCTGCAATCTCGAGTCGCGTCAAGGCTGCCCGGCGCGTGATCGGCGATGACGGCAAGGCGCAGGGCCTTATCCGGACCATTCATCGGCGCGGACTGAGGTTCGTCGGAAACGTCGAGATCGAGAGCGCGGGCAACGCGGCCGTTTCGGATTCCGACATGGACCGGGTACCGCCACCTGCCGGCCCGACGCTTTTCCTGGAGAGCGGCCGCAACGTCGTGCCGTCGGATATGGCGCCCGATCTGCTGAGCGCCGACAGCACGAGCGGCCTCGATCTGAGCCTCCCCAATCGGCCCTCGCTCGTCGTGCTTCCCTTTGCTCTGCTCGGCGGCGACGAGCATGCGCAGGTCATCTCCGACGGCCTGACGCTCGACATCATGACGAGGCTCGCCCGCACGCGCTGGCTGTTCGTCATTGCGCGCGGCACCGCCTTCATGTTCCGAGGCCCGGTGCAGAATATCAAGAGCATCGCGCTCAAGCTCGGCGTGCGTTACATCGTTCAAGGCAATGTGCAGTTTCTCGGGCAGCGCGTCCGGATCAACGCGGCGCTGACCGACGCCATCTCCGAGCGCGAAATCTGGGCAGAGCATTTCGATCGCAACATCGATGAAATCTTCGCGATCCAGGACGATATCGCCAACGTCATCGTCGGCACCGTCGAGAGCGAGATCGAGCTTTCGGAACGCCAGCGCGCGCTCCTGAAACATCCGGCCAACCTCGATGCGTGGAGCGCCTATCACCGCGCGAGCTGGCTCATGTATCAGTTCACGCCCGAGGCTTACGAGGAAGCTGAAAGACTCTTCCAACTCTCCGCCAGGCTCGATCCGAATTCGGCGCGCGTTTATGCGGGCCTGTCGTTCGTGCACTGGCAGCGCGCATTCCTGGAGATCGGCGACAATCGCAACGAGGAGATTACGCGCGCCCACGAGTATGCCCAGCACGCGCTGATCGTCGATCCGCGCGATCCGCAGGCGCACTGGGCCATGGGGCGAGCCTATCTTCTTCAGCGGGATTTCGATCTCGCCATCGAGGAGATCGGCCACTCGATCGAGCTCAGTCCGAGCTTCGCGATCGGCCACTACTCTTCAGCATTCGCGCGCATGTTGAGCGGCGATCACGCCGGCAGTGCGAGCGCCGTGCGGGTAGCCCGTCGTCTGAGCCCGTACGACATCATGAGCTTCGCCATGCTGGCGCTCGAAGCGTTTGATGCCGCGCTCGCCGGCAGGGTAGAGCAGGCGGCCATTCTCGCCGATCGCGCGGCACGACAGCCCAATGCGCATTACCACATCTTTGCCATTGCCGCCTTCTGCAACTCCCTCGCAGGCCGCGACGACATTGCGCGCGAGTACGTCCAGCGCCTAGCGAAGGCGCATCCCGGCTACCGCATCAGCGATTATTTTCGCGCCTTCCCTTATCGCACGGACGAGCTGAAGGGCCAGATCCACCGCGAGTTCCGCAAGCTCGGTTTGCAGGAGTAGTCCGAGCTCGAGCAGAGCCGCCGATGCTCAACCGAGCCCGGCAATGACGGCATCGACCTTCGTCACGAGCGCAACGTTCTGCATGGCGTAGTCGATCGACGCGCGATGCCAGTCCGCGTTCATGGTCGAGCAGCCGTCCTCGGGAATGATCATCACATAGCCCTTGTCGGCGCCGGTGCGCGCCGTGTGCTCGATAGACATGTTCGTCCAGGCGCCCGTCTCGATGATGATATCGCGGCCCTCGGCGCGCAGGATGGTCTCGAGATTGGTCCCCTCCCAGGCGCTCATCCGCGTCTTTCGAATGACGTGGTCGCCGGACTGCGCTTCGAGTCCCGGCACGGGCTCTGCGCCCCAGGTGCCTTCGACCATCGCGTTGGCATCGAGAGCGCCCTCGAACAGCGGCGCGTTGAGCGTCATGTTGCGCCCATCCGAACGCCGCGAGAACCAGACGTGAATGACCGGAACGCCGCGCCGCCGGCAATGCTCGGCAAGGCGACGAACATTCTCGATGGCATTCTGCTCGCGGCAATGGACGGGCGAGCCGGAGCTCGCGAACGCGCCGCCCTCCATGACCACGTCGTTCTGCATGTCCTGAATGATGAGGGCGCAGCGCGAGGCGTCGAGCTTGAGATCATCCGACGTGGATAGGCCGCTGCTCGCGGCTGTCGTCGCCGAGGCAGCCCGGGATGCCGAGCCGCGCGCGCGCATGAACGGCTCGTTGCGCGGCCCGACCTTGACGTCGATCGCATAGACCGATGTCGTTGCGCAGACATAGAGCGTTCGCCAGTCCGCCCCGCCCCAGTGCAGGTTCGCGCTGAGCTCGGGCACCGCAACCTTGCCGATATGACGGCCATCGGGCGCATACACCCACAAGCCGCCGGGCGCCGTCACCCAGATGTTTCCCTCGGCGTCGCACTTCATGCCATCGGGCACGCCGGGCTTCATCACGTCGCGCACGCCGCTCGCGAAGACGCGCGCATTTGCCAGCGTGCCATCAGTGCGGACGTCGAACACGCGGATGTTGGCCTGCTCGGTATCGTTGACGTAGAGCTTCGACTCGTCGGGCGAGAAGCAGATGCCGTTCGGCTGCGAGAACATGTAGCGGTCGACGAGGAGCTTCGGCTCGCGGCTGCCGGGCGCAAGACGGAACACGCCCTGCCAGCCGAGCTGGCGCGGCCGCTCGACGCCGTAGTGGGGCATGCGCCCGTACCAGGGATCGGAGAAGTAGATCGCGCCGCTCGAATGGATGCAGAGATCATTCGGGCTGTTGAGTTCGCGACCTTCGAAGTGGCTTGCGAGAACGTCGCGCGTGCCGTCGGGCCGGAAGCGGGCGACGGAGGACGTTGCGTGCTCACAGGCAATGAGGTTCAGCTCGGCATCGTAGGTGAGGCCGTTGGCCTTGTTCGACGGGCGCAGCACCTCGCGCGCACCGCTGCGGTCGAGACGACGGCGCACGTCGGCCGGCATGTCGGAGAAGAGGAGATAGTGATCGACGGGATGCCAGATCGGCCCTTCGGTGAACGTGAAGCCACTACCGACCTGCCGGACGGGCGCGTGCTCGTCGATCAATCGCCGGAACGCAGGATCGAGAGCCTCGTGGGCCATGGCTGCAACCTCCCAGAATTCATTTTTTGCTTATGACGGTGCGCGCGACGCGCTCACATCGGAAACCACTCGCGCCGATGGACCGTCTGACTGACCGGCCCGGGCACAGCGTAGTCCATGCGCCCGACGACTTGTCCGCGCTCGATTTTCGCGGGCTTGTCGTGAATGGGGAGCAGGAACTTCGACGAGTTGAGAAGCTTCTTGATGGCGGCCTTCTCGGAGCGCTTCGTGCCGGCGTGGTTGCCCGTCACCTGCACCTCGTGAGAGTAGATGACGTGATAGGGATCGATGATCTGGTCCTGGAAGTCGTAGATGACATCGCCGCAAATGGTGGCGATGCCCTCAGCGGTCTCCACGTGGACATTCATCGAGCCTTCGGTGTGAGCGTTGGCGGCCTCCATCACGACGCCGGGGATCAGCTCGATCGGCCCCGACAATTCCAGATCCTCGAGGCGCAGTGCATGACGCGTGTGCAGGCGCTCGATGAGGTGCTGGATATCGGGCTTGGGATATTGCGGATGCATCAGGCCCGAGACAGAGCACTCGAGCTCGCGCCGGTTCATGACGACGGTCGTATTCATCGGGAAATGATCGTCCTTCCCCGCGTGATCGATATGCGCGTGCGTATGGCAGACGTAGCGGACATCGCCGACCTTGACGCCATGACGCGCGAGTTGCTGCTCGATCATGTTCTCGTGGTGCTGCAGTCCGCGCATGCCGAGCGTTTCCATGATCGCATTGTCGCGATAGCCGGTGTCGACGACGATCGGATACTGCCCGCCGAGGATCAGGAAGCCGTACACGGGCACGCGTTTCGTCCGCCCGCAGCCGCGACCAAGCACGAGAAAGCTCGACTCGAGCTCGATATCGCCGAAGTCCAGCAGCTTGATTTCCAGCGCCATGCGTTCACTCCCTGGTCTAAAGCCGGTAGACCCGGCTCGCTGTGTCGTAGAAGATTGCGCGGACAGTCGACTCCGTGACGTCCACCAATCCGAGATCCAACTCGTTCACGCCACGCCGATGGGCGGCGATCAAACTCGCGTAGTCCGTCCAGAGTTTTTCGATCGGGAAATTCGAACCCCACAGGCAGCGCTGCGGTCCGAACAGGCTCACCGTCTCCTGGATGAGACGCGCGATGTGGCGTTCGTCATTGCGATGGATGAATGTGCCGAAGCCGGAGAGCTTGGCATGGACATTGGGCTCATTGGCAAGGCTTGCCATGCCGGCGCGCCATTTGGACCAACCGCCCGGCGACGTGTCCGTCAGCATGCCGGCGTGCTGCAGGACGAACGGGACGCGAGGGCACGCGCGCGCAAGCTCCGCCGCGCCCTGCATCTGATCGTCGAAGACCTGCAGATCGAACGACCAGCCGTAATCCGCCAGCCGGGCGACGTTCCTCTGGACTGCGGGCCTGAGGCAGAGATCGGGATCGGCGGCGAAGCGATAGAGCGTGTTCTCGTGCCAATGAAATTGCTGGCGCACGCCACGCACACGCGGATAGCGCGCGAGGCGATCCAGTGCCGGGCGCACGTCGTCGACCGTCATGTCCGCATAGCCGACAATGCCGTGCGGCCAGCCGGTCTCGTGTGCGACCGTCTCGACCCAGGCGACTTCTGCCTCGCCCTTCTCGACCGGCCAGTTGGCCTGCACATAGATGGCCTTCTCGACGTCGACCGCCGAAGCTTCCGCCTTGTATTCGGACATCGGGTAGTCGCGGCGAATGGCCTCGTACGGGCCGAAGATGCGCGGCTGCATGGGGCCCACGAGCCACGGCAGATCGGTCTGTCGCCAGATATGGAAGTGCGCGTCGATCGTTCTCATCGCCGTCCCCCTTTGGCGAAGTGAAGGATCTCGCCGGCTATGGTCTGCGGGCTGGAGCCATCACCGAGTCGGTCAATCAGAGGCGCGATGGCGCGCAAGGCTTCCGTTCTCGGCTGGAAATGGGCGTCTGCGGCGAGCGGCGTCAGCCACAGCACGGACCACGCGAGGCCATCGAGCTTTGTCATCGCCTGGCGCAGCATCTCGGGACCGCCGCGCTCAAGGCCATCCGAGAGCACGATGACGAATGCGCCGCGCGCGAAGCCGGCAAAGCGCGGCACCGACAGGAACACCTGCAGCGCCTCGCCGAGACGCGTGCCGCCATCCCAATCGGCGACGAGGCCTGATGCGAGTTGCAGTGCCTGCTCGCGATTGCGCCGCGCGAGCGCGCGCGTGACGCGCGTCAGCCGCGTGCCGATCGTGAAGACCTCGACCTGCTCGCCGGCCTGCACGAGCGCGTGCGCCAGCCGCAGCGCGCCGTCCGTGTTGGATTTCATCGATCCGGAGATGTCGACAAGCAGCAGCACGCGACGCTGACGCTCCTTGCGCGTGCGCCGCAAGAGGCGCGCGACCTCGCCGTCACGCCGCATCATGTGACGGAACGTGCGGCGCGGATCGGCGAGCCGGCCCTTGCCACGCATCATGCGGCGCGCGCGCCGGCGCGGCAGTGCGTGCGGAAGGTGCCGTGCGAAGGCGCGCAAAGCCTCGCTCTCGTCATCGGCAAAGCGCCGCGCGAACAGGCGCTCCGCAACGGACGCATCCGCGCCGGAAGGCTCTTCGTCCTCGGGTGCGAGAATGGGCTCGAAGGCGCCGGCGTCGAAGGCATTCGGCATGTCCTCCGGCTCGCCGGGCGCAGGCGCCGTCAGGACGCGACCGAGAAAGACCTCGTCGAACAGCGCGTCGAACTCTTCGTGCCGCTCCGGCGATGGACCGAACGTGGCGTGCGCGGCACGGCGTACATCCATCAGGCTCCTGGGACCGACGAGGCCGACGGCGGCAATGAACGACTGTGTCTGCTCGGGCGCGGCCAGGAAGCCCATCGCCCGCAGCGCCTGCGCGAAACTCAGAAACGGCGCGAGCGGTCGCGGGAGCGTCATGCCGCGCTCCCCATGATCAGCCTGTCGAGGTTCGGCGCGACATAGGAGAGATCATCCTGATCCTTCAACACGACGCCGATCGCGCGGGCGAATGCGCGTGGCCACGGTACGCCCTGCTCGTTGAGGATCGTCGCCGCCTCCGCCCACTCCACCGTCTCGGCAACGCCCGGCGGCTTGGCGAGCGGCTCGGCGCGCAAACGGCCGACAGCAGCGACGACGCGATGGGCCGTGTCACGCGCGACGACGCTCGAGCGCATCATGACGATCTCGGCTTCGAGCGCGGGATCGGGATACCCGATCCAGTGATAGACGCAGCGGCGCCGCAGCGCCTCGTGCAGCTCACGCGTGCGGTTCGACGTGATGATCACGACAGGCGGTTCGCTCGCGCGGATGGTGCCGCGCTCGGGAATCGAGATCGAGAAGTCGGAGAGGAACTCCAGCAGGAAGGCCTCAAACTCGTGATCGGAGCGGTCGAGCTCATCGATCAGCAGAATGCGATCGCGCGGTGTCTGCAGCGCGAGCAGCATGGGGCGCGCAATCAGATACTCGTCGGCGTAGAGATTGACGTAGTCGGAGCCCGCCTGCCGGATGGCGAGCATCTGGCGCGGAAAATTCCACTCGTACATGGCGGCAGAGGCGTCAATGCCTTCGTAGCACTGCAGGCGCACCAGCTCGCGGCCCATGACGGACGCGATCGCCTTCGCCGCTTCGGTCTTGCCGACGCCGGGTGAGCCTTCGAGCAGCAAGGGCTTGCCGAGAGCGAGTGCCAGATAGGCGGCTGTCGAGAGGCTTTCGTCGGCGATGTACTGCGCGTCGCGCAGCGAGCGCGCCAGCGGCTGCGGGCCATCAATGCCGAGAATGGAGCGGCGGACGGGCATCCGCTATCGCGCTCCTCGCTGCAGCGCGGCTACCCATCCCCCTCCCCCTTGCGGGGAGGGGCTAGGGGTGGGGGGACTCCCTACCGCCAGCGTTATGCAATCCCCCCCTCCTAAGAGGGGAGGAACGAGTGTGGGAAGCGCTTGCGCCTGTATGAAATGAACGGTCACTAGCGCGCCCCTCCGTTCAGTCGATGCTTCGGCCGGGCGCCGCCGTTGGCGCGGATGCCGCGCAGAATCTTCTCCGGCGTGATCGGCAGCTCGTCGATGCGCACGCCGACAGCGTCATAGACGGCATTTGCCACCGCCGGCAGCACCGGGTTCGCGCACATCTCACCCGGCCCTTTGCCACCGTAGGGACCATCCGGCGCGGGACGCTCCAGCACCGAGATGTGATGCGGGGCGATGTCGCCAGGGCCTGGCATGAGATAGTGATTGAAGTCCACGGGGCCGTGATTGCGATCGGGATAGTAAGGTTCGGTCGTCTCCCACAGTGCGTGGCTCATGCCCATCCAGGCGCCACCGACGAGCTGCTGCTCGACGAGCTTGGGATTGAGCGCGCGGCCAAGCTCATAAGCCGATTGCATGTCGCGCACCGTCACTTCGCCGGTTTCGTCGTCGACATCGATCTCGACGATTAGCGCCGCATGCGCGAAGCAGGACACGGGCGTCATCTCGCCGGTTTCCGGATCGACCTCCGACAACGGGATCAGGAAGATCCCGCGTCCGGATACCGTGCGGCCTTGCTTGAACTGCGCGGCCTGACAGGCGGCCATCGTCGTGATCGAGCGCGACGGTGCGCCATTGACGTGGATGTTGCCCTGTCCGTCCGTCACGAGATCGGCCGCATCGACTTCGAGCTCTTCAGCGGCGGCTTCGAGCATCACCGCGCGCGCTTCCTTCGCGGCCTGGATAACGGCATTGCCGACGCGGTGCGTGCCGCGCGAGGCGAACGAGCCCATACAGTGCGGGCCGGTGTCGCTGTCGGCCGTATCGACGTAGACGTCGGCGACCGGCACGCCGAGGGTTTCCGCCGCGATCTGCCGCGTGACGGATTTCATGCCCTGCCCGAGATCGATCGAGGAGAGCGCGACGGTGAACTTGCCATCCGGGTTCGAGTGCACGAGCGCTTGGGACGGATCGCCACCAAGGTTCATGCCGATCGGATAGTTGATTGCCGCAAAGCCGCGGCCGCGGTGCAGGCCCATCAGCGCCTCCTGAGGCCGGAGATCGAGGAGAACCGCATGGCGCCCTGACGCGGGCGGTCGCCGGCTGGTGTGTCGGGCGGCGGTGGCGGCGACGTCGCGCTCGACTGCGACGAAGCTGCGGCTGCGGGACGCGGCGGCGACTGTGCAGGTGGACGCGTCGTGCTCGCCGCGGCCGGCATGGAATAGCCCGGCATGGAAGCAGGCTGGCGCGATGCACCGCCGCCTTTGCGCGCGTAGCCGCCCGTGTCGATGCCGCTCACGGTGCCCTTCTGATCGAGTGCGGTATGCGC
>JAEWIJ010000106.1 GCA_023387235.1 Pseudomonadota bacterium
GGCCGCAAGCGCGGCCCGCCCAGAGGTGGCATCCAGCGAGGTGGAAATCAAGCGCGCTGAAGCGTGCCCGATGCCAACAGCCGCCGTGACGCAAGGCGACGCTCGCTCATTCCTTCGCGACGAAACCTGAACAGCTGCGCGGGACGGCCTCCCGTCTGCTGCCTCATGGTTCCCGTCGCCTCGATCACGCCCGCACCTTCCACGTAACGGCGGAAGTTCTGCTTGTGCAGGCTCGGGCCGAGGATGGCCTCCGCCGAACGTTGCAGATCGAGCAGCGTGAATACGGGCGGGACCAGATCCATGGCGATCGGACGGACGCGCAGGCGCGCCCTGAGGCGACCGAGCGCCGCGGCGAGGATCTGGAGATGATCCGCGACCATGCGCTGGGACGTGAGCCCCTCGCCCATGCCCTCGAGATAGCCGCCTTCGCCAGGATAGGGCGCAAGGCTCTGCACGAGCGCACAGCGCTCGAGCGTGCTGGTCTCTTCCCAGGGCGTGCTGTCGAGACCGAACGCGCTGCGAATGCGCCGTGACTGGCGGTCGAGCGCCTGATCTCCGGCAAGCGTCGCGGACTGGGCACGGCTCAGCAGAAGCTGGCCGATGCGCTCATGCCCGGTCAGGCCCCCGCGACGGCGGCGGTCCTCCCATGGCATGAAGTCGAGGCAGCGGCGCCATGTGCCGCCGACGACGCCTGCGCGCTGCTGGGGCGGAACGAGCCCCAGAAAGCCGATCGAAAGTGCGGAGCACGGTTCCCCGATCCCGCTGCCGGCGCCGCTTCGGCGCGCGGTGTGTACCTGCTCAAGTCTCCCCACCTCGAGCCCGGTATTGTCGAGAAGCCAGTCCCGGACCCCGAGGTCCAGACACTTATGCGCTCCCGGATCGAAGGCGACGCTTGGAAAGCGCGCTTCGCTCGTACTTCCTTCGTCGACAAGAACTACTGGCTCGTCCCCCTCGACACTCAACAGACATGCTGCCAGTTCAACCGCAAATCCCCCGTACGATGGTCGACGATCGACCATCGGGGCAATCCGCTCGGACATGCATTCCCCCGTCGCTGTGCGTGCGGCCCCCCGACCCTCTGCTCAGCGTCGTGATCATCCGACAGGAATTTGTCATTTTTCGTACAAGCAGTTTCTCAGCGATCACAATCGCTTCCGGCTGGACACGTCGCCATTAGGCCACGGACTTAGCGAACTTATTTATGCTCAATGACTTAGTTGGCGCGTGGTGTTCTGCAGGCGCAGTTTCCACTGGGCTGAAAAATGTCTTTCCCCAGGGAAGTTTCTGAGCGAGGCAATTGGCTTCCAACTGTCGCCGGCCGCAAAATGGCCACGCCAAATTAATGTGTCCAGGGCTCGCGACGGCCGAATTTGAAATTGTCGGCGTAGGATTTGCGAATGGGCTTGCGGGTCTTCGGCTCGCTCAGGCGAAAAGGAATGCCGTTTCGCTCGGCATACGCGATCGCCTCTTCCTTGCTATCGAATTCGAGGCGGACCTGCGCGTTCATGTCGGTCGAACTCGTCCAGCCCATGAGCGGGTCGACCTCGCGCGGGGCGGCGCCTTCGAACTCGAGCACCCAGGCCTTCGTGCGGGCCTGACCGGACTGCATGGCGGTTTTGGCAGGACGATAGATGCGGGCGATCATGGTGGGCGAATCCGGAGGTGCGGGCGCGAATGGATCTGGCGGGCCGACCGTTAGCATCCTTCGTCCGATCTGGAAATACGCGGCAGGCAGAACGAACGTGCAGAGTATCCAAAGGGACGGCTGGCGCCGCTATCTGCCTTTGGCTATCCTGCACGCAATAAATAAAACCGACTGGAGGAAACGAAGATGGCTAAACATACCCGCCGCGAGGTGCTCGTTGGGGGCGGTGCTCTCGCAGCAGCCGCGGCAGCCGGCGTCAGCCCGGCCTTTGCCCAGGCCTACCCCGCGCGCCCTGTTACGGTTGTCTGCCCCTGGGGAGCCGGCGGCGGCACCGACGCCACGGCGCGCATTGTCGCCGCGGGGCTCGAGAAGGAGCTGAAGCAGCCCTTCAACGTCGTGAACCGGACAGGCGGCTCCGGCGTCGTCGGACATGCCGCGATCGCGTCCGCGCCACCCGATGGCTACACGATCGGCCTCGCGACGGTCGAGATCTCCATGATGCATTGGCAGGGCCTGACCGAGCTCAAGCCGGACAGCTATACGCCGCTCGCGCTCATGAACGAGGATCCGCCCGGCATCCAGGTGAATGCATCGAGCCCGTACAAGACCGTGAAGGAGCTCGCGGACGCGATCAAGGCCGCGCCTCATGGCAAGATGAAAGCTTCAGGCACCGGCCAGGGCGGCATCTGGCATCTCGCGCTCGTCGGCTGGCTGACCTCCATGGGCCTGAAGCCCGATCACGTCGCGTGGGTGCCGCTCAACGGCGCCGCGCCGGCCATGCAGGATCTCGCCGCCGGCGGTCTCGATCTCGTCACGTGCTCGGTTCCCGAGGCGCGCGCGATCATCGAAGCGGGCAAGGCGCGCAGCCTCGCCGTGATGGCCACCGAGCGCAATCCGGCGTTCAAGGACGTGCCGACGCTCAAGGAAGCCATGGGCATCGACTACACGACCGGCGCATGGCGCGCCTTCCTGGCGCCGAAGGGCCTTCCCGCGAATATCCAGAGCACGCTTACGGCTGCGCTCAAGAAGGTCAACGAGTCGAAGGAATTCCTCGACTTCATGGCCAACCGCGGTTTCGGCGTCCGCTGGGCCGACGCCGCGGGCACGGCGAAGTTCATGGACGAAGGCAACAAGGCCATGGGTGTCGCCATGAAGGCCGCCGGCCTCGCCAAGGGCTGATCCGCGAGGGGCCTGCACCAGCACAGGCCCCTCCTCATCGTTGGCCGCCATTTGGATCCGAAAATCCTGATGCACCTATCCGATCGTGTGACAGGGCTGTTCCTCGTCGCCCTGGGCGGCGTTGCGGCCTATGCCGGATCACGTCTGCCGCCCGTACCCGGCCAGCAGATCGGGCCTGAAGTTTTCCCGATGATCGTCGGCATCGGTCTTGCGGCCTGCGGTTTGATGATCGCCGCCGGCATCGGCCGGAGCTACGAGGACGGAGCCGAGGCCGATCTCGCGCGTGTGGCCGGCACGGGCGAAGATGCGGCGGCGCCCGAAGCAAGCCGTTGGTCGGGTCTCAGAGCGCTCATCCCCCCGGCACTGCTGATATTCTATGTCTACGTCGTCGAGACGCTCGGCTTTCTGCCGACAGCGGCCGCGATCGTGCTCGTATCGTCGCTCGCTCTCGGCGCCCGGCTCCGCCTTGCCATCCCGCTGGCGATCGTCGCTCCGCTTGTCATCAATCTCCTGTTTCTGAAGCTGCTGCGCGTGCCGCTGCCGTCTGGCCTGCTCCCGCTGCCGTGGATCGGACTGCCATGAGCGACCTCGCACAAGGCTTTTCTCTGGTCTTCCAACTTGATGTCCTTGTCGTCATCTTTTTGGCGTCGATCTACGGACTGGTCGTTGGCGCCGTACCCGGTCTCACGGCGACCATGGCGACGGCCCTGCTCGTTCCGATTACATTCTACCTGCCACCCATCGCAGCCATCGGCGCCATCATCTCGTCGTCCGCCATGGCGATCTTCTCCGGGGATATACCGGGGGCACTCCTTCGCATTCCCGGGACGCCGGCGTCTGCCGCCTATACGGACGAAGCGTACGCCATGACCCGCAAGGGCCGGCCGGAGATGGCGCTCGGCATCGGCCTCTGGTTCAGCGCCCTCGGCGGCATATTTGGGACGCTTGCGCTCATGGCGCTGGCCCCTCCTCTCGCCAGCATGGCGCTGCGCTTCTCGACGTTCGAATATTTCTGGCTCGCGTTCCTCGGCCTCATGTGCGCGACGCTCGTCTCCCGATCCTCGCCCGTGAAGGCGATAGCAGCCATGCTTCTCGGTCTGCTGGTCTCGTGCATCGGCATCGAGAACCCAGCCGGAACGCCGCGTTTTACGTTCGGAAATACGAACCTGCTCGGCGGTATCGAGGTGATCCCGGCCCTCGTCGGCGTGTTCGCCGTCTCCGAGGTCATGCGCGCCATGCTGACCGCCGAGCCGCCCAAGCCCCCGCGGCGACGTCTCGGCGGCATCCTTGCGGGACAATGGGCGCTGACCAAGCAGTATCCCAAGCAGCAGTTTCGCGGGAATATCATCGGCGTCCTGATCGGCGTCCTGCCCGGCGCGGGCGCCGACATCGCGGCGTGGGTCGCATACTCGGTATCGAAGAGATTCTCCAAGGAGCCGGAGAAGTTCGGAACAGGCCATCCCGAGGGCCTGATCGAATCGGGATCGGGCAACAATTCGGCTCTGGCGGCGGGCTGGGTGCCGGCACTGCTGTTCGGCATTCCGGGCGACACGATCACGGCCATTGCCATCGGCGTGCTCTACATGAAGGGGCTCAATCCGGGGCCGACGCTCTTCACCGAGCAGGCCTCGAGCATGTACGCCCTCTACATCATCTTCATTCTGGCCAACATCCTCATGATCCCTCTCGGGATCGCCATGATACGCGCCTCGAGCCAGGTGCTCAGAGCACCGCGTGCCTCCGTCATGCCGGTCATCGTGCTGCTATGCGCCGTCGGCGCCTTCGCGACGGGCAACAACCTGTTCGCCGTGCTGACGGTCGCGGCATTCGGCGTCCTTGGCTATGTCATGGAGCGCAACGGCTACCCGGTCGCAGCGATGGTGCTCGGGATCATCATGGGCACGATGGTGGAGCAGAATCTCGTGACCTCGATCATGAAATCGGACGGCAGCATCATTCCGTTCTTCAACCGTCCGGTCGCCTCCGTGCTCGCGGCCATGACGATCGCCGCGCTGCTGTGGCCGGTGTTCGCATGGGGCTGGCGACGCGTGCGCACGGCAGTAGCGTAACCATCAGGCCGGACGCAACTCGCGCGCGACCAGCGCCTCCCAGAGGCCGACGCCATAGGGAATGATCGCATCGTTGAAATCGAAGTGCGGCGAATGTAGCCCCGGATTGGCGCCGCTCTTCTGCGCGCCGAGCCAGAGGTAGGCGCCCGGCACTTCGTGCAGCATGAAAGCGAAATCCTCCGCCGCCATGCTCGGCTTGGCATCTCGCACACTCATCGCGGGCGACCCCGCAACGGCGGCGGCCCGCGCTCGCGCCGCCGCATCGGCATCGTTGATCGTCGCCGGGTAACGGCGCTCGTAGCGCGTCGTTGCTTCGCAATCGAAGGCCGACGCGACCTTTGCCGCCACGCTCGCCATGCGCGCTTCGATGAGATCGCCGACGCCAGCATCGAACCAGCGCGTCGTGCCGCGGATCACTGCGACCTCGGGAATGACGT
Source organism: Pseudomonadota bacterium (assembly GCA_023387235.1). Lineage (GTDB taxonomy): Bacteria > Pseudomonadota > Alphaproteobacteria > Rhizobiales > Hyphomicrobiaceae. The sequence goes on from JAEWIJ010000106.1 coordinate 5,331, forward strand.
TCCACACATCGCCCGTATGGATCTGCGTCACCGAGACGACCGCCGCCTCGACGGGCGAGACATTGCGACTCGCGATCGTCTGCAGCGCGCCGACGATCTGGCCTGCCGCGACGACCGGATCGGCCCCCTCATGCGGCATGGCGCCATGCGAGCCGCGTCCGCGCACCTCGATCTCGAAAGTGCCGAAGGCCGCCATCATGGCATCGTCGCGCACGACGACCTCGCCGACCGGCAGTGCCGGCCAATTGTGCAGTCCGTAGACGCGGCTCACGGGAAAATCGCGGAAGAGCCCGGCCTTGACCATCTCCCGCCCGCCGCCTTCGCTCTCCTCCGCCGGCTGGAAGATGAAGTGCACGGTTCCGTCGAACGAGACGTGCTCGGCGCAACGGCGCGCGGCCGCGAGCAGCATCGAGACGTGCCCATCATGCCCACACGCGTGCATCTTGCCGCGACGCGTCGATCGGTGTGGGATATCACCGGCCTCTTCGATCGGCAGCGCGTCCATGTCGGCGCGAATGCCGATGGCCTGGCGCGATGAGCCGCGCGTCAATGTGCCGACGACGCCCGTTCCTGCGATGCCCGTCTTGACGCTCAGTCCCCATGCGGCAAGCTGGCGCGCGATAAAATCCGCCGTCTCCCGCTCCTCGAAAGCGAGCTCGGGCTTTCTATGAAGCTCGCGCCGCCACGCGATCACATCTGCGAGATCATCCGAGCGCATTTTTCCGTCCCGGTCAGCAATGAGCGGCGCACGGGCCGCATAAATCCGCACTTTCGCATCAGGAAAGCGCAACTTCGCGCACGACCGTCACGGCCGGAGCGAGCCGAGATGGAATGTCGCATTTCCTGAAGTTGCCACAATAGCGAGATTAACCCCATCCATGCGGAAGGTGAGGGGGTGATGCCTCGTTGCCCTTCCGAAGTCAACGACTTGCATCGGGAAACACAGAAGCAAGGCGAAGTCGCTATTGGCGTGACGCCGGCGAAAATCGGCCAGTGTCGCGCGCATTCTCGTGCGCCCTCAAGGGACATGCGACGACGTTCCGACGCTGCATCGCCTGCATAAAGCGCCGATCTTCTGGTCACGACGCCGGCCGCTGAGCTGGAGAATTATGCACGCGTACTTCACGAGGCGAACATGACTGCGCTCAATCCCCTGCTGACGAAGATTTTCCGTGGCCCGCTCGACCTCAACGGGCCCGTGCTCGGGCGCGTCTTCTATCTCTTCGAGTACGTGCGATCGTACGTCGAGGAGAAGCTCGAGGCCTTCGACAAGCGCTTCGGCACCGATACGTCGGCGCCGACATTCGAGCGCAATCAGAAAACGTCCGTCCACTTCTACGTGCCGACGACGGCGTCGATCATCTACGGCATCCTCACCTTCCTGCCGCTCGACTCGAACAGGTTCACCTTCGTCGACATGGGATCGGGAAAAGGGCGCGCCTTGCTCGTCGCCTCGGAATTTCCGTTCCAGAAGATCGTCGGCGTCGAGCTCTCGGACAACCTCCACCGGATCGCCGAAGACAACGTCAAACGCTATAAGCCGGCGACGCAGCAGTGCACGGACTTCGATCTCAAGTGCATGGATGCCACGGCGTACAACCACGGCGACGGGCCGCTCGTGCTCTATCTCTTCGATCCGTTCGGTCGCGAGATCATGCAGGAGGTTGTGGCCAAGCTCGAGACCTCGCTGAAGGCGAACCCGCGCGAGGCCTATGTCGTCTATGTCTACCCGCAGTACGATGATCTGCTGCAGAACTCACCCATGCTGGAGAAGGTGAAGCAGGGCGGCCCGAAGTTCCAGCCCTGGAGCCAGTACACGATCTATGCTGCGAAGACGCCGGACGTGGGCGAGCCTCAGGATGCCGAAGTCGCTCGGTCCGTCGAGACGTCGGCCGCGACCGTGCCAACGAAGACGGCCGCGTAAGGGCGCTCGCAGCGCTCAAAGTGGTTCGGTCTCGTCGGGCGGCAGTGGTGGCGCGTTGCTCGCCATGTGGCGCGAGATCGCCTGCTGCACGTCATCGGACTGATCGCAGACGGCGCGGGTCAACGCGCGCAAGTGGCGGCGCGCGTCATGAAGCTGATCGATCAACGACAGGATGACCGGCAGGCTCGCGTGGTCGAGGCCCATGCGGTAGTGCAGATCGCAGGCAAGCGCGACGCGCGATTCATCCATTTGATCGAACAGATATCCTTCCGCATCGCTGTGCGGCGTGATCACGCCTTCGTCGATCCAGGTGACCAGAACCTGGCGCTCCAGAACCGTATAGCGTGCTATGAGCTGACTTTCGCGGATCATGTCAGGCAGCGCCCTTCCTGCGCGGGTTCTGCGGATGCGCCTTCTCCCATTCGGCCATGAACGCGGCGAGCGCATCGTCGGCACCTTCGGGTGGCACGATGTGAATTTCGACGAACTGATCGCCGCGCTCGCCCGACTTGCCGCGCGATAGACCCTTGCCGCGCAGGCGCAGCTTGGTGCCCTCCTTGGCGCCCTTCGGCACACGCACGTCGACAGGACCGTCCACGGTCTCGACGCGGATGCTCGCGCCGTTCAGCGCCTCGCCGAGCGAAACGGGCAGCGTCGTCAGGATATCTGAGCCTTCGCGCTTGAAATCCGGATGCGGGCGGATGGAGATCTGGACATAGGCATCGCCAGTCTGGCCGTCCGAGCCCGGCAGCCCCTGGCCCTTCAGGCGGAGCACCTGATCGTCGCGGATGCCGGCAGGGATCGTGATGTCGAGCTTCTTGCCGTCCGGCATCGAGACGACTTTCTGCGCGCCGCGCACGGCATCGAGAAAATCGATCTCGAGCGCGTAGCTCACATCCTGCGGCGGCATTCGGAATGTCGTGCGCTCGCCACCGCGCCCGCGAAAGAGGTCCGAGAAGATGTCGTAGTCGAAATCGCCGTCGCCGGCGCCTTGCGCGCCGGTGCCGGAAGCGCGCCGGCCATAGCGCCCGCCGGCATCGGCCTCGGCGTACTCGCGGTAGAAGTGCCGCTCGGGCTGGCGTTCGGCGCCCGTCTCGTCGATCTCGCCGGCGTCGTAGCGCTTGCGCTTCTCGGCATCGCCGACGACGTCGTAGGCGGCGTTGATCTGCTTGAAGCGCGCCTCGGCTTCGGGCTTGCCAGGATTGAGATCGGGATGCGTTTCCTTGGCGGCCTTGCGGTAGGCCTTGCGAATGTCGTCCTGGCTGGCGTCGGGAGCCACGCCCAAGGTCTCATAGGGATTGGCCATCTCGCCTCGCGCTTATAGACCCGTGTCCCGCGGCAAGTTGCATGTCCGTTGCCCAAAATCATGCCGCATCGGCTCGCACAACGGAAGGCTGCCACCCGGCCGCTGCGCGTGAAAGCCCACGGAAAGCTAAAAGGTTGCCCGCCCGTGCGCTATCGGGGCGTTCACCGGTCACGCCAGATGCAGGCGTTCGGCGGCTAATGCTTGGCTCGTGGCCGAGCCGGTCGCCTACTCGTCGGCGATCTTCTTCCACCAGACCTCGCGCTGCTCGGTGGGCTTGCCGGGAACCACCCGCGCCGGCGGGCGCATCACGAGGTACTCGCCTTCGAAATGGATGTCGCGCACCTGGTCGACGCTCAATCGGCTGGGATCGGAATTCGCGAAAACCTTCGTCACCAGCCGCTTGCCGTCGAAAGTATAGGTGCCGCAGTACGAGTTGTATTCACGCACCTCACTTGCAGGAAGATCCGGGCGGCAATCGCAAACCACCGCGATCATGTGGCCATGCGCCGAGAACGACACGCGGCCCATGCCCATCGGCCCGTAGGGCGTCGGCCGCGGCGAGCCATCCTCGGCCGTGCATGTGCCGCGAAATAGGGCCCACGTGCCGACGAGAGAGGGTGTCGTCATGGGCGAAACATCCCAGAAGATCTGATTTTGATTGGTCGGGGCAGCGGGATTCGAACTCGCGACCCCCTGCTCCCAAAGCAGGTGCTCTACCAGGCTGAGCTATGCCCCGATCCGGCGCTTAAGTGCCGTGCCGCGCCGCGAGCGTCAAGCTGTTCCGCCAGTGCGTCAGCCCAATTCAGCGCTTCGCCGCACCTTTGAAATGCGCCTGCTCGACCCGATCGCCGGGCTTGATGCCCAGCCGGCGCGCCGAGCCGGCCTTCATCTCGAGCACACCCGCGACGTTTCCCTCGGAGGCGATGATGCGCTCCGAATGCGGCTCCGTGTCCGTCTCGACGCGATGAACGGTGCCGTCCGCGCGGATGAAGATCATGTCCAGCGAGATGAACGTGTTGCGCATCCACATGGTGATCTCTTGCGCCGTCGGGTACGGGAAGAGCATCCCCTCGTCGTCGCCGAGCGAGCGGCGGAACATGAGGCCATGGGACTTTTCGCGCTCGCTCTCCGCGACCTCGATATTGATGCGGTGGGCGCCGCTCGCCGTATGCAGGATCAGCGTGTCGCGTCGCATCTTCATCTCGGCCTGGGCACTCGCCGCGCCCATCATCACGGCCAATGCGGCCGCAAACAAGCAAAACAGGACCGCGCATCGCGCGGCCCTGCCGTATCCTGGCGTCAGAAATTTCAACCGGGCGCTCCGCTCAGTGCGAGGGCGGCAGTCCCGATGGCCCATCCGGGCGCAGGTCGGCTGCCATGCAGCCCTTATAGCCCATTCCCCAGCGCACCTGAACAATCTGGCCGGGCCTCAGCTCCGTGAAGCCGAAGCGGCGCAGCGTCTCCATATGCACGAAGATATCGGGCGTACCTTCGCCGCGGGTCAGGAAGCCGAAGCCCCGGACCCTGTTGAACCACTTCACGACAGCACGCTCCCACCCGCTCTCGGGCTGCACAACGACGTGCGTGCGCTGTGGGAGCTGGGAGGGATGGATGGCCGTGCTCTCGTCCATGCTGATGATGCGGAAGGCCTGCATGCCCTTGGGCCGCTTGAGAGCCTGGCAGTGCACGCGGGCACCCTCGTAGGCGGTCTGGAAACCGCCGGCGCGCAGGCACGTGACGTGTAGGAGAACGTCCGTCATGCCATTGTCGGGAATGATGAACCCATATCCCTTCGAGGCGTCGAACCACTTGATTGCCCCGGCAATCTCGACGACCTCGACGCCATCGACCACCTCGCCCAAGCCCGATGCCGGCTCAAGGCCGACGCCCTCGTGCATGTCTGGTGGCCCTTTCGAGGAATCCCCCATTTCTGAACCCCACTTCACTGTTAATATAACTGCCACATCTGCCGGATCGCTCTCCGGCGCCATCCGATTTGCCCTCTCGAATGACGCCCTCTTGCGCCGGCGGATGCACCATACCAGTCCGGACTGCCTCTACTGTGGCACATTCGCTGCACTCTTGCATCAAAGCTCGTGCACGCGGATAATGTCGCGTCTGATTTATGTCCTGATAACCGATTATTAACTCGATACTTTTTGCCAGCGCGCCGGATTGCTGAACAGCACTCGGACGAGCCCTTCAAGGTTGTGGGTTGCGCCCTCCAAAGGGGCCGGAAGGCGGGTCAGGCTGGCCACAGCTCCCCAGGATCGGCCGTCCGATTCGCCGTGGACGTCTTGATGAACACCCTTCCGGACCAGCTTGCCGCGTGCCTTCCAGCCGCTCTATGCTTCCCGCCGGCAAGATCGGACTGCGAGCGGTCGTCACGCCGACCCAGCGAGGAGGAAACATGCGGTATCTCCATACCATGGTGCGCGTCACCGACGTCGACAAAAGCCTCGATTTCTACTGCAACAAGCTCGGCATGAAGGAAGTGCGCCGCCGCGAGAGCCCGGAGGGCCGCTTCACGCTGATTTTCCTCGCCAGCTCGGACGATACCGATGCTGGCTCCAAGTCCAACGCGCCCCTGCTCGAGCTGACCTACAATTGGGACCCGGAAACCTATGGCGAGGGCCGCAATTTCGGGCATCTGGCCTACGAGGTCGACGACATCTATGCGCTCTGCGACAAGCTCCAGAAGGCCGGCGTGACCATCAATCGCCCGCCGCGGGACGGCCGCATGGCGTTCATCCGCTCGCCGGACAACATCTCGATCGAGATCCTGCAGAAGGGCGAGGCCAAGGCACCGGCCGAGCCCTGGAAGTCCGCTCCGAATATCGGCAAGTGGTGAACGACGCTTCTCCCGATCCCGAGGGCGGCCGGGTGGTCGTCGTCGGGGCCGGCCCTGCCGGCCTCATGGCGGCCGAAAGCGCTGCCCTGGCCGGCCATCGCGTCACGGTCATCGAGCAGATGCCGAGCGCCGGCCGCAAATTCCTCATGGCGGGGCGCGGCGGCCTCAATCTCACACACAGCGAGCCCATAGAGGCGTTTCTCGGCCGCTACGGCGCCGGACGCGAACCACTCGAAGCCGCCATCCGTGCTTTTCCGCCCGAAGCGCTCGTCGCTTGGGCGCAGGCGCTCGGCCAGGAAACGTTCGTCGGCACGAGCGGGCGGATCTTTCCGCGCGCGATGAAAGCCTCGCCGCTGCTGCGCGCCTGGCTCGCCCGTCTCGTCGGGCTCGGTGTCGAAATACGGCTGCGCCACCGGCTGCTCGCCATCGAGGAGGACCTCACCATCACCGCTGCGTCAGCCGATGGCGCCCCTGTGGCCATCGAGGCCGACGCGGTCGTGCTCGCGCTCGGCGGCGCGAGCTGGCCGCGGCTCGGCTCGGACGGACACTGGGCGGATCTGCTCGCGCGGCGCGGCATCGACGTGCGGCCGTTCACGCCATCCAACAGCGGCGTTGCCATCACCTGGGGGCCGGAGCTGGCCCAGCGGCACGCCGGCGCGCCTTTGAAGCGCATCGCATTGAGCTGCAGCGCTCAAACGAGCCGCGGCGAGGCGATCGTCACCGCGTCGGGCCTCGAAGGTGGCGCCGTCTATGCGCTCTCGCCGGCAATCCGCGAAGCGATCGCCCGCGACGGCGTCGCCAAGCTGAGCCTCGATCTGCGCCCCGACATCAGCATCGATATGCTCTCAGGCCGCCTCGCGTCGGCCCGCAAGGGCGACTCGCGCGCCAATGTCCTGCGCAAGGCCGCGCGCCTCTCTCCCGCAGCCATCGCCGTGCTTCGCGATGCAACGGCAAACCAGCTTCCGAGCGATCCCGGAGCGCTCGCCACCCTGATCAAGGCCGTGCCGCTCGATGTCGGCGCGCTCGCCCCTCTCGCATCGGCCATATCGACGGCGGGCGGCATCGCGTGGCCGGAAATCGACGCCCATTTCATGCTGCGCAAGGTGCCGGGCATTTTCTGTGCCGGCGAGATGCTCGACTGGGAGGCGCCGACCGGCGGCTATCTTCTGCAGGCGTGCTTCGCGACCGGAAGGGCGGCCGCTCTCGGCGTCTCGGCCTACCTCGCCCACAGCCCGCTCGCCCGCCGGCAAGCCTGAGCGCAACCCCGCCACGCACGCCTGCAGGCTTGCCAGAGCGCCACTTTGCCATTATTTCATTGGAGCACAATGCAGGAACGGGGCATATGTCCGGGCCTGCCTTGTGCCGCATGAGCACCCCGGATTAAAGGTCTACGCCCTATCGGGGTGCGTCGCGCGGCCCGAACGCGTTGTGTGGACGCGGAACAAGAAAACAAAGAACGAGGGCCGTCATGGCTGCCGAGCGCGTGCAAAGCCTGCAAGACACATTTCTTAATTACGTCCGCAAGAACAAGACGCCGCTCACCATTTTTCTGGTCAATGGCGTGAAGCTGCAGGGCATCGTCACTTGGTTCGATAATTTCTGCGTGCTGCTGCGTCGTGACGGGCATTCCCAGCTCGTCTACAAGCACGCGATTTCGACGATCATGCCCGGGCAGCCGGTCCACCTCATGGATACGGACCCAGCGGAAGGCCAGTAAAGCCAGGATCTGCCGATCACGGTGCACGACAAATTCCCGAAGACCGAGCCCCGGCGAAGCCGTCGGGGTGCCGATCCCGTATTGCCGCCACCCATGCGCGCGCTGGTGCTCGTCCCCGTGCTCGCGGCCGATCGCGCCCCGCGCAGCGATGGCATCGCCGCGCCCCGGCCCGCACCCGTGCCGCGCGCCAATGCCGATCGCCTCGAAGAGGCCGTCGGGCTCGCCCAGGCCATTGATCTCGACGTCGCCGGCGGGCTCATCGTGCCGGTGCCGCAGCCTCGTCCGTCGACGCTCTTCGGCAGCGGCAAGGTCGAGGAGATCAAGGCCGAGATCGAAGAGCGCGAAACCGGCCTCGTCATCGTCGATCACGCGATCAGCCCCGTGCAGCAGCGCAATCTCGAGCGCGCGTGGAACGTCAAGGTCATCGATCGCACGGGCCTCATTCTGGAGATATTCGGCCGGCGGGCGCGAACCCGCGAAGGCCGCCTCCAGGTCGAGCTCGCGCATCTCAGCTACCAGAAGAGCCGGCTCGTGCGCTCCTGGACCCATCTCGAGCGCCAGCGCGGCGGCGGCGGCTTCCTCGGCGGCCCCGGCGAGCGCCAGCTCGAGCTCGACCGGCGCATGCTGCAGGATCGCATCGACGCGCTGAACAAAGAGCTCGAAGGCGTCGTGCGCACGCGCGCGCTCCATCGCGCCGGCCGCGCCAAGGTGCCCTATCCCGTCGTCGCCATCGTCGGCTACACGAACGCCGGCAAGTCCACGCTCTTCAATCGCGTGACTGGCGCGGGCGTCATGGCCAAGGATCAGGTGTTCGCGACGCTCGATCCGACCATGCGCGAAGTCGCCCTGCCGAGCGGCCGCCGGATCATCCTCTCCGATACCGTCGGCTTCATCTCGAACCTGCCGACGACGCTGGTTGCGGCTTTCCGCGCCACGCTTGAAGAGGTCGTCGGCGCCGACCTCATTGCGCATGTCCGCGACATCTCGCGGCCCGACACGGATGCCCAGGCCCGCGACGTCGAGGGTGTCCTCCACGATCTCGGGATCGACCCGCAGGCGGCTGGCAGCCCCGTCATCGAGGTGTGGAACAAGATCGACCGGCTCGCGCCCGAAGCGCGCGAGGAGTTGCGCAACGACGCCACGCGCTGCGACCGGCCTTGCATCGTCACGTCCGCGGCGACTGGAGAAGGCCTGCCCGAGCTGCTCGCCGCCATCGACCAGCGCCTCGGCGACCGCGACAACGATCTCCACATTGTCGTCCAGCCGGACCAGGGCCGCCTGCTGAGCTGGATTCATGCCAACGCCCAGGTGCTCGACCAGGCGAGCGGGGACGATGGGCACATCGACTTGCATGTGCGCATCGCCGCCGAGAAGCGTGGCCAGCTCGAGCGCCAGATGAAGCTCGCCGCACGGGGGAAGCACGCGGATCGCGCGCACTAATGCTGCCCAAGCTGCATGAAAGACGGTCGGCCGCAGACCGCTGTCGCCCAGCCTGCACAATCGTCGCGTATTCCCTGCTGGCCCGCTCTTTGCAACCATCGCGGGGCGCATCTTAACGAGGTGGATTTCCAGCATGAATATGCTTCGGGGGCTTTACGACTGGACCATGAGAATGGCGGCGCATCCACGGGCGCCGCTGTTCCTGTTCCTGGTTGCTTTCATCGAGAGCTCGTTTTTCCCCGTCCCGCCGCACGCCATGCTCGTGCCCATGGTCCTCGCCGCCCGACAGAATGCCTGGTGGCTGGCCGGGCTGACCACAATCGGCTCCGTCCTCGGCGGACTCGCGGGCTACGCCATCGGATACTTTCTCTATGAGTCCGTCGGGCAGTGGGTGCTCGATGCCTATGGATACGCCGACAAGTTCGCGAGCTTTGCCGCCCAATACAATGACTACGGCGCCTGGATCGTCTTCTTCGCCGGCGTGACGCCGTTTCCCTACAAGGTGATCACCATCGCGAGCGGCGTCACGCGCCTCGATATCTGGGTCTTCCTGTTTGCGAGCGTGATCGCTCGTGCGTTGGTGTTCTTCGCCATCGCTGCCCTGCTCTACTGGTTCGGTCCGCCCATTCGGCGCTTCATCGAGGAGCGCCTGGGGCTCGTCGCGACGGTCTTCACAATCCTGTTGTTTGGAGGCTTTGCGGCAATCCGCGTGTTTGTCTGAGCCTGCAGTTGGGCTATGAGTGCGCCGTCATGCACCAGCGCCCCGCATCAGCGACCGCCGATCCCGCCTACAAGGCCGGTGCCACGGCCTTGGTGCTGGCCGTCGCTGCCATCGTCGCGGCGCTCGCTTTTGAGCACATCGGCGGCTATGCGCCCTGCCCGCTCTGCCTCATGCAGCGCTATGCCTACTATGCCGGCGTACCTCTGCTGTTCGCCGCGCTGGTGATGGTCGCATCCGATCGTGCCGGCTGGGCGGCCTTCGTGTTCTTCGTCGTGGGGCTTGCCTTCCTCGCCAATGCGGGCCTCGGTGTCTACCACGCCGGCGCCGAGTGGAAGTTCTGGCCGGGACCCGACACCTGCGCATCCGTTGCACAAGATCTCGGCGGCCCGGGCGGGCTGCTCAAGCAGCTCGAGACGACGCGCGTCATTCGCTGCGATGAAGCCCCCTGGACATTCCTCGGCCTTTCCTTTGCGGGCTGGAATGTCGTGGCGTCGTTGCTGATCGCCATCGCCGCCGTGCAGGCCGCGTTCGCTGCGTCGGCTGCGAACATGCGCCGGCGGATGGAAGAAATTTGACATTTTTGTTTGTTGCCGCGGGCTGCCGGGAAGAGGTGCTTCGCAAGCAATTCGTAGTGCCATGCCCGCGGCGGGATTTTTCTTACTTGCCGCGGGCTGCTGGGAAGAGGTGCTTCGCAACCATCTCGTGGTGCTATGCCCGCGGCGGCCATGGCGACAGGTCCGGAGATCGCCGCGAGCGCACCGCGGTCCCCTCACCCCGCGGGCGGGGAGAGGGTTAGGGTGAGGGGCGGCGGCATACG
>JAEWIJ010000162.1 GCA_023387235.1 Pseudomonadota bacterium
GCCGGCACGAGAATGTCGTGCGTCCAGAGCATGAGTGTTCTGTAGCCGCGCGCGCGTGAAAAGCGGATGCATTCGTCGACGAGGCGGCGGCCGAGACCGAGCCCGCGCGCGGACGGCTCGACGTACAGTAGCCGAAGCTGCGCCACCTCGGGTGACGGGCCGCGCGCGATGAACACCGAGCCGACGACCTCGCCATCGCGTTCAGCGATCCAGGCGCGATCGGACTTCTCGTCGTAGTCGCGCACGAACTTCGCGAGGATTTCGGCCATCATGCCTTCGAGCGCGATGCCGGTCCAACCGTACTCCGTCGCGTAGATGGTGGACTGGCGATTGACGATCCAGCCGATGTCGCCCGTCTCCAATCCGCGCAGAATGTAAGGCTCGGCGGCCGGCGCCGGCTCACCGAGCAGGCGCCGGATGGTCTTCGTCGCGTTGACGAGCCGCGGCCGGTCGGGCGCCGCGACCTTCTCCAGCATCGCCACCACGCCCTCGTGCGAGCCGCGATCGAGCGGCGCGAACTCGACCTGCCCTTTCGGCGTCAGCGTGATGTCGGCGCGGCGGGCGTCGTCCTCGGCGGGCGCACGGCGAATAAGGCCCTGGTCCTCGAATTTCTTGAGCATCCGGCTGAGGTAGCCCGCGTCCAGGCCCAGCTCGCGGATGAGGTCGCTCGCGGTGGCGCTGGGGCGATGAGCCAGCTCGTAGAGCACGCGCGCTTCGGAAAGCGAATAAGGGCTCGCCAGCATGCTCTCGGCGAGGAGGCCAAGCTGACGCGTGTAGAAGCGGCTGAACCGGCGAACGGCGGCGATGTCGTCGGCCGTCGGGGCAAGGGCAAACTGACTCATGGCGTACCTCCACCCCGGACAGTCAATCAAATACTTGACTAAGTCAAGTATATGCCCCGGGAGGCCAATGTCGCGTGTGCGTTGCGGGCGTCTTTCCAACCGCGGGCGCGGAGTGCATAAGTTCGCGCCATTCACCAATGCGATGCTCTGGGGAGGACGTCATGCTGCTCGCGGAAAACCTGAAAAGACTGGGCACGGAGACCGCGTTCGAGGTGCTCGCCCGCGCCGCCGAGCTGCAGCGGCAGGGCAAGGATGTCATCAACCTCGGCATCGGCCAGCCGGACTTCCAGACGCCGGCGCATATCGTCGAGGCCGCGATCAAGGCGCTGCGTGACGGTCATCACGGGTACACGCCGGCGCAGGGCATCCTGCCGTTGCGCGAGTCCGTCGCGAAGGATCTGCACAAGCGCCATGGCGTCGAGGTGAGCCCGGACAACATCGTCATCATGCCGGGCGGCAAGCCCACGATGTTCTTCGCGGTGCTGATGTTCGGCCAGCCGGGCATGGAGATCATGTACCCGGACCCCGGCTTCCCGATCTATCGCTCGATGATCCAGTACTCGGGCGCCAAGGCCGTGCCGATCGCGCTCAAGGAAGAGAACGGCTTTGCCTTCAGCGCCGATGAAGTGCTCGCGCAGATCACGCCGAAGACCTCGCTGATCATTCTCAACAGCCCTGGCAATCCGACCGGCGGCGCGGTGCCGAAGGAGGAAGTGGCGAAGCTCGTCAAAGGTCTCGCGAAGCATCCGCATGTGACGGTCATGTCGGACGAGATCTACAGCCAGATGCTCTACGACGGGCGCGAGCACGAGAGCTTCCTGCGCTATCCGGAGATCCGCGATCGCCTGATCATCCTCGATGGCTGGTCCAAGACGTACGCAATGACCGGCTGGCGGCTCGGTGTCTCCGTGTGGCCTAAATCGATCGTGGACACCGTTGTTCGCCTTTGCGTGAACAACCACTCCTGCGTCAACGCGCCGACGCAATTCGCCGGTATTGCCGCGCTCGAAGGTCCGCAGGATGACGTGGTCAAGATGGTGAAGGCATTCGACGAGCGCCGCCGCGCGATTGTGCCCATGCTCAACCAGTTGCCGGGCTTTACGTGCGTCAATCCGGGCGGCGCGTTCTACGCGTTCCCGAACATCACAGGAACCGGCATGAGCGCGCGCGAATTGCAGAACCGGATGCTGGAAGAAGCCGGCGTTGCGACCGTCGCCGGCACGAGCTTCGGCATTCACGGCGAAGGCTACATCCGTTTTTCCTATGCCAATTCCATCGAGAACATCCGCAAGGCCATCGAGCGCGTCGGCACGCTGCTCGTGGAGAAGCGGTAGAACTTAGAAATCCCCTCTCCCCGCGTGCGGGGAGAGGGTCAGGGTGAGGGGCGGCCTCAGATGCTGACGTTTGCGTTTGCCGCCGCCCCTCATCCCGACCTTCTCCCCGTAAGGACGGGGAGAAGGAGAAGTTAGAGCGAGGCATTCGTTTGACTGAAGCACCAGACGCTTTCTACGCACGCCGCCTCAGCGAAGAAATCGACGGTGGTGAGCCCGAGCTCGCCATGCTCGGCTCGCTCGTCGGCAAAGGCGGTGTGGCGGTCGACATCGGCGCCAACGAAGGCATCTATGCTTTCGCGCTCAGCGAGCTCGGCGCCGTCGTTCATGCCTTCGAAGCCAACCCGGCGTTCGCGGATTTTGCGAAGCGTTCGCTCGGCGCACGCGCGACCGTGCATCAGCTCGCGCTGTCCAATGAAACGGGCCAAGCCTCGTTCTTCATTCCGCTGGCCGACGACAGTAGCGAGCTGCACCTTGCCGGTAATCTCAAGAACTCGCACAGCCAGTTCGAGCGCCAGACCGTGATCAAGGTCGAGGTGCGCACGCTCGACAGCTTCGCGCTCACGGGTGTGCAGCTCATAAAAGTGGATGTCGAAGGCAGCGAGCTGGAAGTGCTCGAAGGTGCGCGCGAGACGATCCTGCGCGATCACCCGGCGCTGCTACTCGAGCTGCTGTCGGGGACGTACAAGGATCCGCTCGCGGTGACGCGCGAGGTCTGCGAAAAATACGGCTACTCGGCTTTCATCGTGGACAAGGGCAAGCGCCTCGACGCCTTGACGACGATTGCGGCGCTCAACTCCAACACGACCTGGGGCACGCCGATTGCGACCCGGAACGTGTTGTTTCTCTAGCGCAACGCCGATCGCGCATCACGCACGCTATCCATGCACGAAAGGCTCGAGACCCGAGAGCCGCATGCGCGTCTCGATCTTCGCGGGCTTGCGCGGCGGGAACTTCTCGACGTGCTCGCGGATGTGGCGGATGTGATCCGGCGTCGAGCCGCAGCAACCACCGACGATGTTCACGAGACCGTCGCGCGCCCACGGCTCCATCTGGCATGACATGTCATGCGGCGTCTCGTCGTACTCACCCATGGCGTTCGGAAGACCCGCATTGGGATAGGCCGAGACGAGCGTCTCCGCGACTCCTGCAAGCTCCGCAATGTACTGGCGCATCATCTCGGCGCCGAGCGCGCAGTTGAGCCCGATCGAGAACGGCCTCAGGTGCCGCATGGAGTACCAGAAGGCTTCCGCCGTCTGGCCCGAGAGCGTGCGCCCCGAGCGGTCGGTGATCGTGCCCGAGATCATGATCGGCAGCTCGATGCCCTTCTCGTCGTAGACGTCGAGCACGGCGAGACCAGCGGCCTTGGCGTTGAGCGTATCGAAGATCGTCTCGATGATCAGGATATCCGAGCCGCCGTCGATGAGACCGCGCACCTGCTCGGCATAGGCATCGTACAGCTCGTCGAACGAGACATTGCGGAAACCCGGATTGTTGACATCCGGCGAGATCGACGCCGTGCGGTTCGTCGGCCCGATCGCACCAGCGACCCAGCGCGGCCGCTGCGGCGTCGAATAGCGATCGGCGGCCTCGCGCGCGATCTTCGCCGCTTCGAAATTGATCTCGTACGCGAGCGGCTCCATGGCGTAGTCGGCAAGCGAGATGCGCTGCGCGTTGAACGTGTTGGTCTCCAGGATGTCGGCGCCAGCCTCGAGATATTCCTCGTGGATCTTCCGGATGATCTCAGGCTGAGTCAGCACGAGGAGATCGTTGTTGCCTTTGACGTCCTTCGGATGATCGGCAAAGCGCGGACCGCGATAGCCCGCCTCGTCCAGCTTGTACTGCTGGATCATCGTGCCCATGGCACCGTCGATGATCAGAATGCGCTCGCGCGCCGCCGCGTGCAGCGCCTCTATGCGTGCCTTGCGGGCGCGGGCGTCGACCAGATTGTCCGTGGCGTCGTTCATGCGGCACCTTTGGCGAGCGACGGCGAGTGGCCATTCGTCTGCGGCCTGAGCCCGAGCAGGTGACAGATCGCATAGACCAGATCGGCACGATTGAGCGTGTAGAAGTGGAACTGACGAATGCCCTCATCGACGAGATCGAGCACCTGCTCCGCCGCAACGGCAGCCGCCACGAGATGCATCGTAGCAGGATCGTCGTCGAGGCCTTCGTAGCGGCGCGCGAGCCATGCGGGGACGCTCGCGCCGGTCCGCGCGGCGAAGGCCGAGACTTGCTTGAAGTTATGAATGGGCACGATGCCCGGTACGATCGGCGCCCAGATTCCGCGCTTGCGGGCCGCTTCGAGGAAACGCAGGAAGTGCGCGTTGTCGAAGAAGAACTGGGTGATCGCGCGATTGGCGCCGGCGTCGACCTTGGACTTCAGCGTATCGAGATCGGAATCGACGGTCTCGCTCTCCGGATGCTTCTCCGGATAGGCGCTGACCGAGATATCGAAATTGCCGATCGCCTTGATGCCGCGGACGAGATCGGCCGTGCTCTGGTAGCCGCCCGGATGCGGCTCGTAGCGCGCACCGACGCCCGCCGCCGGATCGCCGCGCAGCGCAACGATGCGGCGAACGCCGGCATCCCAGTAGCCGCGAACGACCTCGTCGACTTCCTCGCGCGTCGCGCCGACACACGTCAGATGAGCCGCGGGCGCGAGGCTCGTTTCGTCGACGATGCGGGCGACGGTCGCGTGCGTGCGCTCGCGCGTCGATCCGCCCGCGCCATAGGTCACCGACACGAACTCCGGCGCCATGGGCTCGAGACGTCGGATGGCCGTCCACAGCGCCTCTTCCATGCGCTCGGTCTTCGGCGGGAAGAACTCGAAGGAAACATTGATCTCGCCGTCGCCGACGAGGCGACTGCGCCGCTCGTGCAATTGCTGGACCGATTTCATCAGCCGACAACCTCTACTTTGGAAATGCGCTCCGCCTGGCGACTGTGTGCGTGCACGCGCAGGCGCTCCGCCGTCCACAACATCACGGTGAGCTTGCCTTCCGGATCGCTCACTTCGGGCGCGAGCCTGTTCACCGAAAGAACCTTGAGCCCGCCTTCCTGCAGCCATTGCTCGACTTGCGCAGGCGGGAACCCGAGGCGCTCATGCGCCTGGGTCTCGCGTAGAAACTCGAGCTCGTGCGGCGCGAAGTCGACGATGAGCAGACGCCCGCCCGGCTCTAGGATGCGGCCCGCCTCGCGAATGGCCTGCCCGGGATCGCTCAGGAAGTGCAGCACCTGGTGCACGACGATGGCATCGGCGCCGCCGTCCTCGAGACCGAGATCATAAAGATCGCCATGTCGCACGCGCGCATGAGCGACGCCGGCTGCCGTCAGCTTGGCGCGCGCATAGGCAAGCATGGTGTGGTTGATATCGATGCCGGTACCGCGCTCGAAGCGATCGGCGAACAACTGCAGGACGCGGCCCGTGCCTGTCCCCGCATCGACGAAATGGCGAAACGGCCCCGGACCCAGCGCCGCCCGCATGGCGCTCTCGACCGCGCTCTCCGTCACATGCAGAGAGCGGATCTCATCCCACTGCGCCGCATGATGCTCGAAGTAGGACTGCGCCGCCGCCTCGCGCTCGCGCTTCACCGCCTCGGCGCGATTGCGGTCGCGCTGAAGTTGGGCGTCGGCGAGGTCCACGCTGTCGAGGAGCCGCCGCGCAAGCGCGCCTGCCGGACCTGCCACGACGAGCTGAAAATAGGCCCAGCTCCCTTCGCGCGTCCGCTCGATCAGGCCGGCTTCCGCCAGCAGCTTGAGATGTCGGCTGATGCGCGGCTGGCTCTGGCCGAGGATGCGCGTCAGATCCTTCACGTTGAGCTCGCTCGTGCCAAGCAGCAACAGGATGCGCAGCCGCGTCGGCTCTGCGGCAGCCTTCAGGATGGTCACGACGCTCTGCGACGACAACGGCATTCAGGGGCCTCCTCCGGCTTTATCGCCGAGGGTCTCAAAATCATATAAAGATATCTTTATGTGTCAAGCGCCATTCCTGAGACGTCAAGCCTGTGCACATCGGCCCCTCCGGAGCGGGCGTTGACGGGTGGAGCGGGGCTGCGCACGTTGGCTAACGCCGATTGTCCGACGACGGCCCTCCAGAGCGGAGGAAATCCGCGCACCTTTGAAGGACCAGCACCTTGCCGACCCTCCATCTGCTCGGCTGGGCAACCGGCGCTCTGTTCTTTCTCTACGCCTACGTTCTGCGGGTCGCGCCGAGCGTGATGATCGACGAGATGATGCGCGACCTCGCCGTAGGCGGGGCCGTGATCGGCAACCTCTCGGCGGTCTATTTCTACGGCTATGCCGGCGCGCAAATCCCCGTCGGGATGCTGATCGATCGGTTTGGCCCCCGTCGCCTGATGACCTTGGCGGCCCTCATGTGCGGCGTCGGATGCGTGATCTTCGCGTTGAGCAGCGGCATCTCCGGCGCCGCCTTCGGCCGCTTCGTCATCGGCACCTCCGCTGCTTTCAGCCTCGTCGGTGCCATGGCTGTCGCCGGCCTATGGTTCCCCGCCCAGCGCTTCGCGCTCCTCTCCGGGCTCGCCATGATGATGGGCATGCTCGGCGGCGTGATCGGCCAAGCGCCGTTGCGTCTCGTCGTCGAAGCGCTCGACTGGCGAGGCGCTGTGCTCGCCCTCGCGGCGGGTGGCGTGATCATTGGCATCGCGGCCTGGACGACCGTGCGCGATCGCCCCTGGGAAACGAGGGCATCCGTCCCGATGCTCGCCGGGCTCGGCCGCGTCATACGCAATCGCCAGACGTGGCTCATCGCCATCGCGGGCCTCGGCACGACCGGACCGCTGCTCGGTTTCGCCGGTCTTTGGGGCGTTCCCTATTTCGTCACGACGCTCGGCATCGACCGAACGGCAGCGGCCTCCATAACGTCGATGATGTTTTTCGGCTGGGCTGTCGGCGCGCCACTGATCGGCTGGACGTCCGATCATATCAGCCGCCGGCGTATCCCTCTCATGCTCGGGCTCGTCGTCTGTACCGCAACAATGTCGGCCATCCTCTTCATCCCTGGGCTTTCGATCCCGATGCTGATGGCGCTCTGCTTTCTTTGCGGATTCGGCGGCGCATCGCAGATTTCGGGCTTCGCCGCGGCCCGCGAGATCAATCCGCCGGCGGTGAGTGCCACGGCCATCGGCCTCGTCAATGGACTCGTCACCGGCGCCGGTGCGTTCTACCAGCCGCTGCTCGGCTGGCTGCTCGATCTGACCTGGAAAGGCGACATGATCGCCGGCGCGCGCGTCTATGATGCGGCCGCCTACCGCGTTGCGCTCGCCGCGGTCGTCATTGGCTGCGTGGTGGGGTTCATCTGCTCGCTCGCCATGCGCGAGACCTATTGCCGGCAGGTCGAACCGTCGTGATTCAAATCGCCAGCGCTTCGCCTTGCAGAAGCTTCGGCACCTCGCCCGTGAGCCCCGCGGCTTCGCTCACCAGCAACTGTTTGAGGCCCGGCAGTCGGTCGACAACGCCAAGTCCGGCATCGCGCACCGAGCGCAGAAGCGCGTTGTCCTGCGAGAAAAGCACGTTGAGGGCACTGAACGCCGCCGCCGCCGCCGCGCCGTCGAAGCGCCGCCAGCGCGCATAGCGTTCGAGCGCCGTCGCATCCCCCACATCGAGGCCGACACGCACGGCATCCACAAGGCACTCGCTGAGTGCAGCGACGTCGCGCAGCGCGAGATTGAGCCCCTGCCCCGCTATCGGATGAACGCCGCGCACGGCATCGCCCGCGAGCGCGAGCCGCGGCGCGATCAGCTCACGCGCGAGATGCATCGCGAGCGGCCAGCTTCCGCGCGGCCCCGCAAGCTCCAGCGCGCCGAGTCGATAGCCGAAGCGCTTTTCAAGCTCGCCGAGAAATCCCTGATCGTCGAACGCCAGAATGCGCGCCGCTTCGCCCGCCTCCTCGGTCCAGGTCACGCAGGATCTGTTGCCCGTCATCGGCAGGATCGCGAATGGCCCGGCAGGAAGAAAATGCTGGACCGCCCGGCCCCCATGCGGCCGCTCGTGTCGAACTGTCGCGACGATCCCCGTCTGCGCGTATTGGCGCTCGACGGTCCCGATGCCGGCAGCCGCGCGCAACGGCGACGCGCGGCCATCACAGGCCACGACAAGACCCGTGGTGAGCGCGCGCGCATCGGCAAGCTTCAGAGTGATCCCGCTCGCGTCTGCCGAGAGGCCGGTTGCCGTTCCGGAAAGCCGTATCACCCCGGCCGTATCGGAAACGACCGCCTGCGCCGCCTTGAGTAGCGCGTCCGCCGGCACGATCCACATACCCGGCTCGCCTTCGCCGACATCGGTATCGTAGCTCAGCAGAACCGGCCTGATGGCGTCAGTGAGACTCGAATCCGTGATGTCGATGCCGCTGACTGGCTGGGCCTCGGCCGATAACCCTGCCCATACACCGATCGCGTCGAGAAGCCGGCGCGAGCCCGCCGAGAGCGCGTAGCTTCGCGGATCGAGCCGGCCGCCCGTGCCAGCATCGAGAATTGCAATGCGCACCGCCGGGCCAAAGACTCCGGCGAGTGTGTGCGCCAGTACGAGTCCCGTCAGCCCGCCGCCCGCGATAACGATGTCATGATCGCGCATACCGCGCTCCGACTCTATGCTGTAGTGCGGACGCCGCTTTGCGCACCGCCCTGTCCACCAACCCCGAGGATGCCGCCGCTATGGCCCGAAAGAAAGCGTCCGAGACCAGCGCCGTCGATGATCTTGTCGGCATTCTGGACCTCGAGCGGCTCGAGCAGAACCTGTTCCGTGGTCGCGGACCCAAGGCGGGCTGGCAGCGCGTCTATGGCGGGCAGGTTCTTGGCCAGGCCCTCGTCGCCGCCGTCAGGACCGTCCCCGAGGAGCGTATCGCTCACTCCCTGCACGCCTACTTCCTCCTTCCTGGCGACCCGGCCGAGCCCATCATCTACGACGTCGAGCGCATCCGGGATGGCGGCAGCTTCACCACCCGCCGTGTCAAAGGCATCCAGCACGGCCGCGCCATGTTCGTCATGAGCGTCTCCTTCCACAAGCACGAGGACGGTTTCGATCACCACGCACCCATGCCCGACGTCCCACCGCCCGAGGGGCTGCCGAGCGAGCATGACCTCAAGGAGCGAATGCTCGACATGCTCCCCGAGAACATGCGCAGGTACTGGGAGCGCGAGCGCCCGATCGAGATCCGCCCCGTCGACGTCTCGCGCTATTTCGCGCGCGACAAGCGGGACCCGCGCCAGCTCATCTGGATGCGGGCAACCAAGCGGCTGCCCGATTCCTTCCCCCTGCATCAGTGCGTCCTGGCCTATGCCTCGGACTTCACGCTTCTCGATACCGCGCTCATCGCGCACGGCAAGCTGATGTTCGACAAGGACCTGCAACTTGCGAGCCTCGACCATGCCATGTGGTTCCACCGGCCCTTCCGCGCCGACGAATGGCTTCTCTATGCCCAGGACAGCCCCTCGGCCTACGGCGCGCGCGGCTTCTGCCGAGGCAGCGTCTTCACGCGCGATGGTCTTCTCGTCGCCTCGACCACGCAGGAAGGCCTGATGCGACAGCAGCCGACCGGCTTTGTGGTCAGCTAACGTGCAAATTGCCTATTTTGCCTGTTTTTTGGGCATTCGTGACTGCCCAAATGACTATCGACGGGCTATCATCTTTATATATTTCAATGGGATAGATCGCTCATTCCAAACTGGCACGCACTTTGAGTCTTAACCAAGGCCTGTTCTGCGCAGGCCTTGGAACGCGCACGTCCGCAGCTTCGTCGGACGTACGCCAAGACGCGAGGTCGAATGGCCATGAAGCTCATCACTGCGATCATCAAACCGTTCAAGCTCGAGGAGGTGCGCTCCGCACTGACCGACCTCGGGCTGCAAGGCATGACTGTCTCTGAGGTCAAGGGGTATGGCCGTCAGAAAGGGCATACCGAGATCTATCGCGGCGCCGAGTACGCCGTGAACTTCCTTCCCAAGATCAAAATCGAGGTCGCCGTCACTTCGGCGGAGGTCGACAAGGCCGTTGCCGCGATCGCCAACGCCGCGAAGACCGGCCAGATCGGCGACGGCAAGATCTTCGTCTCGGCCATCGAGCACACGCTCCGCATCCGCACCGGCGAGACGGACGACAACGCACTCTGAGGAACTGGACGTCGCGCCCGCCACCGGCCGGCCTGCCTTGGCAGACGGGGGACAACGCGGCCGGCGCGTCGACCGAGGCGAAACGCTAACTTCTAACTGGACTGGTGGCAGGAACAAACCCATGAAGACATGCATTCGTTCGATAACCAGCGTAGCGGCCACGACCGCCGCATGGGCCATGGTCAGCATGACCACCGCGCTGCCCGCGCTGGCGCAGGCGGCCACCCCGCCTCCCACGATGAACACGGGCGACATGGCCTGGATGATGACGTCGACCGTCATCGTCCTCATGATGACAATTCCCGGCCTTGCTCTCTTCTACGGCGGCATGGTGCGCAAGAAGAACGTCCTTGCCACCGTGATGCAGTCCTTTGCGGCGGCCTGCTTGCTGTCGATCGTCTGGATGGTCGTCGGCTACTCGATTGCCTTCGGCGACGGCGGTGCGTTCAACGCCTACTTCGGCGGCTTCGGCAAGATGTTCTTCGCCGGCATGACGAAGGATGGGCTGTTCGCCCCCCTCTCCATAACCGAGTCCCTGTTCGCCACCTTCCAGATGACGTTCGCGATCATCACGCCTGCCCTCATCGCCGGCGCGGTTGCGGACCGCATGAAGTTCTCGAGCTTCCTGGTGTTCATCACGCTGTGGCTGATCGTCGTCTATGCGCCGATTTGCCATTGGGTGTGGGGCGGTGGCTTCCTCGGCGAAAGCGGCATCATGGACTTCGCCGGCGGGACGGTCGTGCACATCAACTCCGGCGTAGCAGGCCTCGTTGCGGCCATCGTGCTCGGCCGGCGCAAGGGCTACGGCACCGAGAACATGGCGCCGCACAACCTCGTCTACACGGCCATGGGCGCTGCCTTCCTGTGGATCGGCTGGTTCGGCTTCAACGGCGGTTCGGCTGGTGGCGCCAACGACTCCGCTGCCATGGCCATGCTCGTGACGCAGATTTGCGCAGCCGCCGCTGCTATGGCCTGGATGTTCGCGGAGTGGGTCACGCACGGCAAGCCGAGCATTCTCGGCATCGCGTCGGGCGCCATCGCGGGTCTCGTCGTCATCACCCCGGCGGCCGGCTTCGTCGATCCCAAGGGCGCTCTCATCATGGGCCTCATTGGTGGCGTCGTCTGCTTCATCGCATCGACGGGCATCAAGCGCGCGCTCGGCTACGATGACAGCCTCGACGTGTTCGGCATCCACGGTGTCGGCGGCTTCACCGGCGCGATTCTCACGGGCGTGTTCGCGGTGGCTTGGGTCGGCGGCGAGGGCAAGAGCGGCCTCCTCGAAGGCAACGCTGCTCAGGTGTGGACGCAGTTCTACGGTACGGTCGCCACGATCGTGTGGTGCGCCGTCGCGACCTTCGTGATCCTCATGGTGATCAAGCTGTTCATGGGCCTCCGGGTCGACGAGCAGTCTGAGGTCGAAGGCCTCGACATCCGCCTGCACGGCGAGGTCGTACCCTAAGCGAGAGCGCCAGGTGGCCACGCGTTCACCGCGCATCACCTCCCGCAACGCTGCACGGATCGGGATCGCCGTCACGGCGATCTCAATCCGCCCTTCACCTACCCCCGGCGAGGGAAGCTTTTGCCGGGTGACGGACGGTACCGCACCCTTGCGGTGCCGGGCCGCGGGGCCTGAGCCGATTGCTCCCCCAGTGTCGTCGCTCACCCCGCGGCCTCATCAGCTCAGCTGACAATCACGCGCGTGCCAGAGCCAGCTTTGGCAAGCACCCGCAGCAGATGATGCCGCGCGAGCGCTATGCAGCCCTCGGTCGGGCCATATCCGGGTCTCGCCACATGCATGAAGATCGCGCTTCCGGCGCCCTGCACCCGAGGTCGCTGGTTGTGGTCCAGTACGACGATCACATCGTAGAGGTTATCCTCGCGCCACAAGCGCTCGGCGCTGGCCGGATAGGGATGACGCACAGGTCGATTGTAGTTGCGGTCTCCCACAGCATCGCACCACCCCTCGTCGGCCTCGACCGGACGTACCGGCAGCCCTGTCTGTGGACGGGGCAGACGATCGGCGCGATAGAGAACCAGCACCGGGCGCCAGGTCCCACTGGGTGTGGCACCGTCGCCCTCCCGCTTGCGGGTCGATCGCCCGCTCCGTCCGAGGGCGCACGGCAGCGCGAGCGATCCCATGACGAGAATGCCGCGGGCCGCGGAGCCCGCGCGCGCATGGACCCGAAGCACACGACCATGGTGCGGCAATCCACCGCCGCGGGCGGCGCCACGCAGACTCCGGATTTCCATCTTTTCCCCGGTAGCTGTATCCATTGGGCAACCAGTGTTATGCTGCACCCGCAAAATTCGCCAATTGGGAGCGTTGCCACATGAGTACGGCACGTACGGTGTTACTCGTCGACGACGACGAGGAGCTTCGTGCTTCTCTCAAGGACCAGCTCGCGCTTCACGACGAGTTCGATATCCTGACCGCCGGTACCGCCGGACAGGGCATCGAGATCGCGCGCGAGACCCGTCTCGATCTCGTTCTGCTTGACGTCGGCCTTCCGGACATGGATGGGCGCGAGGCCTGCAAGGTCATGCGCAAGGCCGGATTCAAGAGCCCTATCATCATGCTGACCGGCAACGCCGCGGATTCCGACATCATCCTCGGGCTCGATGCCGGCGCCAACGACTATGTCACCAAGCCCTTCAAGTTCGCGGTGCTTCTCGCCCGCGTCCGCGCCCAGCTCCGCCAGCACGAGCAGAGCGAGGATGCGGTTTTCTCGATCGGGCACTACACTTTCAAGCCCGCTTCCAAGGTGCTGATCGACGGGAGCGGCAAGAAGATCCGCCTGACCGAGAAGGAAACGTCGATCCTCAAGTATCTGTATCGCGCCGGCGAGAAGGTGATCACGCGCGACGTGCTGCTGCACGAGGTCTGGGGCTATAATGCCGGCGTCACGACCCATACGCTCGAGACGCACATCTACCGCCTGCGCCAGAAGATCGAGAAGGACCCTTCGAGCGCCGAGCTTCTGATTACCGAAATGGGAGGCTATAAGCTGGTCCCGTGACGTGGCGGGCGGGCCGGCGCCGGGAAACAACCGCTGGCCAAGCCCGGGGAAAGGCGCTATAAGCGCGCCCGATTGCGGGGTTGTCCATCGAGGACGTTCTGACCGCGATATCCCAAATTCAAGCCTCAGCCGCCGTTCCGATCATGGCGAGAGCCTGAGGCCGCCGTCGACCTAATTGAGCGAGTACGAACAATGGCCGTCCCCAGGAAGAAAGTGTCGCGGATGAAGCGCGGCACCCGCCGTTCCGCCGATGCGATTTCCGCCCCGACTCTCGTCGAGGACAAGAAGTCCGGCAACATCCGCCGTCCGCATCACATCGATCTCAAGGCCGGGACGTACCGGGATCGCCAGATCCTGCCGGCCAAGAACGAGGTCTGAGCGTCGATCTTGCCACCTGCGCGGTCTGGTAACCGCATCGGGGCGGGTCGGATCTTCTGAGATCGCGGTTATTTACCATGCGGCCACATCCCGCCATATTCGCACGATAGCGCGGTGAGATCGTGTGACGATCGAGAAATTCGCCTGGGACGCCAGCAACTTCGGAAGCGGGACACTAGCCGCTGCAGCGGCACACTGAGGGAGAACTCCATGTCGCTCCGGGCTTTGCCGCTGATCGTCATCTCGTTCATTCTCTACAACATCGTGGTGCTGTTCAGCGGCAGCCAGCACGCCGACGACGTGCTGCGCAAGGTCCTGTTCGAGCTGCCGATGGTCGGGGGCGCGCGGTGGCGCTTCTCGATGGGCGATCTGCTCATTCTGATCACCATGTTCCTGCTCTTCTTCGAGCTGATCAAATCCACCTACACGGCCTCCTCCTCGCTCCTCGATCACGGCCTGTCGATGCTCGTGTTCATCGCCTGCCTCATCGAGTTCCTGCTCGTGGAGCAGGCCGCGACGTCGGTGTTCTTCTTCATCATGATCGCCACGCTCATCGACGTCGTGGCGGGCTTCATGATCGGCATCCGTACTGCCCGGCGCGACCTGAATATCGGCGAGCACTGAGCCCGCCGGATCGCTCCCTCTGAACATCGATCAAATACTTATCGGCATCGGCCATGGTCACGAATTGGCCGGCGGCCGACAGTCCGTCCGGGTTTGATCGCTTGTTAACCTGTTGCCGCTACGGTTTTTCCGTTCGAGCGTCCCGATCTCCGGCTGGAAGTGGCCGTAAGCCGGTGCTCGCAAAACGGAATCTCGTGCCGTGCCCCCAGCTCGCGACATCGTCGAAGCCAAGACTTCTGCTCGACGCGCAATCAACGAAAGCGAGCCCCCCGACGGATATCGGCCGGGTCCCAATGCCGTGCCGACGGACGAGGATGCCGCCAGCTCGGAGGTGGATCTCCTCGGCATTCTAACGGCAGTTCAGGAAACCGCCTATACGTGGCACGTGCTGAGCGACCGCGTCGAGTGGGCCGAGAACGCCTGCGACGTACTCGGGGTCCGCTCGCCTCTCACCATCGGCACAGGTGCGGACTTTCAGTTCCTCGTCGCACCCGAGCATCATCAGTTGCGCGCCGACGCAATCCTTCGCCCCATGACTAACCCTCGCGAGACGAGCGTGCCGTTCCGCGTGCAGTACCGCTTCACGCCGGGTGGGCGTCGCAGCGCTGGTTCGCTTTGGCTCGAGGACCACGGGCAAGCCACCCTCGACGGCCAGGGCCGGACGCAGACGGTCCGCGGCGTGATCCGCGTGATCAACGACCGCTACTGGGAAGAGCAGCGGCTGCTCCACCGCTCGGATCACGACGAGCTGAGCGGCCAGCTCAATCGCATCCGCCTCACGGAAGCTCTCGGCGCCATTCTCGCCCGAGCGGAGCGTACGCGCCGGACGGCCTGTTTCCTGATGGTGGCCGTCGACAACATGGCGACCATCAACGACAGTTTCGGCTTCGAGATCGGCGACGAGGTGCTGGCCGCCGTCGCCCAGATCATCCGCGCGCACATGCGCGTCGGCGACGCCGTGGGCCGCTACTCGTCCAACAAGTTCGGTATCATCCTGAATGACTGCGGCCCGGGCGCCATGCGTGTTGCCGCGGAGCGTCTCGTCCGCATCGTGAGAGACACGACCATCCGCACGGCCGCCTGCCAGCTATCGGCTACGATCTCGATCGGGGGCGTCCTCATTCCCGATCAGGCCTCGACGGTGCCGCAGGCCTTGGGCCAGGCCATGCAGGCTCTCGAGAGGGCCAAGGCGCGTCGTCATGACGGCTTCTCCGCCTACCAGCCCTGCACCACCACCGAGGAAGCCCGCCAGCGCAATATCTCGATCGCCGACGAGGTGATCTCCGCCCTCGAGCAGAACCGAATGCTGCTCGCCCTGCAGCCGATCGTTTCGACGCGCACGCGCAAGCCCGAGTTCTACGAGTGTCTGCTGCGGATGCAGCGCCCGGACGGCAGCATCGTGTCCGCAGGCGAGTTCATACCGCTCGCCGAGCAGCTCGGCCTCTCGCGCTTTATCGACCGCCGGGTGCTGGAACTCGCCGTGGACTTCGCCAAGGCGCACCCGACGATCCATCTCTCGATCAATGTTTCCGGATACACGTCGAGCGATCACGAGTGGCTCGTCGCGCTGCATCGCCTGACGGCCGGGCGCCGCCAGATCACCGAGCGGCTGACCATCGAGATCACCGAGACCGCAGCGATCCACGACCTCGATGTTTCGATCGCTTTCGTCGACACGCTGAAGGAACTCGGTTGCCGTGTCGCCATCGACGACTTCGGCGCGGGCTACACGTCCTTCAAGAACCTCAAGACCCTCAACGTCGACATGGTCAAGATCGACGGCTCCTTCATCAGGAACCTGACGGCGGAGCCGGACAATCAGGTGTTCATCAAGACGCTGGTCGAGATCGCGGAAACGTTCAATCTCGAGACGGTCGCCGAGTGGGTGGGCGATGAGGAAACGGCGCAGATGATGGCCCGAGCGGGCATCACACACCAACAGGGCTTCTATTTCGGCAAGCCGATCCTCGCCACCGACTTTCCCGATCAACTGGCTCCCTGACGGGGTCTCCTGGCCGATGAATGCGGCAGATCACTCCGCCGCATCACGCTTGGCTTGCGGTGCAGGCGCGTCCCGGAACGCCGTGCGACGCTCGTCCCACTCCGCGGCGCCGACGCGCGCGAACGTCACGCCCGGACCGCCGCCGCTATACGTCGCCGCCACGAGCCCGGTGGATTTCAACTCCGCGA
>JAEWIJ010000188.1 GCA_023387235.1 Pseudomonadota bacterium
GCATAGCGAATGGCAAGCTCGGTCAGATTCGCGGCGTGGCCTTCGTCCACCAGCGGGCGGAAGCGGCGCGCGCGCTCGACATCGCGCGCATAGTCCGAGCCCGAACCGATCGGCGGCACCACGGCCCAGCCGCGCGGATGGCGCTCCATCTCACCGCTGAGCGCGCCACCGGCAAGCACGCGAATGCAGATCGAGCCGACGCCGGCCTCATGCGCACGCGCCATGAGGCGCTTGTAGTCCTGCGCGGGATAGTTGGCAGGCAGTGTCTCGACAGGCGAGGGATTGAGCGCGTTCATGCAGATCTGTGCGGAATCCATGACGCCGGCCGTAACAACCTTGTCGACTTCGCCGATGTCGCCGAGCGCGGTGAAACCGAGATAGCGGATCTTGCCGGCATCGCGCAGCTTCTCGAATGCGGGCACGACCTCGCCGAGAACGAGCGCCGCGGTCAGCGTCTCGCCGCTGGCATCCGGCGTCAGCGGATTGTGGAGTTGATAGAGGTCGACGCTGTCACGCCCCATGCGCTTCAGGCTTTCGTCGAGCGCGGCATTGATGCTGGCAGCGATCCGGCCGCGATCGGCACTCGGCACGCGCACCTTGGTGCCGATCAGCGCCTTGGGCTTCAACTTCTTGAGCAGCTTTCCGAGGTTGATCTCGGATGCGCCATCGCCGTAGCCCGGCGCAGTGTCGAAGAAGTTCACGCCGTGCTCGAGCGCCATGGCGGCGGCGCGCTCCTGCTCGGCTTCATCGGCCTTCACCATCAGCCCGCCGACGGCACCGCAGCCGAAGGTGAGCACCGATACCTGCTCGCCGGTTCGACCCAGCGCTCGTTTCTCGATCATGCGTTCCTCCAATTGTTTGTCCGGCTCTGATGGCCGATTGGCGCGAGCACGCTATTTCTTGAAAAACTGCTCGAGCGTGGCGACGTCCTTCTTCGGCCCATCCTGGTCGGCGGCGATCTCACGATAGAGATCGGCAATGCCCTTGTAGATCGCGGCGGTGGACTTGCGCCCGCTCTGCTCGGCGATCTCCTCCATCTCGCCCACGAAGCGATAGGCCTTCACGAACATGTCCGGCACGGACCAGCTTACGCCCTTCAGCGTATTCGGCTGGCTGCGCTGCAGCTCCTCGAGCAGGGCTTCCTTGGCGCCGTATTTGTCTGCCATGAGGATGGACGCGGACGCGAGCGCCGTCAGACCCTTGCCGATCGCCGCATAGGACATCTTGAGCGCGGAGGCGGCACCGACCGGGCCGTCCACCATCTTCACTTCGAGCCCACCCTTGCCGAGCGAGGCGACGCGCTCACCCGGAATGCCGGAGAAGAAGTAGACGGTATTGCGCGTGTCGGGGCGCGGGGGCGGGCCGATGATGGCGCCGTCCGAGAACGTGCAGCCCGTCGGCTCGATGATGCCTGCAACCTCCCGCGATTTTTCGGAGCTCACCGCGTTCATGTCGGCATAGAGCGGCTTGTTCTTCGACGCCTTGAGCGTCGGCGCGAGTTGCTCGGCAAGGGCGAGCGCATCGCTCGGCGGCACGATGGAGAGAATGATGTCGGCGGCGGCGATGCCGGCGAGATCCACGCCGCGCATCCCGGCCTTCTCGGCGCGCGCGCGACTGGCGCTGCTGCGCCCTTCGAGCGAGGTTACGACATCGACGCCGTTCGCCGTCAGCCGCGCGGCCGTGCCGGCGCCCATGGCACCCTGGGCAATGATGGCCACTGTCGTCTTCGTCATCGCACCCACTCCCTCATCTTGGCCGGGCGTGGCGCAGGACGCACGACGCCACTCTAGTCGCTCACCAGCTTGACGCCGCGGCGTCCCGCCAGATCCTGGATGAACTGCCACGCGACGCGGCCCGATCGGCCGCCTCGCGTCATGGCCCACTCGCGCGCTTCCGCGATCAGCTCGTCGTCGGCGATCTTGATGCCGTGATGCGCCGCATAGCTGCGCACCATGTCGAAATACTGGTCCTGGCTGCCATTGTGGAAGCCGAGCCACAGCCCGAAGCGGTCGGAGAGCGATACCTTCTCCTCCACGGCCTCGGACGGGTTGATCGCCGTCGAGCGCTCGTTCTCCATCATGTCGCGCGGCATGAGGTGACGGCGGTTCGACGTCGCATAGAAGAGCACGTTCTGCGGGCGGCCTTCAATGCCGCCTTCGAGCACGGCCTTCAAGGACTTGTAGCTCGTATCGTCGTGGTCAAAAGAAAGATCGTCGCAGAACACGATGAAGCGATGGGCACTGCCGCGCATGAAGGCGAGACAGGTGGGCAGCGAGTCGATGTCCTCGCGATGGATCTCGACGAGCTTCAGGCCGCCCTTCGCCTTGGCTTTTGCCATCTCCTTCGAGACTTCGGCGTGCGCGGCCTTGACGAGCGAGGACTTGCCCATGCCGCGCGCCCCCCACAGCAGGGCATTATTGGCCGGAAGACCGTTCGCGAAGCGTCGCGTGTTCTCGAGAAGCTGATCCGAGGCCAGCTCGATGCCCTTGAGCAGCTTGAGCGGCTGGCGGTTCACATGCGGCACGGGCAGGAACGCCACCGGATCCGCCTGCCAGACGAAGGCCTCGGCCGCCTCGAAATCGACGGGCGGCGCAGCAGGCGGCGCCATGCGCTCGAGAGCGGCAACGAGGCGTTCGAGCAGGGCGGCGTTCACGGCAACGGTATCGGACATGTCGGACAGGGGCCTTCGAGATAAAAAATTGCAGTCTGCGCGCGGGTCTATAGCTCGCGGGGGGCTGTCCGTCACCCTGTACGCGCGCGGGCCAGCCACGCCAATGCGCTTTAGGCAAAAAAAGGGGCCGTCCGGTTCCCGAACGGCCCAAGTCTAGGGAGGAAACGCCCAAAGGAGGGCTGCGAGATCGCTCTCGCAAGGTGATAAGTATATGTGCGGCGCAGCATTTACAAGGGGGATTTTTGTGCGGCGCACTGCAAAATTGCATGGATAGCAGGCGCCGGCCTCAGATCTGTAGCATGTCACTCACATTTTATTATTATTTTTCAATGCAATACCAAAAATCAGGCGCCGATATATCGCGCGGGACATTCCGAGGCCGGTGGCCAAACTCACGGGAATAGGCCAACATCAGGCGTACCCGACCGGTCGGGAATCCGGCGCGGCATGATTTAGTGCGCCCGGCAGATCCCGACCTCAAAATTACCGTACCGCGAACCAGCCGGAGGAAATGCCGCCATGATCTACGAGCTCAGGGTCTACCACTGCGTGCCCGGCCGCCTGCCGAACCTGCTCAAGCGCTTCGAGACCATCACGCTCAAGATCTGGGAAAAGCACGGCATCAAGCAGGCCGGCTTCTGGACGGTCCTCGTCGGCGACACCAACCAGGCGCTCTACTATCTGCTCGCCTTTGACAGCATGGCGGACCGCGAAAAGAAGTGGAACACCTTCCAGTCCGATCCCGAGTGGCTCGCCGCCCGCGCGGAGACCGAGAAGGATGGTCCGATCGTCGCGAAGATCGAGAACCAGTTCCTCCAGCCGACGGCGTTTTCGAGCGTGAAGTAATTTTGGATGAGCTCGACATGTCCCTTCTCCCCGTCCTCACGGGGAGAAGGTTAGGATGAGCATCTGTGATGGCGGTCAAGGTGTTTTGGGCGCCTCGGGAAGCCAGGGACGATTTTCGGTCAGCAGCGTGTTGGCGAGCGCCACGAGCTTTCGCATGACGGCCGT
>JAEWIJ010000196.1 GCA_023387235.1 Pseudomonadota bacterium
GCCTGATGCTGCCGCGCATCCAGGAAAGCGCGGCGCGGCGGCAATGGATCGCCGATCCTCTCCCTCATCACAACCCGCAGCCGAGCACCAAAGCCAAGACATCCCTTATCGCAACGGTCCCCGTAAGCACGGGGAGAAGGGACATGGTGGTGCCAGCCGCTGGCTCCAAATCCATAAAAGGCGGGGGTTTCGGGGGTGTCCCCCGATTGGGGCGTGGGGCGAAAGCCCCACTCGCGCTGAAAGCGCGATCACATCGCGGGCAAGCCCAATTCACCCGCCACGCTCTCGCGCCGGGCAACATACGACTTTCCGCAAGAGCGGGGACAAATGCCCCGTTTGCATCGCCGCTTCATGAGCGCGCGACTGCGCGCCGGCCGGCAGGCCGTACCAAGGAATAACAGCCCGCGGCACTCAAAATTGCATCTCCGCGCTGGAAGTGGTGAATTGCCGGTTGAAACGGCACGCCCATCCCGGAGATCGAATGTCACTCACCCATTTCTCGCTCGCCGGCCGCACTGCGCTTGTCACGGGCGCCTCGTCCGGTCTCGGCGAGCACTTCGCGACGGTCCTCGCATCCGCTGGCGCAGCGGTCGTCGTCGCGGCCCGGCGCACGGACCGGCTCGAAGCGCTCAAGGCGCGCATCGAGGCCGTCGGCGGCAAGGCGCACGCCGTCGCGATGGACGTCACGAACCGCGCCGATGTCGAGCGCGCGTTCGCGGAAGGCGAAGCGGCGCTCGGTCCGCTCTCCATCTGCGTCAACAATGCCGGCATTACCGATCCTGCGTGGTTCACGCGCATGCGCGAGGATCAGTGGCGCGCCATCATGGACGTGAACCTCGACGGTGTGTTCCACGTCGGGCAGGAGGCCGCGCGCCGCATGGTTGCGGCCGGCAAAGGCGGCTCGATCATCAACATTTCCTCGATCGTCGGCCTCGGCGCGATCAAGACGCTTTCCGCCTACGCCGCGTCCAAGGCGGCTGTCATCGCGCTCACGCGCAACATGGCGCTGGAGCTCGCGCGCGATCGCATTCGCGTCAACACGATCGCGCCCGGCTACATCGCGACCGAGCTCAACGACGAGTTCTGGGAGACCGAAGCGGGCAAGCGCATGATCGCGCACGTGCCCATGCGCCGGCTCGGCCATCTCGGTGAGCTGGATGGTCCGCTGCTGCTGCTCGCTTCCGATGCCGGTTCTTTCATGACGGGAAGCGTGCTCACCGTCGACGGCGGCCACCTCCTGCCGACGGAATGACGATGGCTTCTGCAACCCGTCCCCGCACGCTCGATCCGGCCAATCTCGATCCGCTGCAGCGCTGGCTCGCGCAGGCGATCGCCGCGGATCGCGTCGAGATCACGCGCGCCGAACTTCTGTCCGGCGGCGCCGTGCAGGAGAACTGGCGCATCGACGCGCGCATCTCAGGCGGCCCACGCGACGGCGCCCACGCGCTCGTGCTCAGGACGGACGCGGTCGCCCACCTGCCCATGAGCCTCGATCGCGCGCGCGAGTTCGCCTGCATCAAGGCCGCGCATCGCGCAGGCGTGCTCGTCGCGGAGCCTATTGCCGAATGCGCCGACAAGAGTGTGATCGGTGCGCCATTCACGGTGCAGCGGCTGCTCTCCGGCACGGCGCAGGCGCGCCGCATCACGCGCGATCCGAAGCTCGGCGAATTCGGCCCCGCACTCGCCCGCGAGATCGGCGAACAGCTCGCGCGCATTCATGCCATCCGGCCGCCGAACGACACGCTCGCCTTCCTGCCGCTCCCCGAGCCTGATGCCGTCGGCGCAGCGGTCGCGGAGATGCGGCGCGCGCTCGACAAGGCCAGCGAG
Source organism: Pseudomonadota bacterium (assembly GCA_023387235.1). Taxonomy (GTDB): domain Bacteria; phylum Pseudomonadota; class Alphaproteobacteria; order Rhizobiales; family Hyphomicrobiaceae. The sequence continues at coordinate 1,828 of JAEWIJ010000196.1, forward strand.
CCGCGCCCCGCGCTCGAATATGTGTTGGCTTGGTTGCTCGCCCACAAGCCCGCGCCACGCCCGGTCGCGCTCGTGCATGGCGATTTCCGCACGGGCAACTATCTCGTCGCGGACGGGCATCTCACCGGCATTCTCGACTGGGAGTTCTGCCACTGGGGCGACCCGCGCGAAGACCTCGGCTGGTTCTCGGCCCGCTGCTGGCGCTTCTGTAATGATGCGCTCGCGGCCGGCGGCATTGCCACGCGCGCCGATCTGCTCGACGGTTACAATGCCGCCGCCGATGCCGCGATCTCCGAGGACGAACTCGCCTTCTGGGAAATCCTCGGCGCGGCGCGCTGGGCGACGATCGCGCTCCTGCAGGGCCAGCGTTTTCTGAGCGGCGGTGAGCGTTCGCTCCAACTCGCGCTTACCGGTCTCATGCCGGCCGAGATGGAATTCGATGCTCTCGAAGCCATTGCCGCGCTCGAATCCGGGAGGCCGATCCCATGACCGCACGTCGCCTCGACGCCGATGCTCTTCTCGATCTCGCAACCGAGATGCTGCGCGCGGAGGTGCTGCCTGCGCTCGCGCCCGAGCAGCGCTATGCCGGTGCCATGATCGCCAACGCGCTCGAAATCGCGCGGCGCGGTCTCGCCGAGGAGGTCGAGGCGGCCGAATGGTCGCTGCTCGACAGCCTCTATGAAGAGGGCGAGGGTTCTACGGCACAGCTCGCGCGCGACATCCGCGCCGGAACGCTGGCCGAGGGCAAGGCGCGCGGTCTCGCGGATGCGCTGCGCACGCTTTTGATCGCCGAGCTGCGCGTCAGGAACCCGCGCTTTCTCGCATCGCGCGGCATAGGTGGCTGAACCCGGAGGCGGACATGACAGAAGCAGAGTTGAAATCGGCTTTCGCGACATTCCGCGTGGAATTTGAAAAGGCTCTTGTCGCGCAGGGTGCCGGCAATGCCGAGCCGTTCATTGCGCTGTGGTCGCCCAAGCCGGATGTCATGATCTTCGGCGCTCTCGGCGGCATGGAGCGCGGCTGGGAAGAAATCGGCTCGCGTCTTAGGTGGGTCACGGGTCAGGTCAGCGCGCGCATCACGGGTCTCGAAAATCTCGTGACATCGATCAACGGCACCATGGCGCTGACCGCCGACCTCGAGCACACGATCCGCACGATCGACGGCCGCTCGTTCGAGCGCACGCTGCGCGTCACGCAAGGCTATCGTTTCGAGGACGGGGCCTGGAAGATTTTCTACCGCCACGGCGACGTCTTCCAGCCCTCGGGCCGCTCATAAAAACGGGCGGCCGCCGCAGGCACAGCACCACGGTTGAATGCGTCAGCATCCCTTGCCAGCAGCCCGCGGCACAAAAAAACAACGCCGCGAACGCCTCACCGCGTCTCCAACGGCAGCGCGCTCGAATGCTTCACTTGGCCGAGCGCGAAGCTCGACTCGATGTTGGCGATGCCGTCGATGCGTGTGAGCGTGTCCTTCACGAAGCGCTCGTAGTCGGCGAGATCGCGCGCGACGACGCGGAGCAGATAATCGCGCGGGCCCGTCATGAGGTAGCATTCGAGCACTTCGGGACAGCGGCGAATGGCGTCCTCGAAACGGTGCAGCTTGTCCTCCTGCTGACGGTCGAGCTTGATCGAGACGAACACGCTGACAGGCAGGCCGACCTTCTTCTGATCGAGCAGCGCCGCATAGCGGTTGATGATGCCGGTCTCTTCCAGGATGCGTAGGCGCCGCGAGCAAGGGCTCGCCGTCAGGCCGACCTTTTCGGCAAGCTCCGCGACGGTCAGACGGCCGTTTTCCTGGAGCGCGGCCAGGAGTCGGCGGTCGATACGATCGAGCGCGATATTAGTTGATTCCGCCACTGTATTGGCTCCTGATAGTGGATCCGGCTATTCTATAGGCCTCGCGTGGCGCAGTTTGCAAACCCTCACCAAGGCACCCGGTCTATTCTCGGTTAATCGCACGCGCCGATCAGCCGAGGCCAATCATGCAGGACGCCATTCCCGAAGACCGCGCCGCCACCCTCGCCATGCTGCGGGAGCTGGAGCGCAAGGTGCTCTGGCTCTCGACGTACATGATCCACCACGCGAACCACGAGGTGGACCGCGGCGACGGTCTCAAGGTCGGCGGACATCAGGCCTCGTCGGCCTCGCTCGCGACACTCATGACGGCGCTCTATTTTCATGTGCTGCGGCCCGAGGACCGCATCGCGGTGAAGCCGCACGCGAGCCCGATCTTTCACGCCATCCAGTACCTGCTCGGCAATCAGGCGCTCGACAAGCTGCAGAATTTCCGCGCGTTCGGCGGCGCGCAGTCCTATCCCTCGCGCACAAAGGACAAGGACGATGTCGACTTCTCGACGGGGTCGGTGGGCTTAGGCGTTGCGGCGACAGGCTTCGCAAGCCTCATCCAGGATTACGTGCACGCCAAGGGTTGGAGCCGCGACTGGCCGAAGGGCCGCATGGTCGCGCTCATGGGCGACGCGGAGTTCGACGAGGGCAACATCCACGAGGCGCTGCTCGAATACTGGAAGCATGGGCTCAAGAACTGCTGGTGGATCGTCGACTACAACCGCCAGAGCCTCGACTCGGTCGTCTCCGACAAGCTCTTCATGAAGGTTGCGGGGATGTTCGAGAACCTCGGCTGGGAGGTCATTCTGATCAAGTACGGCAAGCTGCAGGAAGCGGCCTTCGCCGAGCCCGGCGGCGAGCGTCTGCGCGACTGGATCGCGGATTGCCCGAACCAGCTCTACTCCGCGCTCGTCTTCGAGGGCGCCAAGGGTTGGCGGCGTCAGCTCGAAGCCGATTTCGCGGCGCATCCCGACACGCTCGCCATCATTCAGAAGCGCGATGACGCGACGCTCGCCCGCCTCATGACCAATCTCGGCGGGCACGACATGGAGAGCGTGCTCGACGCCTTCGCGCGCGCACCCAGCGACAAGCCGTGCTGCTTCATTGCGTACACGATCAAGGGGTTCGGCCTGCCCTTCCAGGGGCACAAGGACAACCACGCCGGCCTGATGAACAAGACGCAGATGGCCGAGTTCCAGACCGCGCAGGGCATCCAGAAAGGCGAGGAGTGGGAGCCGTTCGCGGGCCTCACGCTTTCGCATCAGGACATCGCGCATTTCCTCGCGCGCGTGCCCTTCAATGCCAAGGGAACGCGCGCCCTCAGCGCGGACCGCATCGCGCTTCCCGAAATGCAGCCCGTGGGTGTGACCGGAAGTGCCAGCACGCAAGCGGGCTTCGGCCGCATTCTCGATGAGATCGCCAAGCGCGGCGGCCCGCTCGCCGACCGCATTCTCACCATGTCGCCGGACGTGACCGTCTCGACGAACCTCGGGCCGTGGGTGAACCGGCGCGGGCTCTTCTCCATGGAGAGCCGCGAGGACGTGTTCAAAGAGCGCGGTCTCATGAGCCCGCAGAAATGGGAGATGTCGCCGCAGGGCCAGCACTTCGAGCTCGGCATTGCGGAGATGAACCTTTTCCTGACGCTCGCGGCTGCGGGCCTCAGTCATTCGCACTTCGGCGAGCGGCTCATTCCCATCGGCACGCTCTACGATCCCTTCATCTGCCGCGGGCTCGATGCGCTCAACTACGCCTGCTACCAGGATGCGCGCTTCATCGTCGTCGCGACGCCGGCGGGCCTGACGCTCGCACCAGAAGGCGGCGCGCATCAGTCGATCGGCACGCCGCTCATCGGCATGTCGCAGGACGGTCTCGCGTCCTTCGAGCCGGCGTTCGTCGACGAGCTTGCTGTGATCATGAACTGGGCCTTCGAGTACATCCAGCGTGACGGCTCGGAAGGCGCGCAGCAGAGCTGGCGCCACGACGAGAAGGGCGGCTCGGTCTATCTGCGGCTTTCGACGCGGCCCGTCGAACAGATCCAGCGGATCATGGCGCCGGATCTCGGCAAGGACATCATCGAGGGCGGCTACTGGCTGCGCAAGCCGGATGCGTCGACGTCGCTCGCGATCGTCTACATGGGCGCCGTCGCACCGGAAGTCATCGAGGCGGCGGGCCTCCTGAGCGAGGACCGACGCGGCGTCGGCGTGCTCGCTGTGACCTCGGCCGATCGTCTCACGGCGGGTTGGCACGATGCGCAGCGGGCGCGCGAGCGCGGCCACTACGGCGCCAAGGCGCACATCGAGATGCTGCTCTCGGCACTCCCGCGCGATGCCGGCATCATCACGGTGTGCGATGCGCATCCTGAGACGCTGTCGTGGATCGGCTCGGTGAACGGGCATCGCGTGCGCGCGCTCGGCGTGCAGAATTTCGGGCAGTCGGGATCAATCCAGGAGCTTTACGGGCACTACGGTCTCGATGCGGAGGCGATCCTCGCAGCGGCGGAGGGCATCATCGGCCGCCCCGTGCGCTATCGCCATCGCGTGGCATAAGCGTACTCGTTCGCTATCCCCACAGCTCCGGCGCGGGCGCCTCGACGCGAGAGCCCGGATAGGCCAGCCCGTGCGGCCGATCCTTCGCGAGCAACAGCGGCCCGTCGAGATCGACCCAGTCGGCGGACTGCGCGACGAGCGTTGCCGGTGCCATGGCAAGCGATGTCGCCAGCATGCAGCCGACCATGATCTTGAAGCCGAGCTGCTTCGCATCCGCCGACATGATCAGCGCACCCGTCAGCCCGCCGGTCTTGTCGAGCTTGATGTTGACCGCATCATAGCGATCGCGAAGCGTCGCGAGCCCTTCGGCCGTATGCGCGGACTCGTCGGCGCAAACCGGAACGGCGCGCTTCATATGCGCCAGCGCGGCATCGTTTCCCGCCGGCAGCGGTTGTTCGACAAGCTCAAATCCCGTCTCCGCGGCGACAGCGAGCAGCATCTCCAGCTCGTCGGGATGCCAGGCCTCGTTGGCATCGGCGATAAGGCGCGCATCGGGCCGCGCGGCGCGGATCGCGCGCATACGCTCGGCATCCGCGGCACCACCGCCGAGCTTGATCTTCAGCAGCGCGTGCTGGCGCGCCTCGCTCGCCCGCTTCGCCATGATCTCGGGCGTGTTGAGGCTCAGCGTGTAGCAGGTGAGCGGCGGCGTGTAGGTTGTGAGGCCAGCGAGCTCCCATGCGCGACGCCCGCTGCGCTTTGCTTCCAGATCCCACAGCGCGCAGTCGATCGCATTGCGCGCCGCACCCGGCGCGAGCCTTTGTGTCAGCTCATCGCGCGAAGCAATCGCACCGACGCCTTCGATCGCCGCGATCACGCCATCGACGGTCTCGCCATAGCGCGCATAAGGCACGCACTCGCCACGTCCGACAAATCCCTCAGCGCTTGCCTCGACGAGCACGACGACCGCTTCCGTCCGCGCGCCGCGCGAGATGGTGAAATCACCCGTGACGGGCCAGCGCTCGACTTTTGCATTCAGCACAATCGGGATCATGAAGCGCCGGCCCTGGATGACGACCGTAACAAGCGATATCCGCCAGCATAGCACAACTGAAGAGGCGGAGAACCTCTTCCCGGCAGCTGGCGGACTTCAGCTACGACTCGCGATCGCATCGGCGATCGCGACCGTCTTGCGCGCGATATCCGCGTGCAGCAGCTCGACCATGCGTCCCTCGAGATTGATGACGCCCTTGCCCTTGTTCTCGGCAAGCTCGAAGGCCGCGATGATCTTGCGCGCGAACTCGACCTCGGCGGTCGGCGGCGAGAACACCTCGTTCGCGAGCGCGATCTGGTCGGGATGGATGAGCGTCTTGCCGTCGAAACCGAGCTCACGGCCCTGCCGGCATTCGCGCGCGTATCCATCCATGTCGCGGAAGTTGTTGTAGACGCCGTCGAGAATGACGAGCCCATGCGCACGCGCCGCCGTGAGCGCGGCCGAGAGCCAGTAGAGCGCCGATGTGCGCTCGCCATCGAGGATCGCACCCGTCTCCTTGACGAGATCATTGAGCCCGAGCACGAGCACGGCGAGACGCGAGCCCGCGTGATGCGCCGCGCCCGCGATCTCGCCGGCCTTCAGGATGGCGATCGGCGTCTCGATCATGGCCCAGAGCTGCATGGCATCGCCGGCTCCGGCCTGTCGCATGGCGGCCGAGGCGCGCGCGATATCGTGCCCGCTCGCTGCCTTCGGAATGAGGATGGCGTCGGGGCCGGCGGCGACGGCCGCCTTGAGATCGTCGCTGCCCCAGGGCGTGTCGAGGCCGTTGACACGAATGACCAGCTCGCGCGGGCCATAGCCGCCGGCCTTCACGGCGTCCGTGACGCGGGTGCGTGCTTCGGCCTTTGCGTCCGGCGCCACCGCATCCTCGAGATCGAGAATGAGCGCGTCCGCGGGAAGCGATTTGGCCTTCTCGAGGGCGCGCGCGTTGGCGCCCGGCATGTAAAGCACACTGCGGCGCGGGCGCGCGGTCATTGGTGGTCTCCACTGCGTCTGCGGTCTATCGGGATCCTGTTTGTTATCGCGCGCGTTTTCCACACGCGCAACGTCCGTGGCTGGCGCCCGGTCGAGCGTGTTGCTATTGCCTGACGGAATTTCAGGCTTGCGCCAGTGGCCGCGACGCTGAACCACAGTGAGGGCCCGGTAAAGCGGGCGTATGCAGCCCGTGATGGACGGCAGGGGGCCATATCTGAAAGTGATGCGCCGATGAGCGTTTATCTCCCGATCGCGGAGCTTGCCATCGGCCTGCACGTGCTGATCCTGCTCGGGCTCGTGGTCGGCTTTTTGTCGGGCATGTTCGGCATCGGCGGCGGGTTCATCACGACACCGTTCCTCATCTTCCTCGGCGTACCGCCGCCGATTGCGGTCGGCACCGGCGCCAGCCAGGTCGTTGCGTCGTCCGTCTCCGGTGCGATTGCCAATTGGAAGCGCGGCAACGTCGATGTTCGCATGGGCCTGCTGCTCATAGCCGGCGGCATGGTCGGCGCGACGGCTGGTATTGCCCTCCAGCGCTTGCTGAAGGCCGCAGGCCAGCTCGATTTCTTCATTGCCATGTCCTACGTCGTGCTGCTCGGCACCGTCGGCGGGCTCATGCTCGTCGAGAGCATCCGCGCCATGAGGCCCGCGCCGGGTCCGCTGAAGACGTCGAGCCGGCGCGGCGGTCAGCACATCTGGGTGCAGCGCCTGCCGATCAAGCTGCGCTTCCGCGTGGCCAAGCTCTACATCAGCGCCATTCCACCGGTGGCCATCGGCGTCTTGATCGGCCTGCTCACGGCGGTCATGGGCGTCGGCGGCGGGTTTCTGCTCGTGCCGGCGCTGATCTACCTCCTGCGCGTGCCGACCAAGGTCGTCATCGGCACATCGCAGTTTCAGGTCGTCTTCATCACGGCCTTCGCGACGCTGCTGCAGGCGACACAGAACTACTCCGTCGATCTTCTGCTCGCCGCGCCTTTGATGATCGCCGGTGTTTTCGGCGCCCAGTACGGCGTTCGCGCCGGCCAGCGCCTCAATGCCGAGCAGCTTAGAGCGCTTCTAGCCATTCTCGTGCTTCTCGTTGCCATCCGGCTGGCCTTCGGGCTGGTCATCGTGCCCGATGAGCTTTATGAACTCGACGACCGTCCGTAGGTGGCGCGCCACCGTGCGGACCGGTCAGGTCTGATCTGCGCTGCCCGCCGTCCGCGGGAATCTCCCTTGCGCGCAGGCAGCCCCACCCGTTATGTCAAGCCATATATAGCGCGTTGCCCTGAAGGAGCAGTCATGACCGCTTACGAAACGCTCAATCACTATATCGATGGCCAGTGGGTTCAGCCGACTTCGGGCAAGTCGCAGGATGTCATGAACCCGGCGAAGAACACAGCCCTCGCGACGCTTGGCTTCGCAGGTCGCCCCGATCTCGACAAGGCGATCAAGGCCGCCGAGAAGGGCTTTGCGACGTGGCGCAAGGTCTCGGCCTTCGAGCGCTCGGGCATTCTGCGCAAGGCGGCGAACCTCGTGCGCGAGCGCGCCGACGATATCGCGCGCGTGCTCACCATGGAGCAGGGCAAGATTCTCGCCGAGGCCAAGATGGAGGTGATGTCGGGCGCCGACGTCATCGACTGGTTCGCCGAGGAAGGAAAGCGCGCCTACGGCCGCATCATTCCGGCCCGCGCCGACGGCGTGCGCAACATGGTCATCCAGGAGCCGATCGGTGTCACCGCCGGTTTCGCGCCGTGGAACTTCCCGGTGACGCAGGCCGTGCGCAAGATCGCGGCGTCGCTCGCGGCCGGCTGCTCGATCATCCTGAAGTGCCCCGAGGAGACGCCCGGCTCGCCGATCGGTCTCGTGCGCTGCTTCCATGATGCCGGCGTTCCGGCAGGCGTGCTCAATCTCGTCTATGGTGTGCCGGCCGAGATCTCCGAGTACCTGATCCCGCATCCCTCGATCCGCAAGATCTCGTTCACGGGCTCGGTGCCGGTCGGCAAGCATCTCGCCTCCATGGCCGGCCTGCACATGAAGCGTGCCACCATGGAGCTCGGCGGCCATGCGCCGGTGATGATCTTCGACGACGTCGATACGGATGCCGTCGCCTCGCTGACCTCGGGTCTCAAGTATCGCAACGCTGGTCAGGTCTGCATCTCGCCGACGCGCTTCTTCGTGCATGAGAAGGCCTACGACAAGTTCGTCGGCAAGTTCATCGATCTCGCCAAGGGCATCAAGGTCGGCGACGGCCTGGAGGCCGACAGCAAGATGGGTGCGCTCGCCAATCCGCGCCGCGTGAACGCGATGGAATCGATCATCGCCGACGTGCGCGAGAAGGGCGGCAAGGTGCAGGCCGGCGGCAACCGCATCGGCAACCAGGGCAACTTCTTCGAGCCGACGGTCGTAACCGACGTGCCGAAGAACGCGCGCATCCTTTCCGAGGAGCCGTTCGGCCCGGTTGCGGTCATGATCCGCTTCAAGGATACGGACGAGATGCTCAAGGAGGCGAACAGCCTGCCCTTCGGCCTCGCCAGCTACGCCTTCACGCACGATGCCAAGACGGCGAACAAGCTCGCCGACAACATCGACGCCGGCATGCTGACGATCAACCACCAGGGTCTCGCACTCCCCGAGATGCCGTTCGGCGGCATCAAGGATTCGGGCTACGGCCACGAGGGCGGCGCCGAGGGCCTGCAGGTCTACATGGTGCAGAAGATCGTTAGCCAGGTCGGCTGATCGCGGTCATTTTCGGGCGACAGAACATGCGGGGTCGGGCTCAGCCCGGCCCCGTTATGCTTTCTGCCCCCGTTATACTTTCTGCCCCATGAGCAGCCGGCGCGAACGCGAGAGAAAATCCCGCCGGATCAGGATCGAGAGTACCCACAGCGTCGCGACCATGAATGCGGCCGGATGATAGAACCACGCGAGCGCGGCAATGGCCGCGTAGAACGCGCGCAGCCCGCTGTTGGAATGCTCACCCGCAATGCCGATGAGCTGCGCAGTGCGGAGCGCGTGCGCGTCGCAGGCGGGCTGGTTGTTGCCGTCCGCGATCGGCGTCGCGCCGATCATGATCGCGGTGTAGTGCGCGAGCCGAAAGGCCCAGGCGAACTTGAAGAACGCATAGATGAAGATGGTGATCAGCAGGACCATCTTCATTTCCCACACCACCGGCGTGGACTGCGCCGCATAGGGCAGCCGCTCGAAGAGCTTCTGCACCTGATCGCCCGATCCGATCATCGCCGCGAGGCCGCCGATGCCGATCGCCGAGGTCGATGCGAAGAATGCATTGCCCTGCGAGAGCGACGCGAGAAGCTGCGCATCGACGATCCTGACATCGCGCGCCGCCATGTTGTGCATCCACGCAACGCGCTGCACCTGCACGGCGCCGACGATGCTGCGATCGACGAGCGGCCTGTAGCCGGTGATGATGTGATAGCCCCCGATCAGGGCGACGAAGGTGAGGAAGGCGATCAGATCGAGTGACGGCATGCGACCTCAGGGCAGGAGCGGGACGCCAATGAGCAGCGTGTGGCCGCGCGTCAGCATGAAGGCATAGACCAGCAGCCCGATGACGAGCGCGATGATGTCGTTGCGCACCGGGCCGCTCTTGATTGGAAGCGCGCGCCGCTTCACCGAAATGCGGTCGAACACCGACCACGCGAGCAGCGAGCCGAACAGCAGCAACTGCGCGAGCCGTCCCGAGATCAGCAGATGCGCGAACGCCCAGAGCTTCACCGAAAGCAGCATCGGATGCTTGACGGAAGCGCTGATACGGCCCGGCAGGTAGGCGGCGGCGAGCAGCACGAACACCGGCAGCATGAGCGTCATTGTGATGTGGCGCGTCCAGCGCGGCGGAATCCAGAGCTGCGGATTGCCGCTCACGGCATAGCGCGCCTCGCCATAGCCATAGATGATCAGGACGAGGCCGACGAAGGCGACGAGCGAGAAGAGGCCTTTGTACGTACCCTCGCCATATCGGGCCGCGAGATCCCCGCGCACGGCCGTTCGCGTCGGTACGAGATGGATCCCGATGAAGATGACGAGACCCAGAATGAGCACGATCATAGGCTTGCCTCCTATGTCTTTTCTTTGCTGTCCTTTACACCGGTCGGCAGGAGATCGGGTCGCCGCTCGCGCGTGAGGCGCTCCGCTTCCGCGCGCCGCCACGCCGCAATGCGCTTGTGATCGCCCGAGAGCAGCACGTCCGGAATGGCGTGCCCCTCCCACTCGCGTGGACGCGTGTATTGCGGATATTCGAGAAGCCCGCTCTCGAAACTCTCCTCGTCGAGCGAGGCGCCCGCGCCGAGCACGCCCGGCAGCAGGCGCACGCAGGCGTCGATGAGCACCATGGCAGCGAGCTCGCCGCCCGAAAGCACGTAGTCGCCGATCGAGATCTCCTCGAGCCCGCGCGCCTCGATCACGCGCTGGTCCACGCCTTCGAAGCGGCCCGCGAGCAGGATCGCACCCGGCCCCGCGCTCAGCTCGCGCACGCGCGCCTGCGTCAGTGGCTTCCCGCGCGGGCTCAGGTAGATCAGCGGCACATCCGGCATATCTTCGCGCGCATGGTCGATCGCGGCCGCCAGCACGTCGGCGCGCATGACCATGCCCGCGCCGCCGCCGGCCGGCGTGTCGTCAACCGTGCGGTGCTTGGTCAGCCCGAAGTCGCGGATATCGACGCAGTCCAAATTCCAGATGCCGTTCTCGAGCGCCGTGCCGACCAGCGACACGCCGAGCGGCCCCGGAAACATGTCCGGGAAGATCGTGAGCACGCGCACGTGCCACGGTGCGCGTGGTGTGGTGGTGTCGGTCGTCTCGTCGGAATTCATCTGCAACCCGGATCAGTGCGTACTTTGGAATGGTAACATGATCCGGTGATCACTGTTCGTGTCTTTGCCGTGTGTGCAAGGCGCAGAAGGGGCGAGCGGCTACCACGCGTCGCGCTTTCAGCGCGAACAAGGCTGTCGCCCTGTAACCCACGCGGGGGACACCCCCGCACCCCCGTTTTTTATGGATTTGGAGCGAGCCCCGAGCGCTACATGTCCCTTCTCCCCGTCCTATACGGGGAGAAGGTTAGGATGAGCATCTGTGATGGCGGTCAAGGTGTTTTGGGCGCCTCGGGAAGCCAGGGACGATTTTCGGTCAGCAGCGTGTTGGCGAGCGCCACGAGCTTTCGCATGACGGCCGT